>JAWODB010000262.1:0-5463 GCA_046483505.1 Phycisphaerae bacterium
CTCGTGGCGGCGATCGACCGCGCGGTGCACGTGCTGAAGCGGCACCTGCCGTACCACGAGTCGGACCACGTCTTGACCATCGCCTATAACCTTCTCACCGGCGGGACGTGCCTGGAGGACATCGAGCGTCTGCGGACCGACGAGGCGTCCCTGGACGCGCTGGGGGCCCGGCGGGTCCCCGACCCGACGACGGCGGGCGACTTCTGCCGCCGGTTCGCGCCGGCCGACATCGAGCAGTTGATGGACGCGATCAACGAGGTGCGTCTGGGGGTGTGGACGCGGCAGCCCCCGGCGTTTTTCGCCGAGGCGGTGATCGATGCCGACGGCACGTTGGCGACGACCTGCGGCGAGTGCAAGGAAGGGATGGACATCTCGTTCAAGGGGCAGTGGGGCTACCATCCGCTGGTGGTGTCGCTGGCCAACACGGCCGAGCCGCTGTACCTGGTGAACCGGAGCGGCAACCGCCCGTCGCACGAGGGGGCGGCGGCCTACCTGGACCGGGCGATTGCCCTGTGCCGCCGGGCGGGGTTCAAGCGGGTCCTGTTGCGGGGCGACACGGACTTCACGCAGACCGGGGACCTGGACCGGTGGGACGGCCAAGGGGTGCGGTTCCTCTTCGGGATCGATGCGATGGCGAATCTCGTGAAGATGGCCAACGATCTGCCGGAATCGGCCTGGAAACCGCTGGTTCGTCGGCCGAAGCACGGGGTCCGCACCGAGACGCGGGCGCGGCCCGAAAACGTCAAAGCGCGGATCGTCCGCGAGCGTCAGTTCGAGAACATCCGGCTGGGGTCGGAGCAGGTGGCCGAGTTTGCGTATCGTCCGACCCAGTGTCGCCGGGCGTATCGGGCCGTGGTGTTGAGGAAGAACCTGAGCGTGGAGAAGGGCGAACGGCGGCTGTTCGACGACGTGCGGTACTTCTTCTACCTCACGAACGACCGGACGACGGCGGCGGCGGAGATCGTGCCGACGGCGAGCGGCCGCTGCAACCAGGAGAACCTGATCGAACAACTCAAGAACGGGCCCCGGGCGATGGAGATGCCGGTGGGCGACCTGGTCTCGAACTGGGCGTACATGGTGATGGCGTCGCTGGCATGGACGCTGAAGGCGTGGCTGGCGCTCGGGCTGCCGGAGACGGGCCGGTGGCGCCGCAAGCACGCCGCCGAGAAGCAGGCGGTGCTTCGGATGAAGTTCAAGACGTTCCTGAATCTGTTTATGCGTGTGCCGTGCCAGATCGTGCGGACGGGGCGCCGGATCGTGTACCGGCTCTTGGCGTGGAACCCGTGGGTGAGGGTGTTGCTGCGGGCCGCAGACGGGCTGCGCCATCCGCTGCGGTGCTGACGGCGGCACCGTGACGTCGGGGTACGGACGCCCCGACTCGCCGCGCTCGCGCGATGGGATGGAAAGAGAGTCGTCCATGATTCAAACACAACGCTGCGACGCACCGGCGGGGCGCCGAGGCCCGAACGGGACCTCCCACCCCACGCCATCGTGCCCTCTGCCCGACACTATGCACAAGCAAACACGCTTGTTTTGGGACCAGAGCAGTCTGCCGGTCCTGGCGTCGAGGCACCGGATGGCGCCGCCGCGGACGTATACCCTCCCGTTGTAGACGCAGGGGGTGAGTCCCTTGCCGCTCTTGCCGGAGTGGCCGCCGCCGAACGTCTCCTCGGATTGCCAACGCCACAGCGTCTTGCCGGTGCGGGCGTCGAAGCAGAAGACGGTGTGGCGGACGGCCTCGAACTCGCGCGCGACGAGACCCAGGGGTGCGCCGCGGACGCACAGGATGTGGTCCCGCGCCTTGGGATCGGCTCGGAGTCTCGCGAGGTCGGGGTAATGGAAGTACGTGTAGACCTTGCCGTCGGCGACGACGGGGCCTCCGAAGGCTCCGTAGCCGATGCCGGACCAGTTGGCGGGGTAGAAGCCGAAGTCGGCCTTGGGCGAGCCGCCCTTGCCGCCGGGTGTCAGTTCCTCCGCCACCCAGAGGAGGCGCGCATCGTGCAGGTTCTCGACGAGCGGCTCGCCGCAGTCGACGGCCGAGCCGTTCAGGTATGGGCCGCGCGCCGCCGGCCAGTCCTTGCCGGCGGCGTACGCCGTACCGGGCTGGGGCTGCCAAAAGTCGTCGCGCCATCGGCCCGTCACCGTGCCCTTGAGGGGTTCGGCGTCACGGCCATAGGTGACGTCCTTGCCGTCGTAGGTACGGGCCTCGAAGGTGCCGTCAAGCGAGCCGTTGCGGGCGGCAGCATCGATGGTAATGCGGTAGACCGGCCACTTTGGTGGACCGAGCCCCCAGTTGTTCGCCTCGTCGGGCGGCAGGAGCCACACGTCCAGGGTCCCCTTGAGACGTTTGCCGTTCCAGGTGATGGGCGAGGGCGCATCGTACGTGCGGGCCGTCAGTACACCCTTCTCGTACTGCTCGCGGAGTTTTCGCCACTCGTCGTTGTGATACGAATAGACGCCCATCCATTCCTCTTTGACCTCCAGCCGCTTGCCGTCGGGGCGGCGGAACTCGAACGGGGCGGCGGGAGTCGGATCGACCCGGTGCGGCAGGTTGTCGCGGTCCGGCACAAGCGCGTAACCGTGGTAGAACGCTTCGTTGCGGTGGTACAGGCGGACGACGAGGTCGAACCGTCCGTCCAGGAAGTCGGACAGGGCGAGTTCAAGCACGCGGGCGGTCTCGACTGCCGCCGTGGGTGGAGGCATGGCGGCGACGGCCACGGCCACCGCGACAAGGACCAGCAGAGTGCGCATCGACGCCGAGCGATGACGGAGCATAGTCGGTCTCCTGTCTGCATGCCCGCGGGCGGGCGAGGGACGTACGATACGTCCCCCCGGGGTTCCTCCCAAGACAGGTGTCCTCCGGCAGCCTAGGGGATGAAACCGGTCGGACCGGCCAGGCGGCCGGTGAAAACAACCGTTGACGGCTCCGCCCTCGCCGCGGTAGAAGGGGTGGCGGGACACGAAACGCCCGCCCACGTCCCGCGGGAGACGAGCATGCGGCACGCGGCGATGCGGTTGGCAAGGGAGGCCCTGACGGCGCTCGGCCTCGCCCTGGCGGCGCTGCTGGCCGCCGGCCCCGCCGGCGCTGCCGAGGGGCCCGACCTCGAGGTGGTCCTCCTCGGCAAGGACGGGCCGCCGGAACCGGTCGGCGTCCGGCACGACGACGGGTCGTGGACGGTGAAGGCGACCGGCCACTTTCCGTTCCGCGGGTTCGACGACGGGGGCTTCGCGCACCTGGCGACCGAGGCGCCGAACTTCACGTTCGTGGCCCGCGTGGCCGAGGCTCCGCAGGGAGCCCGGGCCCCGCGGTTCGGCATCGCCGTCCGCGCCGGGGCCGGCCGAAGCAGCCGCATGGTCGCCGTCCGCTGCGACGGCTCCGGTGAGGGCCGCCGCCTCCAGTGCGTTATGCGTTACGGGGTGGCCCGCGACACGCATGACGGCAGCGGCCGGACCTCGCATCGTGTGCACGCGCCCGGCCGGTTTGCCGCCAACGGACTCTGGCTGAAGGTCGTCCGCCGCTACCCTGTCTACCACCTGTACGCGAGCCGCGACGGCGAGCAGTGGACCGAGGTCGGCACGGACTACACCTTCACCCTCCTCGCGCAGAAGGTGCTCGTCGGACTGCTTGTGACGGCGGGCAAGGAAGACGGCACGGTGGCCGTCCGGTTCGACCATATCCGCTTCACCCAAGAAGGGCCCGTCGAGGCCCCGCTCACCCGCGCCGCCTACGCCGAGTACCGGCCTCCGATGCAGCCGTGGCAGATGTTCCTGACGCAGGCCGACAGCGACAAGGGCACGGACACGCAGAGCATCTTCCTGCTGAAACCCAAGTCGCTGGCGGCGGCCGACATCCGCGCCCTCGTCTACTCGACCGGTTCGAAGGAGATCATGCTCGCTGGCCGGCGGAAACTCGAGTGGGACAAGGGGTCCGAAAAGCGCCGCAAACCCAAACGCATGCCCGACTGGGAAGGTACCTGGGAGATCCCGGACCTGAGGGCGTGGTACCAGATCCTCGGGCACTACCGGCTGGCGCGGGTCGGCGGGGCGCTGGATCCAAAATATTACGATCAGGCCATCCGGGAACTCGCCGAGCAGACCGGGATGGCCCATCTGCCGAACCTGCCCGTCGTGGCAACGGGTGCCTCGTTCGCGGGCGGCTGGACGGCCCGGGCGGCCCGGCTGATGCCCGAGCGGATGATCGCGGCCGCGCCCGGTCTCATCGGCATGGCGGGCGCCGATACGGAGGACCCCGCCGTCCTCGGTGTGCCGCATCTGCACGTGTTCGGCTCGAAGGATACGGGTGGCCAGCATCTGAAGCAAGCCGTCGCCCAGGACGCCGCGCTTCGCCGCCGCGGCGCGCGGTGGGCCCAGGCGCCGATGTGGTGGGTCTATCACCGCTGGCACTCGGCCGACCAGGTCATCCTGCCTTACTTCCTGCGGTGTATCGACCTGCGCGTCCCCGCGGGTGCCGACCCCTCCGCGGGCCCGGTCGCTCTGAAGAGGTTGGATGAGGCCGACGGGTACCTCGGCCTCAACGCCACGTGGGACACCAGCGACCCGCAGGTCGTCCCGTTCAAGGAGGCGGATGAGGCGACCCGCCGGGGCGACGTCTCCTGGCTGCCGGACGAGTACACCGCCCGTGTGTGGCGGGTGTTCGTCTCGAACTGGCCGAAAACGGTCATCCAGTTCCCGCGGTTCGACGGCAACGAGGGGTTCAGTTTCACGCGGCCGGAAGGGCGGGTCATCCATTTCATGGAGGCGGGGGTGCCGTTCAACCTGCTGGCGTGCGGCCCGTTCGGGAAGGACGTGACGGTGGAGTACTGGGCGGGTCTCAAGCGCCTGAAGGTCCTCCGGCGGTACCGCGACAACCCATATCTGGTGCAGTTGGAGCCCCTGCCGCCGGGGCTGCACGTCCTGCATGCCATCACAACAGTCGACGGCAAGCGGGAAATCTCCCGACCCGCGCCTATCCTGTTCCAGCGTCGGTGGCCCGGCAGCCGGTAAGGAAGGCGGGAGCCCAGCAATCGGGTGACACACCGCCAGCGGCTCAAGCAGCCCACCCCGAGCCGCGTGACGTACCCTGAGACGAGTGGCGTAACTCCTTCAAAAACAAGTACTTAGTGGTGCCGAAGGAGGGATTCGAACACGCCTGTTTCTGTAAGTCCTTGTGGCCGCATATCTTATGCGATAAGCCCGCTGCTGGAAAGGATTTACGGTTTCTACTTGGTTGCGGGTGGTTCCGCCTGGTTTTGCCTGTCTGTCCTCTGGCGTGGTCACAATTTGGACACAAAGGCCCTTTGCGTCGAGAACGAGCCAGCACTATCTGCAGTCTAAGCGGTTCCCGGTGCTCGGCGCGCCGGCGTCCGGCGTCCACGGTGATATCGGTGGCCACTTCGAGGGCCTCGCTGTGGTCGCCCGCCTCGTGGCAGGCCTGGAGCGTCGCCCTCATCTGTTCAGCGGTTC
>JAWODB010000046.1:0-36383 GCA_046483505.1 Phycisphaerae bacterium
CGGGCGACACGCCGGCGGCGACGCTGGCGGGCATCATCGCCGACGAGATGGCCATCGGCGTGGTGAACAACAAGACGACCGCCGTCCGCATCATCCCGGTGCCGGGCGGCAAGCCGGGCGAGACGGTGGAGTTCGGCGGCCTGTTCGGCTCGGCCGTGGTGATGGACGTGCCGGGCGCCGGGGCGAGCGACGCGTTCGTGAAGTTCGGCGGCCGCATCCCCGCGCCGATTCAGTCGCTCAGGAACTGACAGGGAGAGAGGGAGCGAGGGGTGAAGGAACGGCTCCCGGCCGGACAAGCCGGCCGGGCCACACGCTCCATCGAACGTGCCACGGCCGGTCTTGCCCGGCCGGGTGCCACGCCTCGATCCCTCGCTCCCTTCATCCCCGTCGTTGGGTGCACGCACCCGCCCTACTCGTCCTTGCCCACGGGCACCCACTTCAGCCGGGCGATGCGGATACCCTTCAGCGACGGCATCAGGGCGGCGATGTAGTCGCGACCCTCGTGGCGGATGATCTCCGGCGCCGCCACGGGCAGCGTCCCCACCATGTACTTGTCCGTATCGACGCCGAAGTCGAGCGGGTCCTGCGACCGATACTGCGTATTCAGATTCTTCGGTCCGTACCGCTGGTTGCGGAAGAGATAGAACGCCCCGTGCCGGCGGATTACGTGAGGACACTCCGCGTCACCGCCCCACCAGCGGTCCTGGGTGGCCGGTGAGCCGCCGCCCGAGACCATGACCGGGTCGCTCCACGCCTTGAGGTCGCGCGAGGTGCGGCAGAAGATGGCCGACTGGATCTTCGCGTCCTTCTTGTGGCCCATGTAGTAACAGTAATACGTTCCGTCGTGCACCATGACCATCGGGTCGCGGGTGTTCTCGTACGGACCGCTGAAGAGTTGCGGCCGGCCGTCGTCGCCCAGGACGCGCGTGAACGTCTTGCCGTCGTCGCTCTCGGCGAGGCAGATGTGCCCCCAGTCGCCGTAGAACATCAGGTACTTGCCCTTGTCGCGGATGACGTGCGGGGCCTGGAGGCCGCCGACGGTCTCGCCGAGTTCCGGCCTGGCGGTCATGGCGATGCCCATGGGAGTCCAGTCGGCGTCCGTGAGGCGCTTGCCCTCCCAGCGGTAAAACAGCCGCGTGTTGCCGCCGCACTTCGTCTTGCGGATGCAGGACCAGAGTTGCCAGGTGCCGTCGCGGGCCTGCCAGACGCCGAAGTCGACGGGCTGCTGGCCGGGGCTGGTCCATTTGCCGAGGTCGGGATCGCCCGCCACCTGCCACCAGTCGCCGCCGATGGCGGGGCGGAGAACGGCCTGATCCTCCTCACCACCGGAGGCCGGCGCAGCGGTACACACCAGGACGCCGACGATCGTCCAGGGAATCCCATACCGCATCCGTGTCTCCTTTGTCCCTCTGCGCCTCCGTCCCTTCGTCCCTGCCGTTGCCTTTCCTCGATCCCTCTATCCCTCCATCCCTCGATCCCTGCCGTCCTACACGTCACAGATCGTCACCGCCTGGCGCAGGCTGTCGAGCGGCGGCTTGCGGCTGGGGACGAACTCGTGGGCCACCCATCCCTCGTAGTCCGTGTCGGCGATGGCCCGCATGATGGCCGGGTAGTACAGTTCCTGCGTCTCGTCGAGTTCGTGCCGGCCGGGGTTGCCGCCCGTATGGAAGTGCCCGATGCACTCGATGTTGGCTCGGATGGTGCGGATGATGTCGCCCTCCATAATCTGCATGTGATAGATATCATAAAGGGCCTTGAACCGCGGGCTGCCCACCCGCTTGACCACGTCGACGACCCACTCCGTGCGGTCGCCCTGGTAGCCCGGATGATTCACCTTCGAGTTCAGCAGTTCCATGACCAGCGTCACGCCCTTCTTCTCAGCGAGGCCGACGACCTGCTTCAGGGCATCGACGCAGTTCTTCTGCCCCTCCTCGTCGGAGATGCCCTTGCGGTTGCCGGCCATGACGATGACGTTCGGGAAGCCGGCGTCGGCGGTGTCCTCGATGGCCTTGCGGAGGCGGGGCAGCGCCCGTTCGTGGTTCGCGCGGTCGTTCAGGCCCTTGTTGATGCCCGTCCCGCCGGGCGTGCACGTGCCGACGAGGCCGTACTTCTTCATGACGGGCCAGTCCTTGGGTCCGACGAGGTCGATGCCGCCAATGCCCATGTCCCGGCAGGCCTTGCAGAACTCCTCCATGGGGATCTTGCCGAAACACCAGCGGGAGACGGACTGGCGGATGCGGGCCTTGAGTTCGGCGCCGCGTGCGGGCCCGCCAAGCGGTCCGCCCGCGGCGGCGACGGCCGCCATCGCCGCCCCGCCCGCCGTGGCCTTCAGGAGTCCGCGCCGGCTCACGCCGGCCGGGGGTGCCTCGTGTCGCTGCGTCATCGCGTGTTCCTTTCGTGGGACGGTTACGGTGGAATCCAGTTTCCCGCGCAGCGGCCCTCCCGGGCTGCCGCGGCATTCGATCGGAGGATATGCTACGTGGATTGCCGCGGCCGAGCAACTGCTCTTCGCCGCGATGCACCTTGTCATTCCGAGGAGTCGCGGTTTACCGCGACGACGAAGAATCTCGCCTCGGTCTTTGCCGTGAGTGACGTTCGCACGGCGAGATTCTTCGCTCGCGTCGCTCGCTCAGAATGACAGCGCTCCCGCCCTATCGTTGCTTCAGCGCCTTCCCCGCCTCGGCCGCCTCGACGTAATCGCACAGCGTCCGCATGTTGCGGACGAACGTCTCGCAGCGGATGCGGCCGTCGTCGTCGATCCACCGGCCCTCGGCATCGAGCGCCCCGATCGCCCGTCGGGCACGCGGGGCCAGCGACGGCCCCCGCTTCGCCAGCGACGCCGGCGACGGTGTCCGCGTGTGGGCGGCCTCCTGCCGGTCGGCGTAAGCGTCGAGGCCGATCTCGCGGACCTGCTCGTAGAGCCGACGGGCGCGCGCCACGCCGTAATCGCCCTGCCACGAGTAGCCGGTCCGGCGTTCCTTGCTGACCTCCTCGCGCGTGTAATGGATCTTGCGGTCGCGGTCGCCGTAGATCGGCCGGTTCGTGCCGAGTTCGTAGAGCCGCGCCCACGTGCCCTTCTTCAGTTTCGAGCGGTCCAGCCACACGAGCGCCGCGGGGAGCGGCTCCAGGTACCTGGCGTCGCGCGTGTAGACGGCCAAGTCGATGAGCGTCCGGATGTTGCGGGCCGTCACGGCGCTGCACACACCGGGCGGCTCGAACGCGCGGGCCCAGGCGGGCGTCAGGTCGTGGGAATACTGCTGGGCCCAGCCGGCCTGTGGCTCGTCCAGTTGGGAGGCGATGATGAAGTCGCCGCCGCGCTTCGCCCCCTCCAGATACTCCGCCCGGCCGTACTGACGGTGCGCGTCGAGCAGCACGCGGATGCAATCGTTGATCGTGTTATCGTTGAACGTGTAATAGTCATGGTAGCCGCCGCGAAGCGGATACCACTGCGGCCACGCACCGTTGTCAAACTGGGCCTTCAGCAGATACGCAAGGCCGAGGCGCACGCCGTCGTCGAGCCACGGTTCGTCGCGCGTGCGGTCGAGGTCCATCAGGAAATCGATGGCCCCCTGGGTGATATTGTCGTCCAGAGTGCACCGGCCCTTGCGGCGCTGGGGCATGGCGGCGTCGGGCGTGAGGTGGGAGACGTCGACCCGGTGGTCCCAGCCGCCGACGGTTCGCTGCCCCCACACGAGGGCCCGGCCGGCGCCCTGCGCGGCGGCGAGGTACCGCTTCTCGCCCGTCACGCGGTAGGCGCGGAGGAGCGTTTTGCCGACGGTCGGCGTCCCGGGCGGCTGGACCCAGATTTCGTTCCGCCGGGCGTTCTCGTAGACGGCCTCGCCGTAGCGCTTGGCCAGGTCCTTGCTGTAGATGCCCGCCCATCCGCCGTTCGTGGAGATGGCCGTAAAGAAGGCCGCGGCCCGGGCCATGGCGTGGCGGGCGTCGGCGAGGAGGTCGTCCTGCACTTCGGCCGCACCGGCCAGGGCGGGAACGAGGGCGAGCCCACCCACAAGGACGAGAAAAAGCGAGGCGGTCCTGAGGAACCGCCGCGCGGGGTGCCTTTCCCCCTCTCCCTTGACGGGAGAGGGATGGGGTGAGGGTGAATGCCGTGAATCCATCCGGTGCTCCCCCTCACCTATCCTCTCCCGCCGGGGGAGAGGGTATGAAAAACGGCTTTGCGGTATTCGCGAGCGTCCACGGTCTAGAGCGTGACGTTCGGGTTCGTGAACTTCAGCGCGTCCATCGAGTGGTACGAGGCGTACTCGGTGACGATGGCGCCCTCGGGCCCGGCCACCTGGGAATGGCGGGCGAGCGGCCGATTGAGTTTCCCGACCTCCCCCGGATTCACGCGCTGCATGTGGCGGACGGTCGTGTGCTTCCACTCGCCGGCGGGGATGACCTGCTTCGCCTCGGGCGAGGCGTCGCCCTCGCCGAAGAGGATGGTCTGGCCGTAGCGGCACATCCAGCCCTCAATCTTGGGCTGGATAGCCTCGTGCTTCACGTGCCAGTGCTCGGGAATCATCTGGCCGGGCAGCAGGTAGATTTCATGGCCGAGGTAGCCGTACTTGCCCGCCTCGTCCCACTCGTTGAGCCAGAACACGCCGCCCATGCCGACGTCGGTGAACCGGCCGAGTCCGAAGTCGAGGACCCAGAGTTGCTCCTTCAGGCTCTCGTACCGCGGGTAACCGAACGAGGCCATCAGGTCGTAATAGGCCTGCTTGGCGGCGTCCTGGTCGAACGCGCCGTCGGCCTTGTAGAAGTCCTCGTTCTTGACAGCAGCCATAGTGCCCTTTCGCTTCATGCCCTCGCATCCGACACCGGTCGCGACGATGCCCGCGGCGGCGGTGCCGGCCAACCATTGGCGTCGATTCATCTGCGGCATGGTGCTACGCTCCTTTCTGACGGCTCGTGTCCAGCGTAGGCGGATTCCGCGCGGTGGGTCTCCCGGCCCACCGCGCCGAAAACACCCCTCGTGTGCCCGCGCGGCGGGCCGGGAGACCCGCTCCGCGGAACATAGAAGGTTATGCCTTGGCGGCGTCGCTTTTCAAGTCCTGGTACATCGCATACGCGTCGTCAGGCTTGCGGTTCTCGTGGACGATGCTGCGGACGGCGGCGGCCATCGCCGGCGGGTCCTCGGCGGCGAAGATGTTGCGGCCCATGTCCACGCCGCGCGCACCCTGGTCGATCGCACGGTACGCCATGGCAAGGGCGTCCTGCTCGGGAATCTTCTTCCCGCCCGCGATGACGATCGGCACCGGGCACCCGGCCACCACCTCTTCAAACCCCTCCTCGCAGAAGTAGGTCTTGACGAAATGGGCACCGAGTTCGGCGAGCACGCGGCTGGCCATCCCCAGGTACCGGGCGTCGCGGGCCATCTCCTTGCCCACCGCCGTCACGCCCAGCGTCGCCACGCCGTAACAGTTCCCCGCGTTGATGACCATGGAGAGGTTCTCCAGGGTCTGGCTCTCGTGCACGCCGCCCACGTAGCATTGGACGGCCATGGCGGCGGCGTTCAGGCGGACGGCGTCCTCGATGTCCACGCCCACGCACTCGTCGCTCATGTCGTCCTTCAGCACGGTGGCCCCGGCGCTGACGCGCAGGCACACGGGCTTGTTCGTCTGCGGCGGGATGCAGGTCCGCAGGGCCCCGCGGGTGCACATGAGGCAGTCGACGTGCGGCAGGAGGGGCTGGATGTTCAGGTCCAGCCGTTCCAGGCCCGTCGTCGGGCCCATCAGGTACCCGTGGTCGAACGCCAGCATGACGGTGCGGCCGGACGCGGGGTTGAAGATGCGGCTCAGGCGATTCTTCATGCCCCAGTCCAGATGGGCCGACCCGCGGAGGTAGACCCCCGCGTTGTCCATCGGCGTGTCGAGGTGGAAGTCCTTCTGGCTCTTCAGTTCCTCTTTGGAAGGCATACCAGGCGTCTCCTTGGGTTCACGTGTTGTGCGACGGACCCGGCCGACCGGGGCAACCGGAACCGGCCGGGGCCGATGTGGGATCAGTCCTCGCCGGCGGCCAGGGCGTCGGCAAAGCCGCGGAACACCAGGGCTACCGATGTGGCCCCGGGGTCGGGCGTGCCCTTACTCCTCTCGCCGAGGTTCCTGGCCCGGCCGAAGCGGGCCTGCATGTCGGTCGTGGCCTCGGCGCCCCGTTCGGCGGCATCGGCGGCGTCGGCCAGGGCGGCGGCGGGGTCCTTGCCGGCCTCGGCCGAGGCCCGCATCGTCTCGACCGCCGGGATGAGGGCGTCGAGCATCGTCTTGTCGCCCGGCGCGGCCTTCGTCTGTTTCCGAACGGAGGCGAGGGCGTGCTCGAACACCTCCGCCAGGGCCGGCGCATCGAGCCGGGCCTTGTCGCTGGTGGCCTCGGCCATGCCCATGAAGAACGTGCCGAAGAGGGGACCGGTGGACCCGCCGCCGGCCCCGAGAACGGCCCAGCCCACCTCGCCCAGGACGCTGCTCACGTCGCGCGCCCGGTGACCGGCCACCGCCCGGGCCAGAAGAGACATGGCCTTCCGCATCGCCGTGCCGTGGTCGCCGTCGCCGATGGCGGCGTCGAGTTTCGAGAGACGCTCGTGCTGCGTGGCCACCTTCTCGGCGGCGCCGCGAAGCATGTGGACCATCTCGTCGTATCCGACCGTCTCGGCCATGGCGGTTACATGTCACAGGTTACTGCGCGGTGGGTCTCCGTACCCACCGCGTCAGGTGCGTCTCATCTTCTGCGCGGCCCGCAAGCGGGCCGGCGAACACGGACCGTTTCTGCGTTTCGCGGCGTCCGGCGGAACCTTCGTTTCGTGCACGGCGGATGCGGAGACCCGCCGCGCGGGATCCTTTTCCTCTACCGCACCGTCCAGAACGGCGTGTCGCACGGGGCGTCGAGGAGGTCGACCATCTCGTCGGTCACGCGGGCCACGTGCATCTGGAAGCCGGCCATCTCCTGGACCGTCAGGAACTCGCCGATGCGGCCGCGGGCGATCTCGATGCCCCGCGCCTCGCACACCTGGTGGACGCGGCGGTAGACGATGAAGAGTTCCATCAGCGTGGTCGCCCCGGCGCCGTTCAGGAGGACGAAGACCTTCTCGCCCTTCTCGACGCCCAGGTCGCCGAGCAACTGGTCGAGCATCGTCTCGGCGGTCTCGTCGGCGGACTTCAGTTCCATCCGCCCGGTGCCGGCCTCGCCGTGCTGGCCCATGCCGATTTCCATCTCGTCGTCGGCCAGTTCGAACATCGCCTCGCCGGTGGCGGGGTGGGTGGCGCTGGTGAGGGCGACGGCCAGGGTAGCCATGTTCCGCTCGTACGCCTCGGCAATGGCGAGGACCTCGTCCAGGCTCCGGCCCGCCTCGCAGGCGGCGCCGGCGATCTTCATCAGCGGGATGCACCCCACCAGGCCGCGCCGGTTCTCCGGCGCGGAGCGCGGCCCGCCGGCGATGTCCTCGTGCGTCAGGATCTGCCGGACGTTCAGCCCCTCTTTCTCGACCATCTGCATGGTCATGTTGGCGGCCATGACGTCGCCGGCGTGGTTGAGGACGACGAACAGGACGCCCGCGCCGCGGTCGGCGAGTTTCAGGGCCTCCAGGCAGGCGGGCGCCCCCGGGGCGGCGAAGATCTCGCCGGGCACGCTCACGTCGAGCATGCCCTCGCCGACGAACCCCGAGAGGGCCGGCTCGTGCCCGCTGCCGCCCAGCGTGACCATGCCCACCTTGCCCTCGTCCTTCGGCGCGGCCCGGACCACCAGGCCGCCGTCGGTCAGCCGGATCTTGTCCGGGTACGCCAGGGCGTAGCCTTCCAGCAGTTCGCTGACGAGGTTGTCCGGATCGTTGACGAACTTCTTCATGGCCATCGGCGGTTGCCTTTCATGGGAGGCGAATGCAAAGGGCACGGCCCGGCGACGGGCGGGCGGCGGTCAGAGGTTCTGCATCAGTTCCAGCACCACGCCGTCCTTGACGATGAAGGCGCAGCGGAGGCCGTCGAACGGTTCGAACGGTTCGAGGAGAACGCTCTCGCCCTCGAGGGCGGCGTCGAGGTCCTCGACCACGTACGCCACGTGCGGATGTTTCTGCATCCGCTCGGGCGCCGGACTGTCGGCCTCGAACCGGAGGTACTCGAACTGGTACGGGTGCGACGCCCCGTCCGTGATGTGCACCTTTGCGTCTTCCAGGTAGGTCTCGCCCTGTTGGGGCTCGCTCACGGGCACGCCGACGTGATGGAATTCAGCCACGGTCGTCTCCTTCGCGTTGCGACGCCGAGACCCGAATGGGGGGCTCCGCGCCAAACCGGACCGGCCATTCTGCCACCGCACCGGCAGGGCGTCAACATCAATTCGCCAGCGGGCGGCGTTCGCCCGATACCGCCCGCGACCCGGCCGGTTCAACACGCCGGGTGGCATGCCCGCCCCAGGCGGGTGAACTTTCGCAACGTTGCGAGAGCATGCGGCCAGGCATGATGTCGAACGCGCATTCGAAAGCGAAGGCGTGGCACCCCTCGCCAAGGAGCCGCCCCATGCATCACCGGCAGCCGACCCGATGGACGATCGCCGCGCTCGCCGTCCTGCTGGCCGCCGGCGCCGCCGGCGCCGCCAAACCCGCCGACCCGCCGCCCGAGCGGTGGACGAAACAGGTGGAGGCGTACGAGAAGCGCGACGCGGAGCATCCCCCGGCCGAGGGCGGCGTCGTCTTCGCCGGCAGCAGTTCCATCCGCATGTGGCCGGACCTCGAGGAGACGTTCAAGCGGCACGGGGCCCTGAAGCGCGGCATCGGCGGCAGCCACATCTCCGACCAGATCCACTGGGCCGACCGGCTCATCCTGCGGCACGCGCCCCGGCAGATCGTCTTCTACGCCGGCGACAACGACGTGGCGTCGGGCAAGAAGGCCGAGCGCGTCCTGGCGGACTTCAAGCGGTTCGTCGGCACGGTCCGGAAGGCCCTGCCGAAGGTATGGATTCATTTCCTCGCGATCAAGCCGAGCCCGCGGCGGGAGTCGATGTGGCCCGAGATGGCCCGCGCCAACCGCCTCGTGGCCGAGTACGCCGAGACCGACCCGCGCGTCACCTTCATCGACATCGCGACGCCGATGCTGGACGAGGACGGCGGCCCGCGCCGCGACATCTTCCTGAAGGACATGCTCCACATGAACCGCAAGGGGTATGCCCTGTGGGAGCCGCTCGTCGCCAAGGCGCTGGCGAAGGGCGCGAAGGACGCCGGCAGCGGGAAGTGACCGCCCGCTCGTTGGGGGGCACGGCCGCGTTCTCGCGGCCCTGTACGTTGCGTTGTCATTCTGAGGTCCGCTTGCGGGCCGAAGAATCTCGCCTTGGTTGTCGCCTTTCTGCCGTTCGCACGGCGAGACCCTTCGCTTTGCTCAGGGTGACAACCTTGGCGGCAACGTGCGTTTGGCCCGTCATCGCTCCGGCCGCTCGCTGGCCGCGTAGAGAAGAATGTTGGTCGCCACGGCCCGGGCATCCGGCGACGCGTACCCCTGGCACATGCACGCCTCGTAGGGGGTGCTCGAGAAGACCACGTCGATCGGCGAGAAGACGCCCACGAGCCGGTTATCCATGTAGATGCCCTGGAAGTCGGCGTGCGCCCGGCCGGTGCGGGGCACCTTCAGGGCCCGGCGGAACTGGACGTTCTGCGTCAGGTCGAACCCCTTCGGGCCGCCCATCCGGCCGCTGGCCATCGGATGCCCGGAGGCCAGCAGCGTGACCCGCCAGCCGGCCTCGGCGGCCGCCTTGCGGAACGCCTTGGTGAACTCGAACGAGCCGGTGGCGGCCTCGAACCACAACCATCCGCCCTGCTTCGCGAACGCCGTCAGGGCCTCCACGTGGCCGGGGGTGAACGCGGCCGCCTCGCTGCCGGTCACGTACGCCACGTCGAAGCCCTCGAGGTCCCGCGGGGCCACCCCCTGCTTGACCTCGAGCGCCAGGTCCGCCTTCTGCTTGACGTAGGCCGCCAGCCCTTCAAGCGGCCGGTAATTGGCGCCGACGTTCCACTTGCCGGCGTGCCGGACGCGGGCGAGGCGCAGGCGTTTCTTCGCCCCGGCCCGGACGGTCTGCTTCTCGTACCGTTCGTCGGGGGCGGGCTGGCGTTCGGCCAGTTTCGCCCGCAGGGGCGCGCTGTCGGTCGCATGGGCAACCAGGTTGATGCCCCAGTTGAAGAGGTACAGCCGCCCGGCCAGGGCGCGCATATGCCAGGGGCACGAGATGTCGTCCGGGGCGTAGAACAGGAACGTCCGGACGCCGTCGTCGACGCCCAGGATCTCCGGCCGCTGCCGCAGCGGGTACGGGTCCGTGTAGGCGGGATGCTCCGGGCCGAGGGGCTTCAGGTCCCACTCGGGCCACACCTCTTCGATGAAGCCGCGCGCCCACGCCTTGACCTGCGGGTTCCCGCACGAGGCCTCCAGCAGGATCGTGCCGCCCGTGTCCGTGAACCGGCGGAGTTTCTGCTTGTGGGCGTCGGAGAACTCCGGGATGGACTCCGGCGTGATGAAGAGAACCGGCGCGTCGTGCAGTTCCTCCAGGGGCGCCTTGAGGTTGACGATCTGCCAGTGGCACAACTGTTCCTTGATCCGCGAGATGTAGGTGACGAGGTTGTAGATGTCGCGGCGGTGCGTGTTCCACCGGCCGTCGAACTCCAGTTTATTGAAGAGGATCGGTCCCCGGCCCTTGTAGAGGAACATGACGGAGAAGCACGTCGAGACGAGTTTGCCGTATTTCCCGTCCCAGGACCCGTCCTTGTTCTGCGTGCGTATGAGGTGAGCGGCGATTTCCTTGAACCAGTCGTGGCCGCCGAAGTACTTGTACCCGGCGGCCATGCCGACGCGTTCGACGCTGTACTGCCAGTAGTGGACGCGTTTCTCTCGGCGGCTCTTGCCGTTCGGGTTCTTCGTCGCCTGGAAATGCTTTTCGAGCCAGGCCAGGGCGGCGTCGATGCGGCGGTCGATCTCCGGGTCGTGCCGGCCGGACCGGCCGTTGCGGCAGGGGCACCCGCTGGCGGCGTCGAGGTTGTCGAGCGTGATGAAGATGGTCGCCAGACCCGCCGCCGTCATCGACCCGTATCCCTCGGCGTCGTTCAGGTCGATGTAACTCCACGAGCCGTCGCGGTGCTGGGCCCCGAAGTACCGGTTCTGGACCCGCTGCCAGGTGCTCCGCGGGATCTCGATGCCGGCCAGGGCGGCCTCGCGCAGGGCCAGCACCACCAGTTGCGTCACGGAGAAATCCTCGTACCGGGTGCTCGGCTTGCTGCCCTGGACCGCCGTGTAGCCCCACCCGCCGTGGCGGCCCTGGCTGGCCACCAGCCACCGGACGTCGCGCTTCAGCGCCGCGCGCACGACGTTGCGCTTCTGCTCGATGAGTTTGTTCTGGACGTGCGCCAGCGCCATGACCCGAATGGCGACGGCGTAGGTAAACGTGATCGGCCGCTGGGCCACCACGTTCAGCGCCTTCGAGACGTACTCGCGGTTCGGATGCTCGCCGGTGTAGATGAGCGTCAGCAGGGCGAGTTCGGAGTGCCCGCACGCCTCGTTGGCGTGGTGGTACTGCTTGTCCTCCCACGTGCCGTCGCCCTTCTGCTTCTTGATGAGGTAGTCGATGCCGCGCTGAATGGCCTTGCGGACCGCCTCGTCAGTGACTTTCGGGGGCTTGCCGGCCTCGGCCTCCGGCCCGCCGGCCACGGACCACAGCACCCCCACCAGACCTGCAAGAAGTACGGCACGTGTCATGTCGTCCTCCGGCCCTCGTCTATTCCTCTGGACACCGCCCCGGTCCATCTCCACTATACGGTACGCACGGGGCTGGATTTCCGCAAGCGATTCGGTGCCGCCGGCTCGCACGTAGACAGATTCAGCCGCCGGGCTTGCCCGGCACGTTCCCCGTGACACGCAGCGACCAAGGGCCACAGGAAGGATCGCCATGACGCGATGTGCTGCCACCCTCGCCGTCCTGCTCGCTGCGGTCTCCCTGGCCGGCCCCGCGCGGTCCGCCGCCGGCGAAGGCGAGATCGTCTTCGAGACGGACCGTTTCCGCGCCGCCCTCGGCGAGGACGCCGTCTGGCGGTCGCTTCGCGACAAGACGGCCGACCGCCCCTGCCTCGCCGAGTCGCCCCGGCCGGCCTTTGCCGCCGTCAAGGTCAAGGAGGCGTGGCACGACGCCGACGCCGCCGCGCTGGACGGCGACCGCCTGAGGGTGGGCTTCGCGGGCGTCGAGACGCGCCTCGTCTACCGCGTGGAGATGCGGCCTGGATGGGCGGCATGGCGGATCGACGAGGTCACGGGCCCCCGGCCGACGGAGGTGGTCCTGGCGCGCCTCGCGACTTGCGTTTCCGAACACGTCGGCCCGCGCCTCTCGGGCGGCTGGGACGGGACGACCGGCGTCTGCCTCGTGACGACGGGCCTCCAGGCCCACGGCCGGGCGCGGCGGCGGGGCAAGGCCGCCGAACTGACCGTTCGGAGCCAGGACGCCCCCGGCCCGCGGCTCGAAGGCGCCGGGGCGGCGCTCCTCGTCGCGCCCATCGGCAATCTGGACGCCACGCTCGCGCAACTGGCCCGGCCGTATGCGCTGCCGACGAACACGGCCCCGGACGGCACGCCGTCGAAGGACCTGCCCCTGGCCCGCCGCTCGTACTGGTTCCTCCGGTTCGGCGAGGCGGACACCGACCGCGTCCTCGGCCTCTGCCGGCGGAGCGGGTTCCGGCAGGTGATGATGCTCTCGCACTCCTGGTGCAAGGACGTGGGCCACTACACGTTCCGCACGGACGCCTACCCGGACGGCCTCGACTCGCTGCGGCGGACCGTCGCGCGGCTGCACGAGGCGGGCGTCCTGGTGGGCATGCACTGCTATGCATCCAAGATTTCGAAGACCGACGCCTACGTCACGCCCGCGCCCGACCGCCGGTTCTGGGTGGACCGGACGGCGACGCTCGCCGCCGCCGTCGACGCGAAGGCCACCGCCATCCGGACGCGGACGGACCTCCGCGAGTGGCCGGGCAGCCCCGTCGCCTCGCAGAAGACCTGGGAGGGCGGCGTGGCGAAGCATTGCGAGGTCATCATCGACGACGAAATCGTGCGGTACGACACCATCGGCCCGAAGGGCAAGTGGCACACGTTTCTCGGCTGCACGCGCGGCGCGTGGGGCACCAGGCCCGCCGCCCATGACGCCGGCGCCACCTGCCGCCACTACGGCGTGGACGGGTGCATCAACGGGTACATCATCGACCAGGAGACGGACCTGTTGCGGGAGGCCACCGGCCGCCTGGCCCGCATCTTCAACACCTGCGGCTTCGACATGGTCTACTTCGACGGCGGCGAGGACGTCGACCGCCGGCGGTTCCATCATTATGTCTCGAAGTTCCAGGCGGTGGCGATGGAGCAGTTCACGAAGCGGCCGCTCGTCCACATGGGCACGATCATGACGCACCCGCTGTGGCACTCGTTCACGCGGAGCGGGACGGTGGACACGTATCCGCATACGATCCGCGGCCGGCTCATCGCGGGCGGCACGTGGGAGACGGTGCCGACCGTCCGCGACCACATCGACAACTCCGTCGCGTACCTCCTGAAGTGCCGCGAGGACCGCGTGCCCGGTGAACTCGGCTGGTTCGGCATCTGGCCGCGGAGCAAGGACTTCGAGGGGCTCGGGCTCGACGAGGTCGAGTACCTGATGGCCCGGTCGCTGGCGCAGGATGCGCCGATCTCACTGCAGACGAGTTTCCGCCAGTTGGACGCTCACCCGCTGACGCCCGGCATCCTGGAGATCGTCCGGGCGTACGAGACGCTGCGGATGGCCGGCGGGGTCCCCGCCGGCGTGCGGGCGCGGCTCCGCGAGACGGGGCGGGACGTGGTGCTCCTCCGCCGCGCGCCGGATGCCGCACCCGCCTTCGTCCGGGTGGAGCCGCTCGAGAAGGTCGCGGGCGAGAAGGACCTCCGCGCGTGCGTCGGCGAAACGGGCGGCGGCGCGGTCGCCACGCTGTGGCACGCCGTCGGAAAACCCGGCCGCCTCATCGTAAAGGCCAACGCCGGTCGCGTCCGCGCCACGGACATCTTCGGCAAACCCGTCGCCCTGCCGACCGCCGGGCAGGGAACCGTGGCCCTGCCATTCGGTCACCGGCGGACAACGGTGCTGTTCGATGGGCTCAGCGCGGAAATCGTTCGCAAGAAGTTGACGCAGGCTTCGGTGAAGATGGGGCAGGCGGACAATGACGAATGACGAGGCCCGAATGACGATTGAATGACGAGTGACCCACGGTCATGCCGTCACCACCATTCGCCATTGGTCATTCCCTCGTCATTCGCAATTCGGAATTCGTCATTTCCGTTTGCGCCCCGCCTCAATCATCTCCGCGAGGTGCCGCCGGGCCTTCTCGTAGGCGGCGGGGTCCGGCTCCCACTCGAACCACGACGCGGCGAGGGGCTGGACGACGGCCTGGGCCTCCTCGGCCCGGCCCGCGCGCTCCAGGATCGAGAAGTACTCGTAGTCCTCGACGGCGTCGCGGAGGGCCTTCAGGCGCAGGCTCGGCGCGATCCCCTCGTACCCGCACGCCCGGCCGGGGTACACGATGCTGCCCTCGCCGTTCCAGACGAGCCCCTTGCCGCGGTTGCGGCGGTCGAGGGTCTCAGGCTGGGTCCACGGGTCGTCCACCTGCCGCCAGAACGACAGGCCGCCCCAATACAGGAGCCCGCGGATGCGGTACCGCCACGCGATCCACGCCGGCACCCGGTAGTTCAGCAGCGGGAAGTCGATGTGCCACCACGGCGTGGGCCGGGCCTGGCACAGGGCCGTGTACGCCCACACGGCCTCGCCCTTTGCCTGCCGCTTCGCCGCACTTTCCGGCTTGAAGAGGGGGAAGAGGGCGCACCAGATGTCGACCGCTCCGTACAGGTCACCCCACGCCTCCTTCTGCGGCGAGGTCTGCTCGACCACCAGGACCTTGACGACGGAACCGGCCTCGCGGACCGCCCGCCCCCACCTCCTCACGAACTCGTACGCCTCGGCGTCGTTCGGTTCGTCCCGCAGATACGTGTAGAACGTGATGTGCGGCCGGTCGAGGCGCTTCGCCAGACGATCGAACGCCGCGAGCCAGGCGTGGAGTTTCTGCTTCTCCTTCTCGGGGTCCTTGACGATGGACGTCGGCCGCCCCACGCGCAGGGCGTTCACGTGGTACGTATCGACGAACGTTCGCAGGTCCGCCACCTGCGCGTCGGTGAAGCGGTACGTGCCGTCCTCGTCCCGCTCGGGCGCCAGCATCTCGGGCGGCGGCGTGGCGTTGATGCGGTGCCGCGACAGCATCGCCGCGCACTGCCGGTCGACGGCGTCCCAGTCGGCCGGTTCCTTCTCCTTGCCGGCCTTCGCGCGCCGGCGGTAGTGGTCGCGCATCCGGTGGGCCGGCGAGCCGAACGCCGTCCGAAGCGTCGAGACGCGGGGCAAACGGAAGTCCCGGACGGTCAGCGTCACGGGAATCTCGACCGCTTCCGTCCCCTCGGCCGTCGCGCGGACGGTGCCGCGGTAGGCGCCGGGCCTGGCGTCCGCGGGCACGTGGACGTCGACGAGGAAGCCGTGCGTCTCGTCGGCCGGCAGGTCGAACGGGACGGCCCGGAACCGGGCGTCGGCGGGCAGGGCCTCGCCCGTCAGCGGATGGCGGAACGGGATGAGCGCGTCGGCGTACCAGCCGGGCTCGAACGTCTCGTTGCGGTGCGTCGGAACGGTCAGGTGCAGGAAGTGCTGGCGGAAGAGGCGGACCTCCGTCGCCGGGATGACCGCCCCGCCGGGACCCTCAAGACGGGCGGCCTCCAGGCGGATGCCGCCGACGGGCGCGCCCGCGCGCATGAGCACCTGGAAACTTTCCGTCTCGTCGCGGGCGGCCGAGAGGCGGACCACCCGGCCCTCGCAGGGCGGCGTGTCGCGGCGGGCGCGGACCGTAGCGGTGACGGTCCAGACGTCCCACCCGGCCCGGGCGAGAGGCGGGGTGGCGAGAAGGGTGACACACGCGGCGATCACAGCGATTCGTCTGCGCATCGTGCACCTCCTGTGCGGGCCCTCGGGCTGTCATTCTGAGGAGCGGCGAAGCCGCGACGAAGAATCTCGCCTTGATGTCTTTCGCACGGCGAGATTCTTCGATCGCTGCGCTCGCCCAGAATGACATCGCCTACGGGTACGCCGCACTCGGTCCTACCGAATGGACTCCTCCGGCAGTTCCTTCTTGATGCCCTCGTAGACGGGCATCTCGTCGGGGACGGCGCCGGTTTCCCGTTTCAGCCGGGCAAGGTCCACCTTCAGGTCCTCGACGACGTTTCGGTATTGCGGATCGTCGATCAGGTTATGGAGTTCCTTGGGGTCCTCCTTCAGGTTGTACAGTTCGGCTTTGTAGGTGCGGGCGTTCGGGCCGCCGGGCGGATATTCCATGTATTTCCACTCGTCGGTCCTCACGCCGCGCACGTTCGGCGTGTACGGGAACTGCTTCTCGTAGTTGTACTCGTAGTACCAGGCGAGGCGCCAGCCGTCCGCCTCGGCCGCGAGGAGCGGTTTCCACGAGGCGCCGTGAATATCCTTGAGGGGTTCGGCCCCGCAAATCTCGAGCACCGACGGCGCCAGGTCGATGTTCAGCACCTGCTCCGTCACCTCCGTGCCCGGCCGGATGAGGGCGGGGTACCGGGCCAGCATCGGCACGCGGATGCTCTCCTCGTGCATCGACCGCTTGTCGGTCATCCCGTGCTCGCCCAGGAACATGCCGTTGTCGCCCGCGAAGAGGATGAGCGTGTTGTCGAGGTCGCCCGTCGCCTTGAGCGTCTCGTAGATGCGGCCCATCGAATCGTCGACGGACTTCAGCGCGGCCCAGTAGGCGCGGACGAACTCGGCGAACTCCTTCACGCTCTCGGGCCCTGAGTCCGGGAAGTCCGCCCGGAACCCGTAGATCGGCCCGTAAATGCCGTGCCACGTGTCGATACGTTCCTTGATCCACTCCGGCTTCCCCTCCAGGTGGAACGCCGAGTCGGGGTACGTGACCTCCACGTCGTCGAACAGGTCCTCGTACTTCGGCTCGGGCGTGAACGGCGTGTGGCTGGCCTTGTGGCCGACGATGAGGCACCACGGTTTCTCGTGCGGCCGCTCGAGCCACTTGACCGCCTCGTCGGTCACGACGTGCGTGTAATAGCCCTTCAGCACCTTCCGCGTGCCGTTGACGTTGAACTCCGTATCGAAATACTTCCCCTGACCCTTGTGGCTGACCCAGTAGTCGAAGCCGGGCCGGCGCGAGTCGTCCTCCTCGCCCATGTGCCACTTGCCGACGTACGCGGTCTCGTAGCCCTCCTCGTGGAGCCGCATCGGCCAACTCGTCATCTCGCTCGGGTAATCGGTGAAGTTGTTCGACACGCCGTGCGTGTGGGCGTAGAGGCCGGAGAGGAACGAGGCCCGGCTCGGCGAGCAGAGCGACGTGGTCACGAACATGTTCGTGAAGTGGGCGCCCTCGGCGGCCAGGCGGTCAAGGTGCGGCGTCTCGAGGTGCGGATGCCCCGCCACGCCCAGGCAGTCGGCCCGCTGGTCGTCGGTCAGGATGAAGAGGACGTTGGGCCGCTTCGCCCCCTCAGCCACCTTGGGCGCGCAGCCCGCCACGGCCGCCGTCGCCGCCGAGACCCCCACCGTCCGGAGAAAATCGCGCCTGCGCATCGTGTGTCCCCTTTCTGTCCGTCGTCGCGGATGGCGGCGCCGCGCGCCGGCCCCGTGCCATAATACCGCCCTCCCCCGGCCCCTCAAGAAAAACGTGCCCATCCCGCGCGGCGCCTTTCGAGCCCGCTGCGTAAGCAGCGGGGTACTGCCGAAAGGCAGCGCGGGTTTCGCACGCGAGCGGCGCGCCCCGGATGAGGCTGCCCGCGAACTCACGTTCGCGGCTCGCGGGCGCGCGAGGCGGCGCGGTGGCCCCCGCCCGGGCCACCGCGCGGAACGGGCAATGGTGCCAGGCACCTTTGAACGTCGTTAATGGCGCCTGGCACCTTTCCCCGTATCTTGGTTGACTCCGCCGCCTGCCTGCGGTACACCGTCAGGGGACACGGGCCGCAGGCACCGCCCCAGGGCGGTGACCGCGGCCGAGACAGAACCTTCAGCGGAGGTCCCGCCATGTCGCATCGCCTGTCCCGACGGTCCTTTCTCAAGCACACGGGCACCGCCGGCGCGGCGGCGGCCGTGACGGCCGCGTCGTACTCAAGGGTGCTCGGCGCCAACGCCCGGATCCGTATCGGCGTTATCGGCTGCGGCGGCCGGGGCTTCGGCGCCCACATGCCCGGCGTCCACAAGCACAAGGCCGAGGTCGACCACGAGGTCGTCACCGTCGCCGACCCGTGGCGGCAGCGCCGCGAGCGCGCCGCCGCCAAGTGCAAGGAATGGTACGGCCGGGAGGCGAAGGCCGTCGTCTCGTACCGCGACATCGTCTCGCGCGACGACGTCGACGCCGTCATGATCGCCTCGCCCGATCACGTGCACACCCTGCACCTGGAGGCGGCGGCCACGGCCGGGAAGGACGTCTACTGCGAGAAGCCGCTTGCCATGGACCTGGAGCGCCTGAAGCGCGCCTGCGACGCCGTCCGCGAAAACAAGGTCGTCTTCCAGGCGGGGACGCAACTTCGAAGTTACCCGACCTTCACCGGCTGCCGCAAACTCTACCGCACCGGCATCCTCGGCACCGTCGGCCGCATCGAGCAGTGCCGCAACGGCGGCCAGCCGTACTGGTACAGCCGCGTCGCGAAGGTCGAGGCGAAGGACGTCGACTGGAAGGAGTTCCTGATGGACCGGCCGATGCGGCCGTTCGACCCCGTCCTCTTCTCCGGCTGGTACGGCTACCGGGAGTTTTCCGACGGGCCGGTGCCGGGTCTGGGCAGCCACTTCATCGACCTGGTCCACTACATCACGGGCGCGACGTTCCCCACCAATGCCGTCTGCCTGGGCGGCACGTACACGTGGAAGGACGAACATAACTTCACCTGTCCGGACCACGTCCACGCCCTGTGGGAGTACCCGGAGGGGTTCCTGGTCAGTTACTCCACGAACTTCGGGAACTCCTCGGGCAACTCGTTCAAGATCTTCGGCGACGTCGGCACGCTCGACATGGTCAACTGGCACGCGCCCGTCCTGACGGCGAAGGGCGGGTTCAAGAAGAAGGGGACGATCCGCGGCGAAACGCCCGTCGAGCCCGTCGAGCGGCCGGACCACTTCCTCGACTGGCTCCAGTGCATCCACAGCCGCAAGCCGTGCAACGCCGACATCGACGCCGGCTACCAGCACGCCGTCCCCGCCATCATGGCGATGACGGCGTTCGACACCGGTCGCCGGCAGGTCTACGACCGCGAGAGGCGCGAGATTCGCGAGGGATAGCCGGCAAGTGCCGGATGTCATTCCGAGCGAGCGCAGCGAGCCGAGGAATCTCGCCGTGACGTCGTGCAGATCGCGCGGTGGGTACGGAGACCCACCGCGCCATACGCCGTGCACATTTAGCCGCCGGGCTTGCCCGGCGCGTCATCCATAGGAGACAAACGATGTCCGATCACACCAAGGCGTCCCGCCGCCGCTTCGTCCACCAGGTCCTCTCGGCCGGCGCGCTCGGCGCGGCCGCTGCCGGCGCCGCCCGCGCCGCCGAGCCCGACGCCGCCAAGGCGCCCGCCGAAGGCGAAGACCTCCGAGCCGGACGCAACTACATCCCCACGCCCGTCTTCACGGCCGAGGAGGACGCCCGCGTCCTCAAACTCTTCGCCGGCCTGCGCGTGGCGGACGTCTCGGACGGCATGGACCGGGCGGGGCTCCAGGATCTCGGCCTCGTCGACCCGGCCATCCATCCCCTGTGGCGCGACACCGAGCACTTCACGCACCGGATGATCGGCGTCGCCGTCACCGCCCGGTACGTGCCGACGAACCATCCGCAGGCCGGCCGCCGCGAAACCGGCGAGGAGTTCAGCCAGTGGGTCGGCCGGTGGTACAGCGAGATCTCCCCCGAACCGTTCGTGCCACTGCTGCGCGAGGGCTCGGCCCTGGTGCTGGAGGGCAGCCCCCGGGTGGACGTGGGCCCCATCGGCTCGAACAACATCATGGGCTGGACGGTCAAGGGATGCGTGGGCGTGGTGACGAACGCGACGGCGCGCGACACGGACGAGATCATCGCCCAGGGCATCCCGCTCTACTTCCGCCACGTCGGCCGCGGCATCCGGCCGGGGCGGAACGAAATCGAGTCCGTCAACCGCCCCGTCGTCATCGGCGGCGTGACGGTCGTGCCCGGCGACGTGGTCGTGGCCGACGGCGACGGCGTCATCGTCGTGCCGCGGCGCGTGGCCGGGGAGGTGGCCTCATACGCGCACGGCGTGCTGAAGGGCGACAAGGCCGGCCGGCGGCGGCTGTACGAGCGCCTCGGACTGGAGCCTGACGATAGCGTCAAGTAGCTCCCGGCCGTGCGCCGGCACGACGCGGCGCACGAACGGTCCTGGCAGGCTGACCCCGCGCGGAGCGACCCGCGTTCGCCGGCCGGCTTGCGGGCCGCGCGCCGTTTCGCAAACGCACTGGCGGACAAGCCGCCAGTGGCACCCGGCGCACGACAGCAGCGCAGACAGGAATCCACCCAATGCCCTCACCCCGCATCAACCGCCGCACTTTCCTGAAAGGCGCCGCCGCGGCGTCACTCGCCACCGCCTCCCGCACCGACGCATCGGCCCAGGCACCGCAGGACCGCTGGCAGATCGGCATCTACACCCGCCCGTGGGACACGTTCGACTGGCGGGTGGCCCTGGACGCCATCGCCGAGGCCGGCTACCGCTATGCGGGCCTGATGACGACGAAGTCGAAGACGCGCCTCGTCATCTCCGCCGACACGACGCTGGAGGAGGCGCAGACGGTCGGCGAGGAGTGCCGCAAACGCGGCCTCGCGGTGCCGAGTGTCTACGGCGGCGGTATCCCGGTGGGCGAGTCGCTCGATGCCGGCATCCGCGGAATGCGGCAACTGATCGACAACTGTGGCGCTTGCGGGGCCGCGAACCTGCTGATGGGCGGCATCGGCAACAAGGACCTCTACGACCGCTACTACAAGGCCATCGCCGAGGCGTGCGCCTACGCCGCCGAGAAGGGCGTCGGCATCAGCCTCAAGCCGCACGGCGGCCTGAACGCCACGGGGCCCCAGTGCCGCAAGACCGTCGAAACGGTCGGCCACCCGAACTTCCGCATCTGGTACGATCCAGGAAACATCTACTATTATTCCAACGGCGAACTCGACCCGGCCGACGACGCCCCGACCGTGGCGGGCCTCGTCGTCGGCATGTGCGTCAAGGACTACGTCCACCCGAAGAAGGTGGCCGTGACGCCCGGCGAGGGGCGGGTCGATTTCCCCAAGGTGATGCAGCGGTTGACGGCCGGCGGATTCACCGCGGGGGCACTTGTCGTCGAGTGCCTCGCGCCCGGCGACGCAAAGCACCTGCTCGCCGAGGCGAAGAAGGCCCGCCGCTTCGTCGAGAACCTCGTGGCCTGAGCCGCGTCGCGCGATACCGCGCGGTGGGCAGTCTTGCCCACCGCGCACGAACAGTCCGTGCCGGCTGCCCGGCGCGGAGCGGGCCGTGTTTGCCGGCCCGCTTGCGGGCCGCGCGCCGTTTCGGAGCGCACGGCCGGGCAAGACCGGCCGTGGCACGGGGCGATAAACGGTCCGGCCGTGGCACCCGGCGTACGAACGCGCCGCCCAGGCACACCAACGGGAGGCATGCCATGAAACGGACGATTCTCGCTTTCGGACTGGCAACCGCTTTGTGGGTCCCGCCCGCCTCGCCCGCCCGCGCCGAGCCGCTCGAGGCCAGCGTCGCCGTCCGGGACATCACGCCGCCCGTCGGCTACCGCATGAGCGGGTATTTCCACGAACGCCGCGCCACCGGCACGGCGAACCCGCTCCGCGCCAAGGCCCTCGTCCTGAAACAGGGCGACGTGACGGCGGCCGTCGTCTCCTGTGACCTCATCGGCCTTTCGCGCGACGTGTCCGACCGCGCCCGCCGGGCGGCCGCCGAGGCCGCGGGCATCCCCGCCGAGCACATCCTCCTCGCCGCCACGCACACGCACACGGGGCCGCTCTACACCGGCGTCCTGCGAAATCACTTCCACGCGCAGACGGTGGCCAAGGAAGGCAAAGATCCGGCCGAGACGGTCGACTACCCCGCCCTGCTCGCCAAGCGGATCGCCGGCGCCGTCAAGGACGCCTCCGAAGCCCTCGCACCCGCCCGCCTGGCCGCCGGCACCGCCGAGCAGCGGGGCCTGTCGTTCAACCGCCGGTTCCACATGAAAAACGGGCCGGTGCGGTTCAACCCGGGAATGAAAAACCCGGACATCGTCCGCCCCGCCGGCCCCATCGACCCGCAGGTCGGCATCGTGACGATTCGCCGGCCGGACGATAAACACCCCCTGGCGGCGGTCGTCAACTTCGCCCTCCATCTCGACACGGTCGGCGGGACGCAGTACGCAGCCGATTTTCCGTACTTCCTCGAGCGGCGCCTCCGCGAGGCGTGGGGCGAGGGCTTCACCCTCCTCTTCGGCACGGGCACCTGCGGGGACATCAACCATCTTGACTTCGTCAACGGCATGCGCCTCAAGACCGAGGTCATCGGCCGGACGCTCGGCGACACGGTCACGGCGGCGGACCTCGCGCCGCTCGATGCGCCCGCGCTGGCCGTCGCCCGCAAGGTCGTCCGTGTCCCGCTCCAGGCGTTCACCGACGAGGAGGTCGCGTGGGCGAAGGAGGCCATCCACAAGGTCGGCTCCCGCGACCTGCCGTTCCTGGAGCGCGTACGGGCCTACAAGATCCTGGCGTGCGAGATGCGGCGGGCCGAGGCGCCCGACGGCAAGACGCTGCCGCTGGAGGTCCAGGTCCTCCGCCTCTCCGAAACGTGCGCCGTGGTCGGCCTGCCGGGCGAGGTCTTCGTGGACCTCGGCCTCGCAATCAAGCGGGCGTCGCCGCTGGCGACGACGCTCGTCATCGAACTGTGCCAGGACGCGCCCGGCTACATTCCGACGGAGAAGGCGTTCCGCGAGGGGAGTTACGAGACGGTGAACTCGCGCGTGGCCCCCGGCGGCGGCGAACGGATGGTCGAGGCGGCCGTCGAACTGCTCGAGGAACTCGCCGGAGCGGCAGAGTAGGCCGCGGCGCCGCGGCCTACGCGTGGCAGACGTACTCCTCCAGCGCCTCGGCCAGCGGGTCCCAGCCCTCGGGCCCGTATCCCAGGTGGAGCCGGCGGCGCCAGCCCTCGGCGTAGTCAAACCGGCCGCACATCTCGCCCACCTCCCGGCCGAACGCCTCCATCGCCGCCACGTACGAGTCCATGCCCTGGGTCTCGTCGAGCCAGGCCCGCTGGCTCTCGTGGCAGGCGAGCATGGCCCGCTTGCGCGGCAGGAGGTCCGTCACGTCGACGAACAGGTCCGGCCGCACCGGACGCCGCAGCGGGTCGCGATTGCCGTGCGGCTGGGCGTGGTAGACGGCCACGTCGCCGGCGACGGGCTCGCGCGGCGGGTCGGTCGTCACGTTCGGCATGCCGCGCACGAACGCCGCCGTCACGGCGAGGCGCGCGGCATTCTGATGATCCTCCATGTAATCGGCGGGCGACTGGACGAGCAGGATCTCGGGCCCCACTTCGCGCATCGCCGCCGCCACGCGCGCGAGGAGCCGCGGCTCGAAGAAGATCTCCAGGTCCGCCACGAGCGGTTCGTGAAACACGGCGCCGATGGACTCGGCGGCGGCCGTCGCCTCGGCCGTCCGGATGCGGACGATCTCCTCCACGGGCAGCGTCGCGGTGCCGCACGAGCCGTTCGCGATGTTCAGGTAATGCAGTTCGTACCCGGCCTCGGCGAGGCGGACGAGCGTGCCGGCCATGAGGAACTCGATGTCGTCCGGATGGGCGGCGACGGCGAAGGCGCGGGGCGGCATGGCTCGCTCCCCAAAGGCACGCGCCGGCCAAGGCCAGCGGCTAAATATCAATGCATCTCCGCCTCGCACGTGCCGAGGCCCGGCCGGTAGAAGTTGAACTGCACGTTCGGGTGATCCGCCAGCAGCGACATCGGCACGGCCGCGTCCGCCAGCCCCTTCGCGATCATCAGCGTCGTCAGCCGCATCCCGAACGGGTTGTCGTGGCACCCCGCGTGCCAGATGGAGACCTTCTCGGCCTTCCACGTCTCGACCGGCCCGACGGTCACGGCCCGGTTCGGCACGTTCTGGACCACGCCGCCGCCGGACGTCCGCGCGTTCTGGATGAGCGTAATCGGGTGCAGGTCCACCACACGGGTGCCGAGTTCTCGATAGGCTTCGGGCGGCGGGGGCCCATCCTCGTGCGGCGGCTCGCGCCGCGGCGGATCGTTGAACGCCCAGTGCTTGACCTCGCCCTGCCCGCCCTGCATCAGGGCGCACCGCACGCCGTCCCAACTCGCCGCGTAGTCCGACGTGTCCGCCTTCGGGAAGTGCAGGTTCGCCTCCGGCATGGCCAGGTCCGGCCGGATGCGGTTGAAGCAGAGTTCCCGGTCGGCCCGTGCGAAACTCAAGGGGTGGTCCTCGCCCACCTCCGTCTCGCCCACGACCCACTCGTCCATGCCCCAGAAGTGCGCGTGCGCGAGGTCGAGGTCCAGGGCGTTGACGAGGCGCGCCACGAGCGGCAACTGCTCGGTCGGCCCGATGGGCCCGCAGACGCCCGCCGGGTTGTCCGCCGTCGCCTCCCGCCACGCGGTGACGTACTCGAGGGCCTCGGCCAGGTAAAACTCCTCGAGCGTGTCGTAGAAGACGACCTGGAACCCCGGCCGCGCGAGGCCCGCGAGGTCCTCCGGCGTAAGGCGCGCGGCATCGTCCAGGAGTTCACGGTCGAGCGTCGTGTAATCCCACCAGCCGGGAGCGACTTTGCTCTGCGGGCGCATGGGGACCTCCATCAGGTCTCAACCGGTCATCACGGATGTCATTCTGAGGAGCCCGAAGGGCGACGAAGAATCTCGCCGTGGTCGTTATCGTTTCTTCGTATCGCATGGCGAGACTCTTCGGCCTCGCCAGCGAGGCCTCAGAATGACATCGTTACTTCACGCTGGCTTAGTTTTTCGGTGATTCCTGATCGAACCCCTCGACCCACTTCCGCACGGCCGCCGGGTCCCAGTTCTTGGGCGGCTTCTCATCGAGGTTTTGGGTCAGGTCCTTCGGGGTCGGCCGTTCGGACGGCACGCCGCCCTCCGGCACCTCGGCGCCTGCCACCCAGACCATGGCGTTCAGCAGCAGCCGGCGGAAACCGTCGTGCGCCAGGTTCCAGTGCCAGTGCAGGCCCGTGAAGCCGAACCCCCGGCCGCCGTCCGGCCGCTCGCGGGCCCAGGCCATGTGTTCGGGCTGACCCTTGCGGGCCTCCAGGTGGGGCTTGCCGCGACGGCCGGCGTCCGGCGGGACGGCCGACAGGAGCGGCGTCACGCCTTTGCCCCCCTGGCGGAACCGTATGCCGAAATACCACTCGTCCTTGACGGCGAATGGCCGCACGCCCCGCGTAACCGGATGGTCCGGCAGGGACGTCACCTCGGCCACCCATATCGGGTTGGCCGAATACCCGCTCTCCCAGTATCCGCCGACGGTGTCGAGGGTCAGGCCGACCGCCTCCTTCGGCACGCCCGTGGCGTAATGCAGCAGCGCGAGGCCGACGCCGTCACGGGCGAGGGCCTCGACCTCGGCCACGCGACCCTTCAGCAGGTGCCGCCCACCGCCGTCGCAGTTGAGGACGAGGGCGTCGGCGTCGGCGAGGGCGCCGTCCTCTTTCGGCCATCCGCGATGGACCACCACCCGGACACCCGGCACGTTCTCGCGGAGGGCCTCGGCCAGCAGCGCGAACGCCGCATAGTGCTCGTGCGTCCCGTAACCGTGGCTTTGGCCTCCGGCGATGCAGACGATCGTCCGCACGTCCTTTTCGGCGGCCGGAACCGGACCCGCCGCCGCGAGCAGGACCATCAGCAGACACACCGTGAGCGCTATCGTTCTCGTTTGCATGGCAGCAGGCTCCTTCATTCATCAATCGGAATCGAGAGTTCCTCGAGGGTTTTCCGCATCCAGGCCAGGGACTTCTCGATGAGCGGGCCGCCCTGCCCCTCGCACTCCATGCTGAGGGCCCCGTCGTAGCCGTGGTCGCGGAGCATCTCGAGGCACGCGCGGATGTTGTCGGCGTTCACGCCGTCGCCGATCGCGCTCTGGCTCATGGCGATGCCCGTGTCCTTGCCGCGCAGCGCGTCGGCCAGTTCCTGCGACACGTCCTTGATGTGCACGTGCGCAACGCGGTCAATGAACCGCTCGAGGAACTCCGTCGGTTCCTGACCCGCGATGAACGTGTTCCCGGTATCCATGTTCATGCGCAGATACGGGCTGTCGACGAAGTCAAGCATCTCGGCCATGCGATCCGGGTTGGTGGTGAAGTAGCCGTGCGGCTCGATGTTGACGGTGACCTCGTACGCCTCGGCGACCTCGATGATCCGCTCATAGCACCGCTTCATGAGGGCCATGGCCTCGGCGTCGTCGAGGCCCTCCGGGGCGTGCAGGCCGTCGGTCGTGTCGACGTGCTCGATGCCAGCCAGTTTCGCCCACCGGATGCAGTCCATCGTGTACCGCACGCCGTACAGAAGTGCGTCCTCGCCGGACATGGGGTAAGCGGCGTCGATCTGCGAGAACCGCACGCCGTAGGTTTCCATCTTGCGGGCGAGCAGCAGCGGGTCCTGGTGCAGCGCCACGTGCGGGAAGTACCCGAGGCCGTGAATCCAGTTCGGCCCGCTGAACACCCCGCACTCGATCCAGTGCAGGTCCTGCTCTTTGGCCCAGGCGAGGCACTGCTCGAAGTTCCAGTTCACCGAGTTGAACGCGTCGCAGTGGAAGCCGAGTTTCATGGATTCGTTCCTTTCAAAGGGCGCCGCTACGCCGGGCGACGCGCTCCGCTGCGCGTCGCGGCTAAACGCGGCGGGTGCGGAGACCCGCCGCGCATCTCCTATTACGATTTCGGTTCGAGCCCCGCCGCCCACGCCGTGCCGCGGCGGTACAGGGCCCGCACGGGCTCGGGCGCGAGGGCCTTCGCGTCGTGCCCGAGGACGCAGTGAAACACCCGCCCCTTGCCGGGCGTCAGCACGAACGCCATCGGATAATCCTTGTGGTCCACCTTGGAGGTCGCCTCGGCCAGGAGGTGGACGGGCGTCTCGCCGGCGAGGCACGTGTAGAGTTCGTCCGTGGTCTCGAACGAGGCCGGCAGGCCGCGGGTGATCGGGTGGTCCGCGTCGACGATCCGCACGGTGAACGGCCCCCGCGGGTCGTGGGCGCGGAGTTTGGGATCCCACACGCGGCCGGCGAGTTGGACGAAGCCGGGCCAGTCCTGCCACGCCCCGCACGCGAAGTGAACGAGGACGAGCCCGCCGCCGGCGCGGACGAAGCGTTCCAGGTTCTGCCGCGCCGCCTCGCCCGGCGGCGGCACCTTCCAGTCCATCCAGTGATGGACGATCGCCCGGTACGGCGCAAGATCACCCGTTTCGAGCCAGGCGGGATCCGCGACCACGTCGACCGCCACCCGCTCGTCCTGCTCGATCGCCTCCCGCAGGACGGGCGTCGTCTGCCGCCACTTGTGGCCGGGATGGTCCACGCCCGTGACGAGCAGGACGCGTGTCTCCGCCTGCCGCGGCGACCGGTCGACCGCGGCCGGCTTCGCCGCTTCCGCCTTCGACCCGTCGCCCCAGGCCGTATACGGTTCAGCGGGCGGATCGCTGGTCGCGTCGCTCTCAAGGAGCCACACCTCGCTGACCACGGCGTTCGGCTGCGACTCGTTCCGGAAGGCGATGCGGACGGTCTTCGCCGCCGTCACCGCACGTGGCAGGGGCACGACCTTCTCGGCGGGCTTCTCGCCGCGGGCGCCGGAGGGCAGGTCCGTCCTCGGGAAGAGGCGGACGGCCTGCCCCCGGCCGGCGGGCGCCGCCCACACCGACTGAGCCCGCGTGTCGTGGTCGTAGTCCCACCACGAGAAGCCGAGCCGGTACGCCCGCCGCGGGTCCAGGCCCGACGCCTCGATCGCCACCTCCCGGCCCGTAAAGACGATCGTGCCGTAACGGACGTCGGCGTCGCGGTCGGCCCCGCCCCAGAAGTACGGCACCCCCGCGGTCACGCGGAGTCGCGGCCCGTCCTTCTCGCCGGCGGTGGTCTGCGGGCCGCAGTCCATGTAACACGCCAGGTGGAAGCCGTCGGGCGCCTGCTTCGCGAGTTCCTTCCTGCGGGCGGCCAGGGCCTTGGGATCGGCCGCCGGCACGGACGCCCCGGCGGTCCGCCGGGCCCCTCCTTTCTGCGCGGCCTTGATCTTCGTGACGGCGGCCTCGGCCTCCGCCTTGACGGCCGGGTCGTCGAGGAACGATTCGGCGGCCGCCAGGGCCCACGGCTCGGCCACCTCCGCCAGCGCCGCCAGGAGCATCTTCTTGGCATCCGGCGTGGCGGCGAGCGGCCGCACCCGCTCCAGCATCCGCTGGCGGGCGGCGGCGTCCGGCATCTCCTTCATCATCCGCATCGCCGCACGCACCGCCAGGACGCGGTGCGTCCGGTTCTCCGACGCTTTCGCCACCTCCACGACGAGGTCGGCGGCGGCCGCGTCCGGCCACGTCACCAGCGCCCGGACGGCGGCGTCGCGGACGGCGGGGGCATCGGCCTCCAGATGCGGCCGAAGGAGGTCCAGCCCCTTCGTATCGCCGAGCGCCGGCAGGACGGCCAGCAGCCGGGCCTTCCCCGCCGCCGACGCCCCGTCGAGCGCCTTGCGGATGGGTGCGAGGCGGGCCTCCGCCTCACCGACGCGTTTGCCGACGGCGACGGCGGCATCGTGGGCGGCTTTTCTGACGCCGTCCTCCTCCGCCGTCGCGAGCAGACCGACGAGGGCAGGGTAATCGGCGGGCGCCGCGACGACGGCCAGGGCCTCCAGGGCCGCCACGCGGAGGGGCGCGTCGGCGTCGCGGGCGGCCTTCAAGAGCACATCGCTCGCGCCGGTCATGCGGCGGTCGGCGACGGCGCGGATGGCAGCGAGACGCACGGCGCCGTCCGCCTTTGCGGCGGCATCGAGGACGCGCTTGCCCGCGCCCTCCGCGTCGAGGCGCGCAAGGGCCTGGCGCGCGGCCTCCCGGACGGCGCCCTCGCCCGTGGCGGCAAGGTCCAGGAGGCGCGGGACGTCCTCGGCCGTACCGACGGATCCGAGCGCCCGGACGGCCGCGGCGCGGACCTCGGGTTCCTCCGCCTCCACGAGTTTCAGCACACCCGGCCGCGCGGCCGCATCGCCCCGGTCGGCCAGGACGTCGAGGAGCAGGACCTGGTCGCGAACGGAGAGGTCCGGCAGCCGCGACATGAGGTGCTCGGTAACCAGCGGGGCGGTGAGACGCCGGGCGGCCTGGATGGCCGACGCCCGCACCATGGGGTCGCGGTCGTCGAGGGCCGTCTCGACGGCCCGCCACCCCGCATGGCCGGAACAATCGACCATGCTCATCATGGCGGCGATGCGCCAGCGGGCGGGCAGATGGGCGGCGAAGATCTCGCGATAAATAGCAACGGCCCTTTCCGGCTCACGGGCCTCGACCAGCCGGCGGGCACAACGGAGACGGGCGTCGCGGAGGGCGTCGGCGCGGTCGCCCTCGGCCTTCTTCGCGGCCTTCGCGAGGGCGTCGGCGGCTTCCAAGGTGCCGATGTTCCCGAGCACGTCGTCCGCCGCGGCCGCGACGGCCGCGTCCTTCGCGTCCAGATGTTTGGCGATGAGTTCGACCGAGGCCGCGTCGCCCCGGGCGCCCAGGGCATTGATGAAGCCGATAACCCTGTTGCCCTTCGCATCGGCCAAGGCTTCGCGCAGCACCTTCGCCGACGCCTCGCCGGGAATCGCCTGAAGGGCCTGCCGGGCGATCTCGTGTGTTTCCTGCTGGTCCAGCAGCCGCGCGAGGACGGGCACGTGCGAATCGTCCGCCACGAGCGGCAGCCACCGGCAGACGAACCGCTTGGCGTCGAGCGTGGCCTTGGGATCTTCGAGGACGGCGGCGAGACGGTCGGCCACGGCCTTCCGGCGGTCTTCGTCGCCGGTGGCGTGTTGAATCTCCGCCTCCAGGAACCGCAGGAGCCGCCGCGGCTGGTCGTACGTGTAGGCCGGCAGGTCGCGCCAGGCCTTCTCCGGCGTGAGGTCGCCGGCGGGTTCGGCGGCGCGCCCCGCGGCCGCGAGGCACAGCACGAGGGTTATGGCGAGGAGCGTGGGTTTAGGCATAAATGATTCCTCGTTGGCGCAACTCTGAACGACGCGCGCTCCGCTGCGCGTCGCGGCTAAACATACACCCTGTCGCGTCGCGGCTAAAAGGGCATTCACATTCGCCACGGCGGCCGCATCGCCCGGCTCAGCATCCGGTTCGCCGCATCGTCGTTGGCGAAGCGTTCCTTTTGCCAGTTCCACGTGAGCGGGCGGCCGAGGCGGGTGGCGATGTCCGCCACGATGGTCAGCGTGGTGGCGGCGTGGCCCGCCTCGACGGGCGCCGCGGGGTCGCGCCGCGTATGCATGCAGTCGATCCAGTTCTGATGATGCCCGCGGGAGACGTACAGCCGCTCGTCGCCCGGCGCGAGGCCCACCTGGAGCAGCGACGCCGGGTCGGCCTGGATCCCGCCGCGGTTCACGTGGACCCACCCCCCCGTACCGATGAAGCGGCACCCCTGCGGGTTCTTGCCGTTGTCGGTGAAACTCAGCGTGAGCCCGTCGGGCGTGCGGGCGGTCACGTCCCACGTGATGGACGTGTTCGCGATGCCGTCCTCCGGGAAGACGGCCGTCCCCTCGACCGCGAGCGGCTCCGTGCCGAGCGCCGGCGCGCCCCACAGGGCAATGTCCACGTGATGGACGCCCCACGACTGAATCCATCCCACGCAGTAATCGAGAATGAAGTACCAGTTGAACGAGCACTTGAGTCGGTTGTACGGCGTCCACCGGGCCGGACCGAGCCACAGGTCGTAATCGAGCCCCTCCGGGACGGGTTCGGGGGGAACGTTCGGCAGGGCCCGCCCGCCGGGTACGCCCACCTCCACGCGCGCGAGGTCCCCAAGGTACCCGTTCCGCGCCAGTTCGCACGCGAAGCGGAAGTTCCCGCCCGACCGCTGCTGCGTGCCCACCTGGAGGATGCGGCCGTGGCGGCGGACCGTCTCGACGAGGGCCCGCCCCTCGGCCACCGTCAGCGACAGGGCCTTCTCGCAGTACACGTCCTTGCCGGCACGAGCGGCGTGGGCCGCGTGCAGCGGATGCCAGTTCTCCGGCGACGCCACGACGACCGCGTCGATGTCCGGCCGCGCGAGGAGTTCGCGGAAGTCCGGCGTGGCCAGGCACCCCGTGAACGATTCGCGTCCGGCGCGGTCGGCGTAAAACGATTCGACGGCCTTGCGGGCGCCCTCGCGTTTCGGCTCCTGCGGATCGCAAACGGCGCGAATCTCGACGTCGCCGTGACCCCGCAGCCCGCGGATGTGGTGCGAGCCCCGGCCGCCCGTGCCGATGGACCCGACGCCGATCCGCTCGCTCGGCGAGGCGACGCCGCCCGCGCCGAGCGCGGACGCCGGAACGATCATCGGCACGGCCATGGCCGCGCCCGCCCGCGCGAGGAAGCGGCGCCGCGTCAGGCCGCGGACGGCCTGTGCGGTGTGGTGATACGACCCCTCAGCCGAAGCGGTCATGGGCTTCCCTTCCGATGGATGCCTCGTGCGGCAGGTCCCGGCGCTCCTGATTACACCATCCGCCGCCGCGTTGCAAAGGTTTGAAAGCGGCGGAAACTCGCAGGCCGGGCCGACGGCGGCCTCGGCCGTGGCGGGTCAGTCGGTCTCCGCGGGCGGGCCGAGGCGGTTCGCCTCGACCGTCATACCGCCCGTCGCGTGGGACTGGCGGACCGCCCGCTTCAACGACGCGTGGTAGAACCGGTTGTGATGAATCTCGGCCGCCACGCGCGGCCGGCCGCGAATGTGCACCGCCGGCACGGTCGTCGCGCGGAACGTGTTGTGATGAATCCGGATGCGGTCGCCCGCCACGTCCGTGCCGTCGCCACGGTCGGCCCCGCCGTGCATGTCGAAACTGTGGCCGTTGGCGTGCGGACCGACGTCGTTGTACCGGGCCTCGTAACTCGTTCCGGGACGCCCCGTGCCGGCAATGGCGTGGCGGCAGAAGTCGAACCGGTTGGCCTCGATGAGGCCCTCGGACCGGTCGAGGCACACGCCGTACCCGAGTCCGGACCGCTGGTTGTGATGGATGTGGTTGTGGTGGACGTGACCCGCGGCCCCCTTTCGCAGGAAAACCGCCGCGTGGCTCCATCCGGAGAGTTCGCAGTTGTCCACGACGAGGCCCGGATGGTCGCACTGGATGCCCCGCGAGTTCGGCAGGCTGTAGTACTTGCCCTGCTTGTGGAGCCGGCGCATCTCGTCGGTCCGCCGTTCGGGGTCCGGCCCGCGCAGACGCAGGCCCGTGACGCGGACGCCCGGCCCGCCGACGGCGAGGAGGGGCATGACCCCCAGGTCGGTCGTCCGCAGGAGGGCGCCGGCCGATCCGCCCCGGCCGCGCCCGGACGCCAGCGTCACGCCGGCGGGAATCACCAGGGCGTCGCGGCCGGAGAGGTCGATCTCGGCCGCGTCGTCCATGTAGACGATGTCGCCGGACGCGGCGGCCGCCAGGGCGGCGACCAGGGCCTCGGCCGTCGCCACCGGCTCGGCCGGCGCCGGCAGGATGTGCCGATACCCCTCCCCGCCGCCGACGGGATCGCCCGTGGGGTTCATGTTCACGGGCGTCGGTTCGGCGGCGACCGCGGCGCCGAACGCGGCGAGGTGGGCCACGCACAGGACGGCCAGGAGGCCGCATGCAGCCGACGGACGGTGACACGCCCGGTTCCGCCGCGAAGGTACCGCGAAGGGGTCACGAGGCCCGGCGGGTCGGCCCATGGACACGCTCCTTGGCAGGAAACAGGTTCGGGAACCTGCGGGTACGCGGTCTGCTTTTCTACAGCGCCGGCGGGCGGCCGTCCATCCGAAAGCACGGCGGCCGGGGCGCCGGGTGCCGCGACTTTCCGGCGGCGGTCCGCAAGAAGCGCTTTCCCGGCCCACCCCTCCGCGGTACGATAGTCGCGAGAAGACGCCGCGGCGGCGGGCTCCGGCACCGCTCCGTCCGACCCCCGCCGCACAAACGGAAAGGATCAGACGATGCGACCGACCCGACGCACGTTCCTGGCTGCAACCTCCTGTGCCTCGCTGGGGTGGCTGTCGTCCGCGGCGCATGCCGCGCCGGCGGAGGAACCCTCCCTGCCCAAGGCCTGCATCGACGGCACGGAGGACGGCTGGAAGCCGCTCGGCGAGGACGACTTCGGTCCCGTCAACTGCAACCCGGACACCTGGACGTGGAAGGACGGCCGTCTTCACTGCACGGGCAAGCCCGTCGGCGTCATCCAGACGAAGAAGCCGCTGAAGAACTTCGAACTCGTGGTCGAGTGGCGGCACCTGCGGCCGGCGGGCAACTCCGGCGTCTTCGTCTGGGCCACGCCCGAGTCGCTGGAGCAACTGAAGCAGGGCAAGGGCCGCCTGCCCAAGGGCATCGAGTGCCAGGTGCTCGACCTCGGTTATGCCGAGAACTGGAAGAAGAAGCACGATGGGAAGGAATCCGACTGGTTCACGAGCCACGGCGACGTGTTCCCGGTGGGCGTGAAGATGAAGCCGTTCCCGCCGCTGTCGGCGAACGGGAGCCGGAGTTTCCCGTCGAAGAACCTCACGAAACCCTCGCCCCAGTGGAACCATTACTACATCCGTGCCATCAACGGCGAGGTGCGGCTGTGGGTGAACGGGGAGGAAGTCTCGGGCGGCACGGGCTGCGACCCCGCCGAGGGGTACCTGTGCCTGGAATCGGAGGGGTCGCCGGTGGAGTTCCGGCACCTGCGCATCCGCGAGGTGCCGTGACGGTCGCGTGACGTCGCCACTTCCCGCGCAGCGGGCCTCCCGGCCCGCCGCGCCTCAGGGGGGTGGCATGCTTTCGCGCCTTTGCGAAAGCATGCGTCTCCGGCGCGCCGAACACACGCTTTCGCAGAAGCGCGAAAGCGTGCCACCCGGCAATCCGCAATGTCATTCCGAGCGAGGCCTGTAAGGGCCGAGTCGAGGAATCTCGTCGTTGGGCCCAATGCGCCGGAACCGAACAGCGAGATTCCTCCGCTCGGCGTCGCGTGGCGACGCTTCGGTCGGAATGACAATCGGCACCGCATCCGGCGCGGTGCCCAGGACTGGGCACCGCGCATGGTGCAACACAGCGAGATTTCTCCACTCGCCCTTGCTCCGCAAGGGCTCGGTCGAAATGACCGTCGAGCAGGCCCTCGCCTCTACCCTTCCGCCTCAATCCGCGCCCGCACGCACTGGCTCACGAGGTGCGAGAGGACCGCGTGCAGGTCCTCCACGTGGCCGTAGTTGCGGGAGGCAACCGTGACGGCCACGTCGACGAGGTCCGCCAGGCGTCCCCCGCCGCAGCCGGCGAGGCCGGCCGTCGCCGCCCCGCGGGCGCGGGCGTAGCGAACGGCCTCCAGGACGTTCGGCGAGGTGCCCGAGACCGAGATGGCCAGGACCACGTCGTCCGGTTCCATGAAGACCTTCAGTTGCTCCGTGAAGACGTGCTCGTAGCCCAGGTCGTTGCCGAGGGCGGTCAGCAGGGCCGCGTTGTCCGTGAGGCTGAGGGCCTTCACGCGCGGGCAGCCCTCGACGGCACAGCCCTTCGCCAGGTCGCACATCCAGTGGCTGGCGGTGGCGGCGGAGCCCCCGTTGCCGAGGAGGAAGATCCGCCGGCCGGCCCGGTACGCCTCCCACACGAGGTCGATGACACGGGCGACGGCGGCCCGGTCCACCTCGTCGAGGACGGCCTTCAGGCCCTGGAGGTAACGGTCCACGGGCGCTTCGTCCATCGGGTCTCCTCGTGTCAGTACCATCATACGCCGAGCGCATTCCCCCAGGCTGTCATTCTGAGGCTCCGCTTGCGGAGCCGAGGAATCTCGCCGTGCGAACGGCAAGACGGCAACGACCAAGGCGAGATTCTTCGTCGGCCTTGCGGCCACCTCAGAATGACAAATCCAGGCCCTGCCGGTCGCCGGCCCGGCCGCTCACATGCACATCCGCCACGGGGCCCGTTTGGGCCGGTCGATCCAGCGGGCGATCTCCGCATCGCCCACGACCTCTTCCGTCTCGGGATTCCACTTGAAGCCGCGCCCCACCCAGTAGGCGATGTTGCCCAGGTGACAGACCGTGACGGTGCGGTGGGCGACTTCGATGTCGCGGAACGGGCGCTGGCGCGTCTTGACGCAGTGGAGGAAGTCGCCGATGATCCCGCCGCGGCCCTTATAGTTGGGGATGTAGTAGTCGGGCGGCCGCTCGTCGCGCTCGTTCCAGGCGACGGTCCGCTTCGTGCCGACGATCTTCATGCGGCCCTGGGCCACGTCGCCCGGGGCGTGGTACATTCGGATGCCGTTCGCGTAGATATACGTCAGGTACTTGTAGTCCTTGCCGTCGGGCGGATGGACCTCGACGGGGCCGGTGTCCTGGAGGTTCGCGGCAAAGACGGCGCCGCCGAAGTTGTGAGCGCCCCAGTCGGTCATCCCGCCGCCGGAGTACGCCCGCCACGGCCGGAAGTTCAGCCGCCCCCGGTTGAACGGCGCCCACGGCGCGGGGCCGAGCCACAGGTCCCAGTCCAGGCCCGCCGGGACGTCCTGCTCCGGCAGGGTGCACAACCGCGACGGGCCGCCGCAACTGACGTAGATTTCCTTGATGTCGCCGACGGCGCCGCTGCGGGTCCAGCGATGGAGCCAGTTGCAGTCGCCCCACACGCGCTGGCTGCCGCCCGAGTACACGCGGCCCAGGCGGCGGGCGGTCGTCGTCAGGACCCGCCCCTCGCGCACGTCGAGCGTCTCGGGCTTCTCGCTGAACACGTCCTTGCCGTGCCGCATCGCGTCCATGCCGATGATGGCGTGCCAGTGGTCGGGCGTGGCGATCATGACGGCATCGACGTCGTCGCGGCGGGTGATGTCGCGGAAATCGTTGACGGCGTCGCACCCCGTGTCGCCGTACTTCTGGTCGACGACGCGCTTGGCGGCGTAGCGTTTCTCGGCCACCACGTCGCAGACGGAGTTGACCTGGACCTCCTCGTGGCCGAGGAAACCGCGCATGTCGCCGGAGCCCCGGCCGCCCATGCCGATGCAGCCGGTGGCGATGCGGTTGCTGGGCGCAGGCCGGTCGCCCGCCCCGATGACGGTGGCCGGAACGACCCAGGGGGCCGCGCCCGCCGCCGCCAGAGTCTTCAGGAACCGCCGCCGCGTGGTGGTCGCCGTGCGAGTGGCCATGAACGCGTCTCCTCCTGGTTCGATTGTTGACCCGCGCCGGTTTTAACGGC
>JAWODB010000126.1:0-3333 GCA_046483505.1 Phycisphaerae bacterium
GATGAACTCGACGGCCTTGGCCAGGAGGTCCACCCGGTCGGCCTTGACGAGGCGGTCGCCGGTGCCGCCCTGGATGTAGATGGTGTCGGCCCCGTCGTCGACGAGTTGCTTGAGGCCGTCCACCTTCCCGCTCTCGTCGATGAACCCCTGGGCCAGCCAGATCATCTTGCCCTTGCGTTCCTTGCGGTACCGCTTGATGAGCGGCGTGGCGTTGGGGTGGGTGTTGATGCAGTTGAACCCGTGCTCCTCGCCGAGTTGCATCGTGTCGAGGACCTTCTCGTCGGTGTGGTAGGCCTTGAGAAGTTTGGATACGTAAAGGAGATCCCGCGCGTGGGCCCATCCGCCGATGAGGTTCCCGCCGAGGAAGACGCGGCTGATCGCCAGGTTCCCGAGTTTACCGCGCGGCACCGTGCCCTGCGCGTCCGGCCGGACGGGGCCCTGGCGGGCGCCGGAGCCGGCGGCGTCGGCCTGGGCCTGCATGCCGGCCAGCAGGGCCTGCTCTTCCATGCTGAGGGCGGCACCGGCCCCCGCGGCCGCGGCGAGGGTCCCTTTGAAGAAGTCGCGGCGAGTATGTTTGGCGGCCATGATCGGACCTTCCTGTCAGGGGTGAACGGACGGAGTATTATCGGGACCCGGACGGGCCCCTGTCAAGACCGCCCGCCCGTATGAACCCGCCGGAAGGGACGCGGTGTCGGCGCCATGTGGAGGCAAAGCCCGGCGGGGCTGGAGTACCCGCCGCGCACGAGTCGGCGTTGTCGCGTGGCCCCCTTCGCCCTTGCCCCGGCGGCAGCGGCGGCGTACACTCCGGCTTCGCCTGTGTCCGGAGAGACGAACCCGTGATCGACGCCCTGCTCAACGTGCCGACGCTCGTCAAGGTCCTGACCTCGCTGGGCCTCATCCTGGCGGTCAACCGCCTGGCGAAGAACCTGACGGTCAGCGTCCTGGCCGGCACGCTCGTCCTGGGCGCGTGGTCCGGCCGGCCGTGGGCGGCCCTCGGGGAGACCGCCTGGGCCCGTTTCGCCTCGGCCGACAACCTGTGCCTGATGGCGGCGGTGGTCCTGGTCATCTGGCTGAGCAGCCAGATGGCGGCGGCGGGCGTCATGCGCGACCTGGTGGGCGCCGTCCGGGCCCGGACGGGCAAACGCACCTCGATGGCCGTCCTCCCCGCCGTCATCGGCGTCCTCCCGATGCCGGGCGGGGCGATCTTCTCGGCCCCCCTCGTGGACCGGGTCGACGCGGACGGGTCGGTCGCCCCCCTCCTCAAGGTCCAGGCCAACTATTGGTTCCGACATATCTGGGAATACTGGTGGCCGCTGTACCCCGGCGTCCTGGTGGCGGTGGACATCACGGGGCTGGAGATCTGGCAGTTCATGGCCCTGCAGGCGCCGCTGACGCTGTTCGCCCTGGCGGCCGGGTACGCGTTTCTGCTGCGGCGGATTCCGGCGGAGGCGGCCGGTGCCGACCGTCCGGCCTCGGGCGACGCCGCAGCCGCCGCCCCCCCTCCCCCGCTCGTGCGCCTCGTCCTGCCCGTCATCGTGGTGGTCGGCACGTACGGGGCCGTGCGGCTGGCGTGGTGGGGCGCGGGGCACCTCTGGCCGGCCCTGCCCCCGATGAACAAGTACGCCCCGATGATCCTGGGGCTCGTGCTCGCCCTGGCGACGCAGCAGCGTCAGCGGCCGCTCGCGTGGCCGGCGTGGCGGCCGATCCTCCTCTCGCCCCGGACGGCCACGCTGGTGGTCCTGGTGGCCATCATCCGCATCTACGGGGCCGTCATCGAGACGCCGATGGCCGGCGGGCCGTCGCTCGTCCAGGACATGCAGGCCGAGATGGACGCCTGGGGCATCCCCGCCCTCGGCATGATCATGCTCCTGCCCTTCGTGGCCGGCATCACCACCGGCATCTGCGTGGGATTCGTGGGGGCGAGTTTCCCGATCGTCGTCAGCCTCGTCGGCGACGGCGCCGCCACGCCCGAACTCCTCGCCGCCGTGACCCTGGCGTTCGGCTTCGGATACATGGGGATGATGCTCTCGCCGGTGCACGTGTGCCTGATCGTGACGAACGAGCACTTCAAGACGCGCCTGGCCCACAGTCTGCGCGGCCTGCTGCCGCCCGCACTGACGGTCCTCCTGGCCGTGGTGGCGTACCACGTGGCCATCCGGCTGGTTGGGGGATGAGGCAAGGGAGCCGCGAGCCACGAGCCGAATATCGCGCGGTGGGTCTCCCGACCCACCGCGCCGGGCCGCAGCGCCGATTTCCGCATCGCGCGGTGCATCAGGAGATACACCGCGCGGGAATCGAGCCTCAAGCCGCAAGCAACGGCAAAGGGAGCGTGGCCCGGCCGGTCTTGTCCGGCCGGGAGAGGCGCCTGGTGTGGCCCGGCCGGGTGGCATGCGTTCGCGCCGTTGCGAAAGCATGCGAGGTCGTGGCCGACCCGCGACGGCGCCCGGCGGGTGCGGAGACCCGCCGCGCGGCACGCTAAGCCGCGTGCACCGTCGCCGAAAAACCCACCTGACACCTCCCCCCGCCCGTGCTATGCTGGGCCGCCGACAACCGCACCCCAACCCACGGAGGGCCCCATGAATAGCCGTGAGCGCGTCCTGGCGAAACTCGCAGGCCGGCCCGTCGACCGCCTGCCCGTCATGGCCATCACCATGATGCTCGCCTCGGACATGGTCGGCCGGCCGTACCGCGACTACGTGACCGACCACCGCGTGCTCGTCGAGGGCCAGTTGGCCACCGCCGAACGGTACGGCCTGGATTACGTCTCGGTCATCTCCGACCCGACGCGGGAGGCGTGCGACCTGGGCGCCCCCATCACGTTCTTCGACGACCTGCCCCCGGCGGTCCAGGAGGACAACACGCTTCTGAAGGATCGGGCGACGCTCGCGCGCCTCACCCAGCCCGACCCCTTCGCCGAGGGCAGCCGGATGCTCGACCGCATCCGCGGAGGGGCCATGCTGCGCGAGCGCGTCGGAGAGGACCTGGCCGTCGAGGGATGGATCGAGGGACCCTGCGCCGAAGGGGCGGACCTCCGGGGCCTGGGCACTCTGATGCTCGACTTCTACGACGACCCCGAGTGGGTCCGCGACCTCTTTGAATTCATCATCGAGATGGAACTGGCCTTCGCCCGCGCCCAGATCGAGGCCGGGTGCGGCATCATCGGGTGCGGCGACGCGGCCGCCAGCCTCATCGGCCCGCGCCTCTACGAGGAATTCGTCTGGCCATACGAAAAGCGCCTCTTCGATTCCATCCACGAGGCCGGCGGACGGGTGCGCCTGCACATCTGCGGCAACACGCGGGCGATTCTGGAACCGATCGGCCGCCTCGGCTGCG
>JAWODB010000129.1:0-15837 GCA_046483505.1 Phycisphaerae bacterium
AGCACGCCCGGCCGCCCCTTGGGAAGAAAGTCCTGAAGGAAATGGCCGGCCACGAACAGCCCCAGCACGCCCACCAGGACGAAGACGAGTCCGCCGGCGGCCTCGGCGGCCCCCAGTTTCGCCCGGCTGAGGGTCTGCCCCGGCCGGGCCAGGTACGTCAGCAGGAAGGCAGAGGCGATCACCGCCCCGCCCTGAAAGCCCCCGCCGGGCGTCAGATGGCCGTGCAGGAAAACGTATATCCCGAACAGCAGAATCAGCGGAAAGAGGACACGCGAACCGGTCGTCACGATGAGGCTGGCTTTCTCTCGATGGCCTCCCCCGTGCGCCGGCCGCCCATACAGCATGACGCCCACGCCGAGGGCCCCGACGAACAGGACCGTCACCTCGCCCAGGGTATCCAGCCCCCGGTAGTTCACCACGACCGATGTTACAAGATTGGCAGCCCCGGTTTCCTCGATCCCCTCCCGGATGTAGTGGTTGGCCACGTCGATCTTATCCCGGCCGAATGGAATCGCCGCCAGTGCGTACGCGAGCCCAACCGCCAGCACCGCCAGGAGCCCGAGCGCCGCTGCGCGTCTCATCGTTCGTACCTTTCGGTCTTGCGGACGGCCAGGACGAAGATGGCCGTCGTCAGTCCGGCGCCGATGGCGGCCTCGGCCATCGCCACGTCCGGCGCGTCCAGCAGATAAAAGAGGATCGAGGCAATCAGGCTGACGGCGGCGCAGCCGATGACCGCGCTGATCAGGTCCTTGAAAACGCTCGCCGCCATGGCCGCCGCTATCATCATCGCAATGAGCATGGCTTCCAGGAGGGTCACGAGGGCACCTCCGACCCGCCGGATTCCCCGCCGGCCTCTTCGTCAGCCTCCCCGCCGGGTTCCTCGGCGCCCTCCCCCACCTGCTGCACGTCCACCAGGCTCTTCTCCCAGAGGGCGACGCCGCTCTTGCGGCTGGCCCGTGCCAGGGCGTGGGCGCTGATCGGGTTCGTCAGCAGGATGAAGACGGCCACGAGCACCGCCTTGAAGATCCAGGTCGGTTCCGCGATGCCCACCCCGACGATGGTGCACACGGCCCCGAGCGTCGTGCACTTCGTCCCCGCCTGGAGACGGTTGTACACGTCCGGGAACCGCAAGATCCCCAGCCCGCCGAGCAGCAGGAAGACGGCGCCGATGCCCATCAGAACGCCGCCGACAATCGCGGCCGTCATAACCCTCTCTCCAGATACCGCGCAATCACGAGCACGCCCACGAACGCCAGCACCGCGTACACCAGCGCCACGTCCAGATAAATGCGCCGCTTGAGCATCAACCCCAGCAGCACGAGCAGCGCCGTCGTGATGGTCACCATGGCGTCGACGCCGACGATCCGGTCGGACGTCGTCGGCCCCTTGGCGGCCCGGAGCAGGCACAGGACCATCCCACCGACCCCGATGCCGAACAAGACCGTCAGCAGCGTGCTGTTCATTCCGCAATCACCTTCAGGTATTTCTCGAACCGACCCCCGATAAGGCGACTCGCCTCGTCCACGTCCGTGCTCTCCACGTTGATCCAGTGGATGAACAGGTACTCCTCCGACACGTCCAACGTCAGGGTCCCGGGGGTCAGGGTAATCGAGTTCGCCAGCATCAGTTTGGCGACGTCGGACGTGAGCGTCGTCCGGATGGCGACGACGCCCGGGTTGATCGGCATCTTCGGGTGCACCACCCGGTACGCCACGTCGAGGTTCGCCTTTATGCACGCGCAAAAGAACACGGGGATGTAAATCAACAAGCACAGCCACCGTTTGGGAGAGAAAATTGACAGGCCCCTCACCGTCAGGTACCGGCAGGCCCAGAAGGCGAGAAGAAGCGACACCAGCACGCCGGCCGCTATCTCCTGCACCGCGGAACCGGGGGCCGCGCTACCGGCCAGGTACTCGTCAAAGACCGTGGACGTCAGGAGAATCCATAACGCCAGCAGCGCGATGGCCGTGGCCGCATACCGACTAACCGGATGTGCCTTCTGCCCCGCTTCCATGACGCCTCTCCTGTGGCCCGGAGGCGAACGTGTGGGGCCCCCTAGGGCGAATCACGGGGGTGCCACATCTGCCCCCCGCTGCTTGTCGCTGCCCATCGACGCGAGCGACAGCAGCAGGCTCTCGAGTTCCAGGAAGATATCCATGTTCGAAACCAGCACAGACTTCGGGGCCGTTACGTGAACCGGCGCGAAGTTCAGCACGGCTGAAACGCCTCCCTCCACCAGCCGGTCCACGACTACCTGCGCCGCCTCGGCCGGAACCGTCACCAAGGCCACTGCGATGCTCTGGCGCTTGACAGCCTCGGCCATCCCGGAGGCGTCGAGAACACGCACGTTGCCGACGACGGATCCGATCTTCTGCACGTCGATGTCGAAGGCCGCCCGGATTACCAACCCCGGCACCCGGAGCACGCCAACGCTCCGCAGAAGTGCCTGGCCCAAGCGACCCACACCGACTACGGTTCCGAATATGATTTGTTTCGGGCTCGCCACTTCCAGAAGGCGGGTTCGCAGGTCTCCGACGCGGTACCCAAGCCCGCGAGTCCCAAGCCGCCCGAAGGCCGACAGATCCCGGCGAACGGTGGTGTCGGTGAGGCAGAGAAAGCCGGCCAGATCCTCCGACGAGACCACCTCCTGATCCCGCTTGTTCATGGCATCCAAGGCGCGAAGGTACAATAACCCTCGCCTGAGGGTACACAGGGCAATGTCTTCGGAATGCGCGCTCAACACATTGCTCCCAGGAACAGCTTGTGTCTTACTGGACGAAGCCTTCAGATCCTTGTCCGCCATAACACAAACTTGGCCTCAAATTGTGCGCTGAGCCAACCTCTCCACGCCATCTTGTGAATTATGACACAAAGCCAACGGGCCGCAAGCGTTTTTTCTGACTTTTTCCTTCCACCGGCTTCACCTGCAAGTGCAAGCGTCTACCGCGCGAAGTGGCTCATCACTCCGTAAGCCTTACAGGTGCAGAATTGGACCAGCAGGATAACTGGACCGAGAACATGATCGCGTCCGTGAGGTTCTGCAAAAACGGCTCGGCACAGGAAGTGGCGAGAGTCAAATCCCAGCCCCCTCCGCCAAGCCGCCGCTACGCCGAGCGAGAAGGCAAAGAGTGCCATCACAATATACACGTGACACGGAGGCCGGCCATCGTTGCTCCAGAACCGCACTTTCTACCGGCCAAAGGCCTCGATGGCATGCTGAATGATTGCGCGGTATTCATCTCCCGGGCATTCCGCCGTGACGGTGACCAGCCTTAACACCTCCATGACCTCATCAGGCGTCGCTCCGACGTCGAGGCATGCAGTGGTGCACGCCGTGATCTCGCCTTCGCGGCGGACCGCCAACGCGCATCCCAGCGCCGCGAGACACCTTGCCTTGGCCGGTAACGTCCCTGCCGGCTCAGGCTCGTGTGCCATTCTCTCCCCTGTCGGTCCCCGCCCCAGGCCGGCGGGCGACTTACTGAATCGTCTCATACGGCCACATGGCGATGCCGCCGTCCATGACGCGGACGTTCTCGAACCCGTTTGCCCGGAGGATGAGCGCGGCCTCGTAGCCGCGCAACGAGATCTTGCAGAAGGTGACGACCGGCTTGTCCGTCGGCACCTCGTCCAGGCGGCCGCGAAGCGCCCCCAGCGGAATCAGCGTGGAGCCGGGCAAGCGGACCTGCTCGTACTCGCCGGGGCTGCGGGCGTCGAGGAAGAAGAAGTCCTCCCCCTCGTCCAGCATCCGTTTCACCTCCATCGGCGGGACGCCGACCATGTGCCCGTCGAGTTTGTTCCGGGCCACGTTGGCGGCCGTGATGAGGTTGTCCATGGCGGGGGCATAGGGCGGCGCGTAGGACAGGTCCGCGTTCGCCACCTGGTCGACCGTCATGCCGGCCGTGATGGCCATCGCCGCCACGTCAATCCGCTTCGAGCCGTCGCCCGGCCCGGTGGCCTCGGCGCCGAGGAGGCGGCGGGTGCCGGCGTCCACCACGAGTTTCAGGAAGAGCGGCTTGGCCTCCGGCATGAAGTGGGCCTTGTCCGGCGCCGGCGCCAGGGCGGTGACGACCTCGTGCCCCGCATCGCGGGCCTGCCGTTCGGTCAGGCCCGTCCGGGCCACGCAGTAGTCGAACACCTTGCACACCGTGCTGCCCACGATGCCGGGGAAGGCGTCGTCGCCGCCGCAGATGTTGACGGCCGCCACACGGCCCTGCTTGTTGGCGGTCGAGCCGAGCGGGACGTACGTCGGCTTCCCGGTGAGCAGGTCGTGCATCTGGACGCAGTCGCCGGCGGCGTAAATGTCCGGGTCCGAGGTCTGCATGTGGTCGTTGACGCGAATGCCGCCCGTGGCGCCGATGTCCAGGCCCGCGTCTCTGGCGAGGCTCACGTTCGGCCGGACGCCGATGGCCAGGATGACCATGTCCGCGGGAAACGCCCCGCCGTCCGTGACAACGCGCTCGACGCGCCCGTCGCCCTCGATGGCCGTCACCTTCGTGCCGGTCAGGACCTTGACGCCGTGGCTCTCCAGGTGCCGCTCCACGAGCCGGGCTACCTCCCAGTCGAGCATGTTGAGGATCTGGGGCAGCATCTCGACGATGGTGACCCGGCAGCCGTGCTCGGCCAGGGCCTCGGTCGCCTCCACGCCGATGAGCCCGCCGCCCACGATGGTCACGTCGCGGGCCTTGTGTTCCGCCAGCGCCTCGCGGATGCCCTCGGCGTCGTGCACGCCGTGCAGACGGAACACGCCCTCGTGCTCCACGCCGGGGATAGGCGGCACGACCGGCGTGGCGCCGGTGGCGAGGACGAGTTTGTCGTACGGCAACCAGGCGTCCTCGTCGCTCACGCGGTCGCGGACCCGGACCCGTTTGCTGTCGCGGTCAATCTCGACGGCCTCCGTCTGGTTCATCGCCCGGACGTTCTTGACGTTCTGGAAGAAGACCGGGTCGCGGGCCACGCCGACCGGCGTGCACATCAGTTCCTTCTGCTCTTCGACCACGCCGGACACGTAGTACGGCAACCCGCAGCCGGCGTAGGAGAGCAGTTTGCCCTTTTCGATGAGCGTCACGTCCGCCTCCGGGCGAAGCCGAATCACCTTCGAGGCCACCTTCGGACCCGCCGCTACGCCGCCCACAATGACCACTCGCATCCCGTCGGGCAAGGATTCCTCTCCTTTCTGTGATACCTGGGGTTTCTCGGCCCAGGGGAAGTCCAGGATGAACTCCGCTCCGCCCAGATCGGCTTCCTGCACGGAAACCCGGCCGCCCGATGCTTCGGCGACCGCCTTGACGAGGGTCAGGCCAAGCCCCGCTCCCGGAAGGCCCGAGGCCTTGGCCCGGGGGGTTCGTATGAACGGCTCGAAGATCCTCTCGCGATCTTCTTCCGCGACCCCCATGCCGGAATCGGCCACCGAAACCCGCACCGTCTTTCCAGAGGGATCGGGAGCAACGGCCACACGGATCTGCCCATGCGCCGGGGTGCACTTTATCGCGTTGCTCAGAAGCGCGTCAAGCATCTCCGCCAAGACATCTGCCGAGGCGGCCACATAGGCCGCATCGACGTACAGGGATGCGAGTAGGGTGATCTCCTGCCGCAACGCCTCGGCTTCCCACCGCTGCACCGCTCTGCGGGATGCCCGGACCACGTCGGCGGCTTCAGTGCCACCCCCGAGCCTTTCCAATCCCCCGCCGATCGCCAACAGCCGACGGACCGATACCAAGGCCTGGTTGCACCGCGCATTCGCCTTGGTAAGCAGGTCCCGCTGCCGATCAGTCAGGGGCCCGGCAAACCCCCCGAGCAACGTGCGCAGGATAGAATCGACCGTCGTGACGGGCGAGCGGAGTTGGTGCGCGGCCAAGGTTGCAAACCGCAGCAGTTCAGATCGGTCACGTTCTGAGGATGGCATTGGCATCGATGTCACTGAGGAGTGCTGCCGGACGGGGTCCTCCGCCCGGCACTCGGATTCCTTGCCGCCAACGGCCAAGCCTCGATCCAACGCCTTACCTTCCGCCGACCGGAAAGGGCATTGCAGAGGCGCATTGCTTGTCGCCATCATCCCAACGGCCAACCCGGCTTATTCTACCTCTTCTCAGAACCGGCCTCAAACCTTTGACGGGCTTGCCCGGCGCAACCATTCAGCCACCCAGGTGGCCTTTCCCGGGGGGCCAGGTCCGCTACATGAAGGCCCGCATTCACCGTTACAGCGCAACGCGCCGCTCAAGCCCCCGAAACCCCGGAGCCGAGGCAGAGGCCCTGAAACACGCCCGATGCCGTTCGCGATGGTGCGTTTCAAGGGTGAATCCGCATACACCCGACCGTAGTCACCCAGTCCTGCGAAACGTCAGGATGCGCCCTTCCGTGATCGCGTTGTCGTGGACCACCGACCCGAAGTATTCACGCACCTTGGCAAACCCGAGGCGTGTGGCTTTCGCGACCACTTCTCGCTCAATCTGCCGGTCCGTCATGTGGCGGGGAAACACCGAGAGCCGCCCGCCCCCCCCCGCGTCACGCGGTCCAGTTCCTTGAAGAGTGCTGCCCGTCGCTTCGCGGAGAAGTAGTGGTCGTGCAACACATCGTACAGAAGGACCACGTCGACCGAGGCATCCTCCAGGGGCAGCGCCGTCTTGCCGGAGGCGGGCAACGGGCGCACGTTGCCGACCCCTGCGCGGCGAACCCGCTCGGCCAGTCGTCCAAGCGCTTCCTCGTCCTGGTCCAGCGCCAGGACCTCTCCCGTCGGCCCCACGCGCCGCGCCAGCGGGATGGCGTAGTTCCCGTAGCCGCAGCCGAAGTCCAGGCAGCACAGACCCGCCCGGATCCCGACGGCGGCCAGCACATCGTCGGCGACCGCGTACAGCCTATCGATGTCTCCCCGTGTATCCATCGCGTCTCCGACGTTCGCCCGTTATCCGGCAATAGGCGAGGCTCAGTTGGCCGCCCCCGTCTCGCGTATGGCGGCGTCCAGGCCGGCCGCGATGTCCCCGCCCAACCCGTCGATGGCCGCCAGCGTCTGTTCCGTGACCTTCTTCTCTTTGTTGAAGTACCGTCTGACCCGCTCCATGAAGTCTCGACGCTCGGACGGCGAGTCGAAGTGGTCGAGCAGCCCGCGCACCCATCGAAGGTTCGCCGCCACCTCCTGAGGAATCCGTTCGCTGTCGTGGCGGACGGCGTCCACGGGACAAACCTCGTGGCATTGGCCGCACCGGATACACTCGGAGTCATGGATCTCCGCCAGGTTCCGCGCGTCGAGCACGATCGCCCCGACCGGGCATTCCTCCACACACGTCCCGCAGGACGTACGCCGCTGCTGGTCCACCCAGGGCATGTGGCACGCTCCTTTCCTCTACGCTAGCCCTCAACGGATCGCCCCGCCCCCGCGTTCAGGTCCAACGTGATGCGGACCGGGCAGTTCAGAGCCGTCGACACGGGACAGTACTTCTCGAGTTTCTCTTTCAACTGGAGATCGGCGGCCCGCTGGCGCATCTCCTCGTCCGGGACGGTCACCTGGATGGCCACCTCCATGGACGTAAACCGCAGGCCGCTTGGCGTCTTCTCCACGCGGCCTCTCGAGGTGCTGGCATACGCTTCCAGCGGGACGTCGAAACGGTCAGTGAAGTAGAGTAAGGTGCTCATCAGGCCACCGCCCACCGAGGCGACGAGGAGTTCCTCGGCAGACCACACGCCCTCCGGTCCACCGAACGCCGGCGGCGTGGCCACCGACAGGGGCGGGTTCTCCCGAGCCGCCAGTCGGCCCCGCTTCGCCTCTTCCCATTCCAGGTGTACCGCGAAATCGGGCATCGTCGTTCGCTCCTTCGGCCCCGAGAGCGCTGCTCCCGGCTTGGATGACGCGTCCGGCATACGGCCTCTTACCCCAGGGGGCACGTGCCCGTCGGGCAACTGGCGTCGCCGCTCGACGACCCCTCGCCGCCGTGGGCGGCAAAGGCCGACAACATGCGCTCGGTCTTGGCGGACCCGCACTTCTCGCACGGGTGCGGTTTTCGGGTCCCCGACTTCTCCAGGAACGTGGTCACGTGACCGCACGCTTTGCACCGGTATTCAAACAACGGCATGGCAACTCTCCTTTTCGCAGAACCGATCGTCGGGTTCGCTTCTCACCTATGTCTCCTGGGCCGCCCGCCGGGCGGCGTCAACCAGGAGGCCGTGAAACCGGTCCAGCAAGACCGGCCTGGCCTCCAGCGGCAGGCCCATCCAGTCGGAGATCTCCAGCACGCGTTCCGGCTCGGCCGCCGCAAATGCCTCGAAGAATCCCACGCCGTCCAGCACCACCGCCTTCGCGTGCTGCGGAAACGTCTCGTTCGCCTTGGCGGCGTCCCAGTCCGCGAAGATGGCGTTCCAGTATTGAATCCACCCCGGCGTCAGCCAGTAGACCCGCTCGCCCCTCGCCAGACGCTGGCGCTCGGCTGCGTCGGCCAGCATGTCGACGCAGTGCGCGGCATCGACCCGAATGGCCGACGGGGCAACCTCACGGATAACCGCCTCGGTATCCCGCGTCGGGTCACGATTGTCCAGGAAGCACCGCTCGCCGTAGACGACCACGGTGCCGCCCGCCTCCGCGACGGCCCGCTCCAGTTGCCGGGCCAGTTGGGCCTGGAGTTTCGCCTGCCATTCGTGCAGACCGGGACCCGTGTACAGGACACGACGGGCGTCCAGCCGCCCCTCGTCGGCCAGTGCTTGGAGTTCCGGCCGCAACGTGCCGCACGCGACGAGGGTCGTCTCGCGGAAGGAGAACGGGCGGTCCTGGGGCGGCGGTTCGCTCATGGACTCTCACGGGGGCGCCGCCGAGGGCCTCAGCAAGTCACCAACCCACGTGGGCTAGGAACCGGAACGGGAGGAGGATTTGACCTTCCCGCCCGCCTTACGCTTCGTCGCCCCAGTCGGTCCGGCCTTGGACGGCCGGCGATTCTCCTGTTTCAGAAGGCCGAAAAGCCCGCGGACCAAATCAGGTCGCGCAAGGTAATAGCACCGGGAAACGCCTTCACGATGGAACCCGACCATACCACTCTCCCGCAGGGCCGTCAGGTGTTGGGAGACATTGGGCTGGCGCCGGTCCAGCAACTCGGTCAAGTCGTTGACGCAGCGGGTCCCCTCCAGGAGTCCGGCCAGGATCATCAGCCGCGTCGGATGGCTGAAGGCCTTCAGCCGTTCGGCCCACGCAAGAGCCTCGTCATCCCGCACCGTTGGCTCCTTTCGCTTGACGCCAGCAACCGGACAGACTATATTCAGAATCCCGAATATAGTATCCGGCCTCCGGCCCAGCGTCAAGCCCGTTTCTGTAAGGGGGCCGGAACAGGGACTGCGCGGCCGGCGCAAAGGGCTTAGCGGCAGTTGACCGTCGCCTGGGCCACATGGAGCGGCTCTTTTTGACTGATTCGCCATGATGTATCGGGAGCAGCGAGCCATGCGATTGCCACGCGTCGCTATCCGCGAAAGGCGCATCGCCAGGCTGGCGGCCGTCCTCGTGGCTTTGGCGGCAGCAAGAGCCCACGGTGGCGACGACGTCGCGCCGCTGGGGCCGTGTGCCCTTGCCGCCTCCAAGGACGCGGGCAGCCTTTACGTGGCCAACACCGATGCCAGGACAGTCGCCTTCATACATCTGCCTGATGGCCGGACCCAGCGCACCATCCGCGTGCCGAGCGAACCGACCGGCCTGGCACTCAGCCCGGACGGGTCCCGCCTCTACGTCACCTGCGCCGCCGCGCGAAGCACGGTCCTGGTAATCGACGCTTCCTCGGGGCACACGGCGGGCAGGATCGAGGCGGGCCATTCCGCCTGCGGGCCCGTGGTGTCGCCCAACGGCAGGCGCCTGTACGTGTGCAACCGGTTCGACAACGACGTGTCGGTCATCAACCTGGAAGCCGGGCGGGAAACCGCCCGTGTGCCGGCCTCCCGCGAACCGGTGGCGGCGGCGATCACGCCCGACGGCCGAGCGGTCTTCGTGGCCAACCTCCTGCCAGCCGGCCGGGCGGACCACTACGACGCCAGCGCCACCGTCACGGCCATCGACACGGCCACGCACGAGGCCTCCACCATCCGGCTGCCCGTCGGGGCAACCGGCGTCCGGGATATCTGCGTGGGACCGGACGGCCGATACGTCTACGCCACCCATGTCCTGGCCCGTTACGAACTTCCCACCACCCAAGTCGAGCACGGATGGATGAACGCCAATGCCCTCACGGTGATCGACGCCCGAAAGACAGAGCGGATCAACACCGTCCTCCTGGATGAACTGGGGCGGGGAGCCGCCAACCCGTGGGGCGTTGCCTGTTCCGCCGACGGAAGGCGACTGTGCGTCGCGCATGCCGGCACGCACGAGGTCAGCCTTATCAATGTGCGGGGTCTGCTCGAGAAACTCCGCGCGGTACCGGAGGGGGAGTTCGGGGAGATCCTCTACGACGATCGGAACGAAATCCTGGATTATTTTCGCCGATACGGCGCCGATCCGGACGGCGAGTCCTATCGCGACGACGATGGCCGGCCGCTGTGTACCCTGGGGGGGACGGTGGGCGTCCCGAACGACCTGACGTTTCTCGATGGCCTCCGCCGGCGCATCCCGCTGCCCGGCAAGGGGCCCCGGGGCCTCGTGGTCGTGGGGGCAACCGTGTACGTCGCCCAGTACTTCAGCGACGGCCTGGCGGCGGTCCACCTGACGCCCGGCGCGGGACCGCGTGTCAAGGCATTGCCGCTGGGATCCCGGCCGGAACCGACCCAAGCACGCCGCGGACAGAGGCTCTTCAACGATGCCACGCTGTGCTTTCATGGATGGCAGAGTTGTGCCAGTTGTCACCCGGACGGGCGGACCGATGGCTTGAACTGGGACCTGCTGAACGACGGCATGGGCAACCACAAGAACACCCTGAGCCTCCTCCTGGCCCACCGGACGCCGCCTGCGATGAGCACGGGCGTCCGGCACCTCAAAACGCACTTGCTGGCGAATCAACTGCGCGGACCTCCATACCTTCCTGGAGACACGCGCCTCCGCGCCAGCACCCCGGCCACGCCGAGCACGAAAACACCCGCTCCCAGACATCATCGAGTTCATCAAGTAGTGCGGTTGTCGCGACAACCCAATCGACTCTTGATGGAACTCTCGGCACTCTGGGAACTACCGCCCGGTCTGACGTAACTCGTGAAATGAAGCGCAGTTACAGCAATGGCAGGGACTTACGCCAAAAGGCCTTTTACAATTATGAGTCCCCTGCTCTACCGCTGAGCTAAGGGCCCGCCGGCATGTAAGTGCCCACCACGCCGCGGCGACAACCGGACGAAAACGTCCCGCCGCGCTACCACGCGAGTTTAAGATGGCCTAAACCCACCCCATGTCGTCGCGGGGAGCCAAGCGGCGCATGAACAGACTCTCGTTGGCCGCCGCGTCGTTCGTGATCGCCATCTTCGCGGCGTCCCACTTCAGCGTCCGGCCGGGGTGCAGCAGGGCCACGTCGCCGAGGACGATGATCTCCGACAGCGGTCCCGCGTACGCGAACGGGCTCATGGCCGTGTCCTCGCCCTTGCACGCCAGGGTCCAGTTCTGGAAGTGGCTCCGGCCCTTGCACCGGAACGCCTTCTTGGGCGGCCGTGGCGTTTCCTGCATGACCGATTCCGGGATGATTCGCCCGCCCTGGCTGTGGCTGCCCGCCTGGATGGACGCGTGCTCGCCCACCAGGACGGACCCGCTCGTAATCGGCTTGCGGTTCTTCTCCAGGTGCTTCGGCCAGGGGAACTCGATGCCGGGGCCGAGGTAGTATTTCATGGTGACGGGCGGCGCCTCGCCCCGCGGGCCGAACTCCCACGTGATGACGCCGGCCCGCGGCAGGGAACCGGGGTAGGCGGGCTTCGGCACGTCGGCCCGGACGCTGAGCGGCACCCGCAGGTCCAGGGCGTAGTACCCGGGGTCCAGGATGTGGGCGCCCATGTCGCCGACGGCCCCGCTGAAGTGGCTGTACCGGATCCACTCGCGGTTCATGTAACTGGTGCTGAACGGGATCTCCGCCGCACGGTTCAGGTACAGGTTCCAGTCGAGCGTGTCGGGCGGGTCGGTGGGTTCGGCGAGCGGCTTGTCGGTCCAGTAGTTCTTGCGGGAGTAGGCGACGACCTCGCGAATCGGGCCCACCGACCCCGCCAGTCCCCAGTCCCGGATGTTGGCCGAACTGCTGCTCGAGTGGCCCTGGTGGCCCATCTGCGTCACAACCTGGTGCTTCTTCGACTCCTCCGTCAAGAGCCGCACCTCGTTCACGGTATGGCACAGCGGCTTCTGGCAGTACACGTGTTTGCCGCGCCGGATGAAGTACGTGGCGATGGCGTAGTGGGCGTGCTCGGGCGTGGCGATGTGGACCGCGTCGATGTCCTTGCCGATGCGGTCGAACATCGCACGGTAGTCGGTCCACAGTTTCACGCCCTCCAGGCACTTGAACCGCGCGACGTGTTTCTTGTGCCACGCCTCGTCCACGTCGCAGAGGGCGACGACCTTCTCCAGTTGCGCAATGGTGTAGGCGTCGCGCGAGCCCATCCGCCCGACGCCGACGCAGGCGACGTTCAGCGTGCGGCTGGGCGCGGGGCCCGCCTTGACGAGGGTCGGCCCAGCGGCCGCGGCCGCCAGGGCTCCCTCCAGAAACGTGCGGCGTGTAACTGATGGCATGACGGCTACCTCGACTGAACCGATAGGGCCCGCAAACCCGCGCTCACGATGGCCGGGGGCGTCTAACATGAGTGTACCACTGTGCCGCCCATCGGCAAGAACTTCCCGGCCGGCGGCGTGCATCGCGGCGGCGGGGGCGACGCCCGACCCCCCCCGCCATCCGAGGCCCGGCCCGTTATGCGCTTCGCGGCCCCCGGTGTCTCGCTGCTGCGGCCAGGTCACGGACGGTGCAGTACGCCGCCATCACCAGGAAACCGGTGAAGACCGTGGCGAGCACGAAGACGGCGACGGCCCAGCCTTTCAGACCGGTGTGGTGCTGGAACTCCTTGATCGTGCAGTAGAGGACGGGCACGACCAGCATGGTCAGCACGGCAATGGTCATGCCGCCGACCGATGGAATGGCCATCGGCACCATGACGTCGGCCCCCCGGCCGGTGCTCGTCAGGACGGGCACGAGCGCCAGGATGGTCGTGGCGGTGGTCATCAGGCACGGCCGGACGCGCCGCCGGCCTGCTTCGACCGTGGCCGTGCGGATGGCGGCGACCGTCCCGGGACGGCCGTCGCGGAACTGCTGCTCCAGGTACGTCCCCATCACGACGCCGTCGTCGGTGGCGATGCCGAACAGGGCAACGGGCAGAATCACCATCCGTCTCCGCTCGCTGCGGACCTGGGTCTCGTAACTGCCGGCGAACCGGTAACTGACGCCCGCCGGCCGCCGGAACGCGCCGCTCGCCTCCTTCGCCTCCAGATGCCGCCGGCACGCCTCGACGACGTCCACCTCGGCGTGGCCGGGTTTCATGTCGAACGTCACGTAGCCGACGAGCCGGGTGTCCTCGCTCTTGATGGCCTGCGGCTCCCAGTACATTGTCGGGGCGACGCCGACGAGCGCCACGACGACGAGGTTCGCCGCCCACGGTCCGAACCGCGCCACGCGCGCCGGGATAAAGTTAGAGCGACTTCAGTTTGATCCGGGCATCGGCCAACCGCGCCACGCGCGCCGGGATAAAGTCCCTCAGAACCAGGTAGAGCCCCGGCAGCGCCACGACCACCCCCGCCCACCACGTTGGTATCGTCCCAAAGGTGGGGGACGCCCCGACGACAGGAGGGCTTCGGCCTCGGCTCCGAGGCTGCCGGGGGGCGCCCCTTTCGCCCCGTCGCCTCGGCGCCGGCCCGGAGCCCTTCGGGCGTCGGATGAGGCCGACGCCGACGCGACGAGGCTCCGGGGGCTTGAGGGGGCCTCCGATGTGGGTTTTGCCCCCTTGCGTTGGGCTTGGGCCAAGGGGGTCTGGGGGAGATGGCATCTCCCCCAGGATGTGCCTCGCCGGAAAACGCTGGCCGGGCCATGGACCGCTCGCCCCCCACTTCTGGGACGATACTATCACGTTTGGGCAGGTGACCGGCTGCGCGCGCCAACGGTTCAGGGAGATTCGGTCCGCGCCGGTCCGCTCGGCCGGCAATCCGATATTCCGAGAGGCCCAACGGGCGGGGCGGCGGGGCGGCGTTCACGGCGGAACCCCGCCACATCCTCCCGACCGTCAGAGAGGTGAGGTTTTCTGGTTGACACCCGTATCTGAGGCCGATAAACACCAGAGACTAATGCGGTTACACTGCGAGGGCGCTGGCTCGGCACGCGCGAAAAGCGGTGTACAGGGTGCGTCCTGGCCCCGGGGCGGTGACCCCGGCACATCAGGCCCGTCAATACCTTCCGTGTCATAACATGCCCCAAGTTGGGCAGACGCCCCGCTCTACATCGTCGACAGACCGGGCAAATGGCGACGGAGAACTCCCGCGTCGCGTCGCCCCAAACGCTGCACCTGGCGGAGGAGCGGTCATGTCCCACGCTTGCGCAAAGGCGCCCCAGTATGTAGCGTTGGCCATCATCGCGACGGCCATTCTGGTCGGTGCCTCTACAGGACAGGCGGCTACCTTCACGTGGGACGGCGGAGGCGGTGACGACAACTGGTCAACGGGCCTGAACTGGGCCGGCGATGCCGCGCCGGCGAATCCTGCCGCCAACGATGACCTGGCGTTTGCCGGCAGCACGCGTTCCACTCCCAACGTCGATGCTCCCTGGTCGGGCGTCCAATCCATCGGCTTCACAGGCGCCACGACCGCTTTCACCATCGGCGGTAACGCCGTCACGCTTTCCGGGACCGGGACCATCAGCAACGCCACGGCTTTCGACCACGCCATCAACACCAATCTGGTCGGCGGGGCCACGGCCTTGAACGTCACACAGAACGCCGACGGCAACCAATTGACCTTCGGCGGAACGGTGGACCTGAGCGCCGGCGGCGGCCTCAACATCACACCGACGGCCGGCACGGTCGTCTTCAACGGCGTTATCAGCGGCGGTGCGGCGGTGACCACGAACGCCGGTGCCGGCACCGTCCAACTCAACGCAGCCAATACCTTCACGGGCGGGCTGAATCTCGACGGCGGGACCCTCGCCGTCAACGCCGACGGCAACCTCGGCGCCGCCGGCGGCGCGATGGGCTTCGACGGCGGGACGCTTCAGTACGGCACCGGGTTCACCGACTCGACCCGCCCCGTGACCCTGGGCGCCGGGGGGGGCACGGTCGACACCAACGGCAACGATGCCGCGCTTCAGGGCGCCGTCGACGGCGCCGGTGCCCTGACCAAGATCGGCGCGGGGACCCTCGCCCTCGGCGGGGCCAACACCTACGCCGGCGGGACGACCGTCTCGGGCGGCACCCTCCAGGGCACCACCACCAGCCTGCAGGGCGACGTGACCAACGACGCCGCCGTCGTCTTCGACCAGGCCGCCGACGGCACCTACGCCGGCGTCCTGAGCGGCACCGGCACCGTCACCAAGAGCGGCGCCGGGACGGTCACCTTCTCCGGGGCCAACACCTACGCCGGCGGGACGACCGTCTCGGGCGGCACCCTCCAGGGCACCACCACGAGTCTCCAGGGCGACGTCGCCAACGACGCCGCCGTCGTCTTCGACCAGGCCGCCGACGGCACCTACGCCGGCGTCCTGAGCGGCACCGGCAGCGTCACCAAGAGCGGCGCCGGGACGGTCACCTTCTCCGGGGCCAACACCTATTCGGGCGGACTGAACCTGAATGGCGGCACCCTTGCCGTCAACGCCGACGGCAACCTCGGCGCCGCCGGCGGCGCGATGGGCTTCGACGGCGGGACGCTTCAGTACGGCACCGGGTTCACCG
>JAWODB010000131.1:0-7098 GCA_046483505.1 Phycisphaerae bacterium
GTCAGCGGCTGGCCTACCGCGACTGGATGACCGACCCGAACGACATCAGGAACCTGCTGCACTGGACGAACCGGCAGTTGCACATCCGTTATCGGCCCGTGGACGCCGACCTCGGGCAGATCTCGTACAATCCCACGGAACTGCCGAACCTGTACTTCACGGGGCACGACGCCTTCACCGTGCCGGAGGCCGCCCTTCCCCCGCTGCGGCAGTTCTGCACGGACGGCGGGACGATCCTGGGCGACGCCTGCTGCGGCATGGAGGAGTTCGACCAATCGTTCCGGTTGCTCGCGAAGCGTCTGTTCCCGAACCGGCCTCTCGAGCCCGTCGCGCCGGACCATCCGCTGTATGCGTCGTTCTACCCGATTGACACGGTGCATTACCAGGCCGAGGGCAAGGGCCGGTACCAGGACGTGCCGCCGCTCGAGGCCGTCCATCTCGGCTGCCGGGCCGCCATCATCTACACAGGTGGATACGACTGCTCGTGCGGCTGGGACGGGCACACGCACGAGCGCGGCAAGCGGGTGCTGCCGGGCGACGCGCGGAAACTCGGCGCCAACATCATCACGTACTGCCTGGCCACCTACGAACTCGGCCGGTTCCTCTCGACCGAGCGGGTCTACCACCAGAAGGGCCGGCCCACGCGCGACCAACTCGTCATCGCCCAGGTCGTCCACGACGGCGACTGGGACACCCAGCCCTCCAGCCTGGCCTCGCTCCTGAAGCACCTGGCCGAGAACACCACCGTCGAGGTCCAGTTCAAGAAGGAAGACGTGGACCTGCGGAGCGTGGACGCCTTCGCGCACCCCATTCTGTACATGACCGGGCACAACGCGTTCCGCCTGACGGACGAGGAAGTGACGAACCTGAGGCGGTACCTGGCGGCGGGCGGCGTGCTTCTGGCCAACGCCTGCTGCGGCCGGAAGGGATTCGACACGGCCTTCCGGCGCGAGATCCAGCGGGTCCTGCCGGAGAAACCGCTCCGGCGCGTCGCGCCGGACCACCCGGTGTACGGCAGCGTGTTCCCGATTCGGCAGGTCCATTACACGCCGCTGGTGCTGCACGAGCATCCCGGGCTGAAGGCGCCGGCGCTGGAGGGCATCAGCCTGGAGAACCAGTTGCGGGTCGTCTACAGTCCGTTCGGGCTGGTCAACGGCTGGTCCGGGGCGCCGAACCCGTACGCCCGCGGGTACGAGCGCGACGACGCCCTTCGCCTGGGCATCAACATGCTCGTGTACGCCATGACGCATTAGCATGGCAGCGCCGTTTTGTGCGCGGCGGGTCTGGAGTACCCGCCGCGCTGCATAATGCGGGCCGCGCGCCGTTATCAGAAAACGCGCCGGCCAAGGCCGGCGGCTAAATGTGGTCGTTGCCGTTGCCGTTGCCTAATGCCGAATACCGATTGCCTGATGCCCAATCTGTTGCCCGTTGCCTGTTGCCTGGTGCCTGCCGTAAGGAGGTCGCCTTGCCACACCGCACCCACTCGCCCGAAGAACTGAAGGTCATCGAGCAACTCGGCCAGGCCCGCAGCCTTCTCCTGCAGGAGATTCACAAGGTCATCGTCGGCCAGGACCAGGTCATCGAGGAACTGCTGCTGGCGACGTTCTCGCGCGGCCACGTGCTCATGGTCGGCGTGCCGGGCCTGGCGAAGACCCTGCTCATCTCGACCATCGCCCAGGTCCTGAAACTCCGGTTCAGCCGCATCCAGTTCACGCCGGACCTCATGCCGTCGGACATCACCGGCACGGACATCATCGAGGAGGACCGCACCACCGGCAAACGCCAGTTCCGGTTCATCAAGGGGCCGGTCTTCGCGAACATCGTCCTGGCCGACGAGATCAACCGGACCCCGCCCAAGACCCAGGCCGCCCTCCTCCAGGCCATGCAGGAGTACCACGTGACGGCGGGCGGCACCACGTACGAACTCGACCTCCCGTTCTTCGTCCTCGCCACCCAGAACCCCATCGAGCAGGAGGGCACGTACCCCCTGCCCGAGGCCCAACTCGACCGATTCATGTTTATGGTTAATGTAGATTATCCCACGAAGGAGCAGGAACGGGCCATCGTCCGGTCCACCACCGCGGAGCAGGAGTTCGACCTGCGGTTCGTCCTGCGCGGCAAGGACATCCTGGGGATCCAGAAGATCGTGCGGCGGGTGCCCGTCTCCGGCCACGTCATCGATTACGCCGTCAACCTGGCCCGGGCCACGCGGCCGAACCGGGCCGAGGCCCCCCAGTTCATCAACGAGTGGCTGACGTGGGGCGCCGGCCCCCGGGCCGCCCAGTACCTCATCCTGGGCGCCAAGAGCCGGGCCGTCTTCAACGGACGCCTCAACGTCACGTGCGACGACGTGCGGTCGGTGGCCCGGCCCGTGCTCAGGCATCGGCTCTTCACGAACTTCAACGCCGACGCCGAGGGCATCACGACCGAGAACATCATCGACCGGATCCTGAAGACCATCCCGGAACCGATGCCGGAGGACTACCGCCGCGCCCCGCCGCCGCGCCCGGCCGCCGCGGCCGGAGTGGGCGGCGCGGGAACCGGAGCGGGGCGTGCCGCGGGCGGCACCGCGTCGGCCCGTGAGTCCTCGGCGGCTCCGGCCGCGTCCGAGGCCGCTTCAGCGGAACGCCCCCCGGGCGAGGTACCCCCCGCCACGGAGCCGGTCCCCGGGTCCCCGGCGGACGCGGGTGCGGCGTCCGGCGACGTGGCGTTCGAGCCCGTCGAATCGGAGTCGCCGGAGGACGGGGGCGACAACGAGCAGGCCTGAAGGCGCCGGTTCGGCCGATTGCGGCGCGGCGGACTTCCCAGGCCGCCGCGATTCCCATCACCGTTTCTGCGTGGGGGCCTGGGAAGGCCGCCGCGCGGACGGTGGAAAACGCTCCAGCCGCAGAATCGCGGGGAGAGAACGTAGCCTCGCGCGGCGGGGTGCCCCTCCGCTTCAATCGGAACCGGCGCCGAGCCGCCGCGCATGCCCGTGCCGGTGGACTGGATTCGGCCTGGCGTCAACACGCTGTACACGCACGCGAAAACGGAACACCACGGCATCGAAGTCCAGTGGCCGGGGATGGCGCTGGTGGTGCAGTATGAGACGGCGAGGTGAGACGCTGAACGGCCTTGCGCCGACTGGCTACTTCTTCCCGTCTTTGAGGGGGTTTTGGCGGCAGGGCTGATGGTGCCACGGCCCCTACAGGCCGTGCGTCTTGGTCTACTCTTGTCGCTCGCCCTTCTTCTCTTTGCGCCGCCGGCGCCAATCTCGTCTCAGGACAGCATTGTGCGGGATCACTTCCTTGCCGAGCGCCTTCACGCTTCCAGGGCCCTCAATTTCAAACGTAACTCTGCCATCTTCGTCGAAACCAAGGCTCAAGCAGGCGGGAGATTCTCTATCCAGGCACCACCTGCATCGTTTCGGCGATTTTCCAGAATCGTCTCCGTAGAGGCACGTTGTACGCCTTCCGCATAGGGGGCATTCCAGCAACCCAACGGAAGCGAGCGCGCGCTGGTTCAAAGCCAACAAGTCTCCCAACTCACCAAGCCGAGCCGGCGTAGCCCAAGCAGGCAACTGCCGCAGAATTGCATAGACCACCACACCACTCTCGTACAGCAAATTCGCCACCTGAACAGCGCACGCCTCGCGCCATAAGGTAAAATATCTGTCCTTTGGACGAGGCCCTGCTGGCGTGAGGCAAACAGGGCAGTCGAAGGAGACTCTCCTTTGGTCACCGCTCTTTGCATCAATGCGAACCGCAGAAGCACGTTCTGACTCGCCAAACCAATTGAGGACGTTACCCAAGGCACGGTTGAACTTCTTCGTCTTCCATCGAACCACACCGGCATCTATGTCATTGAGTATCGTTCGATAGGCATCCAGCAAAGCATCGAAGTCGCTTTCAGGAGATCCTCGCCAATGCTCCAGAAAGCATGTCAGCGTCATGGGGCCCGGGTGAGCGCCGCAGAAAGAACAGTTGAAATGGAAAACTTCGGGTTCCATAGGAATCCCTTCTTCTAAGTGCTCACGCCCCAGATTAGACTATCTCCGCCTGACGATCAAGAGAAGACAATTCCGGGTCCCAAATCACTAACCGCAAAGCGCGTTAACACCCCGCGCGGCGGGGCGAGAAGCAGAATTGGGGGCGGGCGGCAATGCCTGCCCCGGCCCAAAGGGCGGGCGCTACCACAACAACCCTCTCGTGCGCGGCGGGTCTCCGCACGCGCCGCGCACGAGTTAGCGTTGTAGTACCAACGGCAACAGCCATAACCCTCGGCGAGATCCTTCGCTCCGCTCAGGATGACAACGTTCGTGCCGCGGCACGCCGAGGCCTACACGCATCCCGCAGGCCGCAGGCCTTCTTGGTCATTGGGGCTTGGGCATTGGTCATTCCGTGAGCCGCAGGCCTCCTTAGTCATTGGGACTTGGGCATTGAGCATTCGCCGTCCCCATATCTTATTGCAAACCGCCCCCCCCGCCGCGTACAACGTGGCCGGTCGCACGGGGAGACGCCGCGTGAGCCAATCGCCTGACCTTTCCGCCGACGCATCCGCCACCCCGCCCGGCGGGTCCGCGCAGGCGGCCCGCGACTGGCACGCCCTGGACGCGGCCGACGCCGCCGAGGCGCTCGGCACGGACCCGGAGCGCGGGCTGTCGGCGGACGAGGCCGCGGCGCGTCTGGCCCGTTACGGCCGCAACGCCCTGCCCGCGGAGAAACCGCAGACGTTCCTCGGCATGTTCGCCAAGCAGTTCAAGGACTTCCTGGTCCTGGTGCTGGTGGCGGCGGCGATTGTGTCGTTCGCGCTGGGCGAGGTGACCGACGCGGTCGCCATTGCCGCCATCCTCCTGCTGAACGCGCTGCTCGGGGCCACGCAGGAGAAGCGGGCCGGGCGGGCCCTTGCGGCCCTGAAGCGGATGACCGTGCCGGCGTGCGAGGTGGTCCGCGGCGGCACGGCGGTGCGGGTCAGCAGCGAGGCGGTCGTGCCGGGCGACCTCGTGGTCCTCCGCGAGGGCGACTACGTGCCGGCGGACCTGCGGCTCGTGGAAGCCCACAGCCTCCGGACGGACGAGTCGAGCCTGACGGGTGAATCGGAGGCCATCGCGAAGTCCGCCCAGCCGGTCGCGGCCGACGCCGCCCTCGCCGCCCGCACCGACATGGCCTACGCCGGCACGACGGTGACGTACGGCCGGGGGACGGGGCTGGTGGTGGCGACCGGGGCCGCACGCGAGATCGGCCGCATCGCCGGGCTCCTGGCGGCGGGGGAGGAGACGGCGACGCCGCTCCAGCGGCGCTTGGCGCGGTTCGGACGCCTGCTCGGCGTCGTGACGCTCGGCATCTGCGCCTTGACGTTCGTCCTGGGCGTGGCGCGCGGGATGCCATGGTTCGACATGTTTCTGGCGGCGGTGAGCCTGGCGGTGGCGGCCATCCCGGAGGGGCTGCCCGCCATCGTCACGGTCATCCTGGCGGTGGGCGTGCGGCGGATGAGCGCGCACCGGGCCATCGTGCGGGAACTGCCCGCCGTCGAGACCCTCGGCTGCACCACCACCATCTGCACGGACAAGACCGGCACGCTGACCGAGAACCGGATGGGCGTCACGTCCGTCTGGCTCGCCGACACAGAAGGCGGGGCGGTTGATGCGGACGCCGCCTCGGGGCCCGGTCTTCGCCGGCTGCTGGAGGTGGCGGTCCTCTGCAACGACGCCCGCATCGAGACGGCCGGCGGCGAGGCGCAGCGGCTGGGCGACCCGACGGAACTGGCGCTGCTGGACTTCGCCGCCCGCGAGGGCACGGACGCCGACGCCGTGCGCGAGGAGCACGGGCGGCAGGACGAGGTGCCGTTCGACTCCGACCGCAAACGGATGAGCACGGTCCACGCGATCGACGGCCGCCGGCGGCTGCTCGTCAAGGGCGCCCCGGACGTCGTCCTGCCGCTGTGCAGCCGGCGTCTGGCGGGCGGCGGCGAGGCCGCGCCGATGGACGATGCCGCCCGCGCCGGGGCCGAGACGGCCCTCGATGCCATGGCCGACGAGGCCCTCCGCGTCCTGGCGTTCGCCTTCAAGGACCTGGGCGACGAACGGCGCGAGGTGAGCGAGGCGGACGAGTCGGCCCTCGTGCTGGTGGGCCTGGTGGGTATGCGCGACGAGGCCCGGCCGGAGGCGGCCGACGCCCTCCGCGCCGCCGCCGGCGCCGGCATCCGCACGATCATGGTCACGGGCGACAACGTGCGGACGGCGGAGGCGATCGCGCGGAACCTCGGGATGCTCGAGGCGGGCGACGAGTGCCTGACGGGCACGGCCCTCTCGGAGGTGGCGGAGTCGGACCTGGCGGGGCGTATCCGGCGGATTGGCGTCTTCGCCCGCGTCTGGCCGGAGCAGAAACTCGTGATCGTCCGGGCCCTTCAGCGCGAGGGCCAGGTGGTGGCGATGACCGGCGACGGCGTCAACGACGCCCCCGCCCTCCAGCAGGCCGACGTGGGCGTGGCGATGGGGCTGGCCGGCACGGACGTGGCCCGCAGCGCGGCCGACGTCGTCCTGACGGACGACAACTTCGCGACCATCGTCGAGGCGGTCCGCCAGGGCCGCGTCATCTTCGACAACATCCGCAAGTTCGTCACGTATCTCTTGGCGTGCAACCTGGGCGAGATCCTGGCGGTCCTCGTGCCGGTGCTGATCGGCCTCGGCACGCCGCTCCTGCCGGTGCAGATTCTGCTGATCAACCTGGTGACCGACGGGCTGCCGGCGCTGGCGCTGGGGATGGACCCGCCGGAGCCGGACATCATGGCCCGGCCGCCGCGGCGGACGAGCGAGGGCATCCTGACGCCCGGCCTCATGGGCTTCATCGGGTTCAACGCCGCCTTCATCGGCCTGGCGCTCGTGCTCTCGTTCTGGCTGGGCCTGGCGGGCGGCGGCCTGGAGGTCGGCCGGACCATGGCGTTCGTGACGCTGGCGATGGCCGAACTGCTCCGGGCGCTCTCGTCCCGGAGTTTCCGGCGAAGCGTCTGGCAGATCAACCCGCTGACCAATCTGTATCTGGTGGGGGCGTGCGCGGTCTCGGCCGCTATCCTGCTGGCCGCCGTCCTTGTGCCGGCGGCCCAGGGCATCTGCCACACGGT
>JAWODB010000199.1:0-23537 GCA_046483505.1 Phycisphaerae bacterium
GTCGCAGAAGTAGTTGTCGCGGAAGTACGTGTGGCCGGACAGTTCCCCGCCGAACGGCGCGTTCGTCTCCCGCAGGGCCTTTTTCATATGGCTGTGGCCGACGCGTTCGCGGTGCGGCACGCCGCCGTGCTTCTCGATCTCCTCCTTCAGCGCCCGGGTGGATCGGAGGTCGTACACGATGGTGGCGCCGCGCTCGTCGCGGAGGAATTCCGGCACGAGCAGGGCCGTGATCAGGTCGTTGCCGATGGACTCGCCGTTCTCGTCCACGAAGCCGACGCGGTCGGCGTCGCCGTCGAAGCACACGCCGCAGGCGGCGTCGGTGGCGCGGACGCGGTGTTTCAGGTCCTCCAGGGCGGCGGCGTTGAGGGGATTCGGCTCGTGGTTGAACCGCCCGCTGCGCTCCAGGTTCAGCGACTCGACGTCCACGATGAACTCGCGGAGGAGGCTGGGCACCCACTTCGACGCCATGCCGTTGGAGGCGTCCAGGGCGATGCGCATCGGCCGGATCTCGCCCGCGAACTTCTTCACGTGCAGCAGGTACCCGCTGGAGATGTCCTGCTGGCGCAGCGGCCCCACGGGCTGGAGGTCCGTATCGGTGAGGCCGGCGGCGATGTCGCGGATCGTCTCCAGGCCGGACCCCATCCCCACGGGCACGCACTCGGGGCCGGTGATCTTGAAGCCGTTGTAGGCGGCCGGGTTGTGGCTGGCGGTGACCTGGACGCCGCCGAGGGCCTTGCGGCTGCCGACGGCGTAGTAGATGGCGGGGGTCTCGATCTCGCCGACGAGCATCGCCCCGACGCCGGCGGCCCGGACGCCGTCGGCCACCCGCTGGGCGTACTCCTCGCTGGTGGGCCGCATGTCGCGGCCGACGATGATCCACTGCTCCTCCGGCTTGGCCCCTTCCGGCAGCCGCTCCATCAGGTGACGCGCCGTGGCGAACCCGACCTTCCAGGCCACGGTGCGGGTGATCTGCTCCTCGGCCAGGCCGCGGATGTCGTACGCCTTGAAGATGGTGTCGAGGTCCACGTCGGGCTCGGCGGCGCCTTCGTCCGGCCCGGCGGTGACCTCACGCCACTTGCAGTCCTTGCACTTGGGATAGTGGCGGGCGATGCGTCCGCGGCAGACGGCCTCGGAAATGGCGTACTTCTCGCCGGGGCACCGGCGCTCGTCCTGGGGTTTGGGGGGCACGGCACGTCTCCGGACAGGGACGGGGCCTCAGAGATTGAACTTGGGGCTCTGCCCGAGGAACGCCCTCGGGTTGTGCCACACGACCGTCTCGATCGCCGTCTCGGGCAGTTGCAGGGCCCGCATGGCGCCCACGGTGACGAGGATGGCCAGCGGGTCGCTGTCGCCCCAGTCGGCCGAGGAGTTCATCAGCATCCGCTCGGGGCCGACGTCGCGGACGAGGCCGGCCGCTTCCTCCGGCTCCAGTTTGCCGGGGTAGACCGTCAGGCCGGTCCAGCAGCCGGTGTCCTGGGCGATCTGGATGGTCTCGCGGGTGCAGTGGTCCACGACGCAGAGGTCGCGGGGCGGGTCGACCTCCTCGATGACCTTGGCGATGATCTCCGTGCCGGCCCGCTTCTCGTCGGCGTGCGGCGTGTGGATGATGCACACGAGGTCCCGCTCGGCCGCCAGTTCCAGTTGCCGGCGGAACGTCCGGACCTCGTTGTCGGTGTTCTTGTTCAGGCCGATCTCGCCGATGCCGAGGCAACTCGGCCGCTCCAGATACGGATCGATGTGCTCCAGGACCCGCTCGGTCAACTCGACGTTCTCGGCCTCCTTCGGGTTGACCGCCAGCACGCAGAAGTGCTGGATGCCGAATCGGGCGGCCCGGCCCGGCTCGAAGGTGGTCAGGTGGTTGAAGTAGTCGAGGTGGCTCTCGGGATACTGGCGGTCCGTGCCGGGCCAGAAGGCGGGTTCGCAGACGGCCACGATGCCGGCCTCGGCCATGAGGCGGTACTCGTCGGTCGTCCGTTCCAGCATGTGAATGTGGGGATCGATGATCTTCATGGGCGGCCCTCGCAGCGCGGGCGACGCCGGGCGCCCGCGACGCCCCATGGTAGGCCAAACCGAAAAATGAATCAAGCGCCTCTTGCCGTGGCACGATGGACCGTGTAGAATAACACCAAGGCGAAGGCAAGGAAGTGAACCCGTCAACGGAAGGAGGCGTACGATGTGTGACACCTGTGGATGTGGTGGCGAACCCAAACCGACCGAAGAAGAGCAGGAACAGGAAGAGCAGGACGAGTAGGGGAGGCGCCCGCCTCCTTTACATCACCGCGGGGCGCACCCACCGGGGAAGCGTCCCGCGGTCTTGTACCGGCGCCGTCGCGGCACGCCGACCGGGCGGGCGCCGGCTGAGAGAGACCGAACGGCCCGCCGCGAGTGGCGGACGGGTTTCACGTACACACGAGCCGGGACGAGAAGGAGATTCTGCGATGGGTAACTGCTGCGGATGTGGACCCAGGAAGAAAGACACGAAGAAGAAAGAGGACAAACCGAAACAGAAGAAGAGCGGCTGCAAGAAGTAGCCCGGCTCTTCGTCGAAGCACCGTTCGCGGGGCGCGCCGTCACGGCCGCGCCCCGCGGTCTGTCAGGGTCATCCGGCCCCGCCGGGCAGGGGCCGGGCAGGCCGCCGAGGCGGTGCAGAACGCCGGCGAGAGAATTGTTCCGGGGGGCTTGACTCGCCAACTGTGAAGGCGAACAATAGAGTGGATTTGGGGAAGGCAACCCCCCGGAACACAAGCGCCTTCCCCCGCAAAGCAGGACCGACAACCGAAGCATCCGTCGTCAGTCATCCCCCCACTGGCGGCGGAGTAGAGCCGGACGGAGCCACGGCGACTCCGTCCGGCGTTTTTTAGTATCGTCCCAAAGGTGGGGGACGATGCGAGGATAGGAGGGCCTCGGCCTCGGCTCCGAGGCTGCCAGGGGACGCCCCCTTCGCCCCGTCGCCTCGGCGTCGGCCCGGAGCCCTTGCGGGCGTCGGGTGAGGCCCACGCCGACGCGACGGGGCTCCAGGGGCTTGCGGGGGCGTGTGGATGAGACAGTCCCCCGCTTGCGTTGGGCTTGGGAAGAGGGGGTCTGGGGGAGAAGGGTTCTCCCCCAGGGTGTGCCTCACCGCAACACGCTGACGGAGCCGTGTGCCGCTCGCCCCCACTTCTGGGACGATACAAAACGCATAGCGCGGCGGCCTGGGAAGGCCGCCGCGCGGCAACCTGCCACATCCTTCTGCCACGGCGCGCCGCGGCCTCCCCGCTCCCGCGGCCTACCCGCTCCCACGGCCTACCCGCTCCCACGGCCTACCCGCCTGTCTACTTCCTCGGCTCGGCAGATGCCTCGAGGTCGCCCGTCGCGAACTGGATGCCCGACAGGTAGAACCGCAGGATCATCGGGTTCCAGAAGTGCTCCGTCCGGTGCCCGATGGCGGTGTAGAAGATGCGGCCCTTGCCGTACGGCTTGACCCACGCCAGGGCGAAGTCGTCGTCCTTGCGGTGAATCCACTTGACGCCCATGTCCGTGGCGGCGGTGTCGAGCGAGAGGAGGACGCGGACCTTCTCGCGGGAATACGGGTCGTTGAACTGGAAGATCTCCTCCGCCAGGCGGAACGTCTTCTTGCCGTCGAACGCGGCCAGGAGCGGGTGGCCGGGCTCCTCCACCGTGATGCCGACCTCCTCGTGCCACGGGTGGCCCCAGTAGGTGGCGCCGAGCATGTCGTGGAATGCCTTCCACTTCCGGTTGCCGCCGATAGCGAAGTGGAACGCCATGACGCCGCGGCCGCCTCGGACCCACTCCAGGAAGGTCTTCTTCAGGACCTCCGTGACGGCCTCCTTCGAGTTGCCGAGGTGCCCCAGTTTCTCCATCGCCTCGTCGCTGGGGACGATCCAGTCCTGCGAGGCGTTGCAGAGGACGACGGCGTCGTAGGTCTTCAGGCGCTGGGGCGCGTAGTGGGCGAGGTCGCCCGTGACGACCGGCTCGAAGGCGCCCGTCTTCTCGCCGAGCGCCTTCATCGCGTGGGCGGCGTACGGGATGTTGTACCGCTTGTGCGGGTCCTTCTCCATGAGGTGCGGCGGGGTGATCCAGACGAGGACCCGGCGGGGCTGCTTCGGCGGGACCTGCGGCGTCTCGGGCACGGCCTCGCGAATCTGCCTGGCCCGGTGCTCGGGGATCTCTTCCAGGGCGGCCGCCGGGGCCGCCATCGCGAGACCGAACGCCACCGCCGCCGCCATGCCGATCCATCGGATACGCATCGTTTCACCCTCCGCCTGCCACACCCGTAATGTGTTGCCCCCTCGCCGGCGCGCCAACGGGCGTCGACCTTCGGTCGACGGCTCAACTCGCGGGCGAGGCCCCGATTGCCGGGTTCCCTCGCCCCTCGCCGCGCCGTTCCTTGATCCCTCGATCCCTCGTTCCCTCGATCCCTGTCGTCACAGCGTCCATCCCTCGCGGTACTGCGGCGTCAGGAGCGCATCGGCCTCGGCGTTGTTGGTGATCTTCATCGCCAGGGGATCGTATTCGAGCGGCCCTTCGACCTGGGTGGCCACGTTGCCGAGCATGAGGAACTCGATGAGCGGGCCGGCGTACTCGAAGTTGGACCACGGCGTCGGGCCGCCCCCGGCCGCAAGGAGCCAGTCCCGCTCGTGGCCGCGCGACGCCGGCAGGCGCTCCGGCCGATCGAGGTTCACGCCCTTGAACTTCTCCTCCGGCAGGAGGCGGATCGTCGTGTTGTGGGCGTTGGCGTGCAGCCGCCCCTTCGTGCCGAGGATGAGCGTGCCGGCGTGGTCGCGCCACAGGGGCTGGCCGGCGTCGCCCCAATGGAGGCGCTCGCCGAACTTCTCCTCGATTTCCTCCCGCACGCCGGGCCCGCTGCCGCCGTTGTACCAGGTGAGTGTGACGGGCGGCAGGTCGCCGCGGGCGGGCACCTCGTAGCGGACGATCTCCCACTTCGGGAAGCCGACGCGGTTGATCGCCTCGACCTCGGCCTGGAGGCGGATGCGCGGCGTCGCGGACGCCTCGGCGGCCCAGAGCGTGTCCATCTTCAGCGCCTTGAACGCCAGGTTCGCGCTGTGCGAGGCCCAGTTGCCGAGTTGGCACGTGCCCGCGTACCGCCACTGGTGCCACGCCATCCACCGGGGATGGAACGGGCGGAAGGCGGCCGGGCCGAGCCACAGGTCCCACTTCAGGTACGGCGGGACCTTGGCGGTCTCGGTGGGCGTCTCGGTCCAGCCCCGGCCGCCGCCGTTGTTCCAGACGAGGACCTCCGTCACGTCGCCGAGTGTGCCGTCGCGGAGGAGTTCCACGCCGCGCCGGAAGCCGCCGCTGGCGGTCCCCTGGTTGCCCATCTCGGTGGCCACCTTGTGCTGGCGAGCCAGGTTCCGGACGGTCCGCGCCTCCCAGACGGTCCGCGTGAGCGGCTTCTCGCAATAGACGTGCTTGCCGGCCTTGACGGCGGCGGCGGTGGCGACGGCGTGCGAGAGGTCCGGCGTGGCGATGACGACGCCCTCGATGGCCTTCTCGCGGTCGAGCATGCGGCGGAAGTCGTAGTACTTCGGCCGGCCGGGCAACTCGCGGTGCGCGACCGTCGCCTTCTTGTCGCTGACGTCGCAGAGGGCCACCACGGTCGAGAGTTTCGGCATCGTCCGGACGAACCACAAGCCGCGCCCGCCCAGGCCCACCAGGGCCACGTTCATCTTGTCGTTGGCCTGGGCCGTGCGGGCGCTGCGGGCATCGGACAGGACGACGAGCCCCGCCGCCCCGGCGGCCGTGTGTTTCAGGAATCTGCGACGGTTGATGCGATGTGCCATCGCCCTGCCCTCCTCGTGTGGAACACGGAGAAACCCCGACGGACGGTGCCCGTCACGACCCGGCGCCCGGCAAGGTGTCCTGCCGACTCGATGCGTCCCTGGAAGTTGGAAACCGCCGGCGCGGCGCACGTTCCGGGCGAAGTCCGGTGTGCCCGCCTACCACTCCAACGCTAAGTTGGCATTTTGCGCGGTGGGTCTGGGCACCCACCGCGCTCGACACGGCCTTTCCAGGCCCCCGCGGCGCGTATCCCTCCGCTGCGCTCGGGACAGGCTCCGACCCGCCGCGCACCGGGCAGTGATGCCGTAACCCTCCGAGGAACGTGGAACCCCCCACCGGTGCCCCATGACGCGTGTCTCCTTTCGCTCCGGAGGAAGTCCGCCGTCCCCCTCCCGCCGACGAGTGGGTTGTACGGCGAACGCCCCCGGCACGCAAGCGCCAACCGGCGGTCGCGCATCCGGCTGGAGGAAACTGGACGCCGGCCCCGCAGGCGCGTACACTGGCGGTATGCCTCCCTGGGCGGAACCCGCGGACGCGCCGCACCGTCAGCCGCAGGAGAACGTCATGTCCGACCGCCGTCGCTCGCTGCATGTGTCGCGCTCGCCTATCCTCCTGCCGGTGCTTGCCGCCTGCCTCGGTGCCGCCGCCACCGTGCTTGGCGCCGACGAAAGCAGCGCCCCCGCCCCGCGCCGCGCCGAGCGGATTCTCAAGACGGCCGACGTCCGCGGCGGCCTGGTCGTCGTTCTCGGCTGCGGCGACGGACGGCTGGCCGGCGACCTCGCCACACGAGGGCCGTACCTGGTCCACGGCCTCGACGCCGAGGCGGCCAACGTCGCGAAGGCCCGGAAGCACCTGCGCGGGCGGGGCCTGTACGGCAAAGTCACGGTCGAGCGGTTCAGGGGCGAGCGCCTTCCATATGTCGACAACCTCGTCAACCTGCTCGTGTGCGACGACCTCGGCAGCGTGCCGAAGGCAGAGGTCATGCGGGTCCTCGCGCCCGGCGGCGTCCTGTGCGTCCTGGACGGCGGGTCCCTGAAGACGACCGTCAAGCCGCACCCCGACGCCATTGACGAGTGGACCCACTACCTGTACGACGCCACGAACAACGCGGTCTCGTCGGACACGGCCGTCGGCCCGCCGCGGCATCTCCAGTGGGTGGCCGACCCGAAGTGGGCCCGCAGCCACGACCACCTGACCACCGTGACCGGCTGCGTGATGAGCGGCGGCCGCCTCTTCAGCATCATCGACGAAGGGCCGACGGCGGCGGTCGTCCTGCCGGCCCGCTGGCACCTCGTGGCCCGCGACGCCTTCAGCGGGGTGCTCCTCTGGAAGCGGCCCATCCCGAACTGGGAGTGGCACCTGCGCGGGTTCCGCAGCGGGCCGAGCGACATCGCCCGACGCCTCGTCGCCGTCGGCGACACCGTCTATGTGACGCTCGGCTACAACGCGCCCGTGTCGGCGCTCGACGCCGCCACCGGCAAGACGCTCCGCACGTACGACGGGACGGAGGGGGCGCGGGAAATCGTCTGGCACGACGGCACCCTGCTCGTCGTGACGGGCGGCGCGACGCGCGGCCTGCCGCCGGCCGACCACGAACCCGCCTACTCGAAGCCGGGCCTCGCGACCGTCCGGGCGCAGCGGCCGCCGTATCCGATCGAGATTCCGCCGAAGGCCCTCATGGCGATCGACGCCGACACCGGCACCGTCCGCTGGACGAAGGACGACGCCGACACGAAGCAACTCATGCCGACCACCGTCTGCGCCAGGGGCGAGGCCGTCTTCTTCGAGAACGCCGAGGCCGTCCTCCGCCTCGACGCCGCCACGGGCAAGGTCCGCTGGAAGGCCGAGCGGCCCCTCACGCCGAACCGGCCGGCGTGGACGGCGCCGACGCTGGTCGTCTGGGAGGACGTGGTCCTGTCGGCCGACCGCGACGCCGCCAACGCCTTCGCCCGCAACGCAGAGACGACGAACGGCGTGTTGTGGGTCGTGAGCAGCGGCGGCGGCAACGCCCCGCCGGGCAAACTCATCGCCTTCTCGGCCGAGGACGGCAAGCGCCTCTGGGACGCGCCGTGCCAGGAGTGCTACAACGCCCCCGTCGACGTGCTCGTGGCGGACGGTCTCGTCTGGACCGGCGAACTCGTCCGGGCCAAGCAGCCGGGCATCACGCAGGGCCTCGACCCGCGGACCGGCGAGGTCTGGCGCAAACGGCCGCCGGACGGCGAGTTCTTCCGCGTCGGCATGAACCATCATCGATGTTACCGCAACAAGGCCACGAGCAAGTACCTCGTCCTCGGCCGGGCCGGCGTCGAGTTCATCGACCTCGAGACCGGCAAGGGCGACGCCAGCCACTGGACGCGCGGCACGTGCCAGTTGGGCGTCGTGCCGGCGGGCGGCCTGCTGTATGCCCCGTCGCACTCCTGCGCGTGCTACATCGAGGCGAAACTGAGCGGCTTCAATTGCCTGGCGCCGGCGTCCGACTCCCGCCGCCTGCCGGAGGAGATCACGGCCGAGGGGCGGCTGGAACGGGGTCTGGCCTATGACAAGCCAATCCGAAATCCGAAATCCGGAATCCGCAATGGTGACTGGCCCACCTACCGGCACGACGCCGCCCGCAGCGGGCGCGCCGGCACGCCCGTCCCCGCCGACCTGAAGCCCGCCTGGAAGAGGCGCCTCGCGGGCCCCCTCACCGCACCCGTCGTGGCGGGCGGCAAGGTGTACGTGGCCGAGACGGACGCCCACACCGTCCATGCCCTCGATGCCGCCACGGGCGAGCCGGCCTGGTCGTTCACGGCGGGCGGCCGGGTCGATTCCCCGCCCACCCTCTGGCGGGGCCGCGTCCTCTTCGGCTCCGCCGACGGGCACGTCTATTGCGTGCGGGCGGCGGACGGCGAACTCGCCTGGCGGTTCCTCGCCGCCCCGGACACGCGGCGCATCGTCTCCTACGAGCGGCTCGAATCCGCCTGGCCCGTGCACGGCAGCGTCCTGGTGCAGGACGGCGTCGTGTGGTGCGTCGCCGGACGGTCCTCGTTCACCGACGGCGGGCTGTACCTGTACCGCCTCGACCCGGCGACCGGGGCGATGCACTCGGTCACCCACCTCAGCGGACGGGATCCCCAGACGGGCCTGGAGCAGCAGGACTCGGTGCGCGGTACGGGGATGCAAGGCGCCCTGCCCGACGTCCTCTCCGGCGACGGGACGAACGTGTTCATGCGACAGGTCCGGTTCGACGCCGAGGGGCACCAGCAGGGCGAGAACGTGCCGCACCTCTTCGCCTCCGTTGGATTCCTCGACGGCTCCTGGTGGCACCGGACGTACTGGATGCTGGGGACGGCCATGGGCAACGGGTACGGCGGATGGCCACACGCCGGCATGCGGAATCCCGCCGGCCGCCTCCTCGTCGTCGACGACGGGTCGGTCTACGGCTTCGGGCGGAACCAGTACATTCACCACGGGGCCCACGTCGGCATCGACGGGGCCACCGTGTTCCACTTCAAACCGAAGCGGGACGCGAAACACCGGGAGACGTTTTACCGTCTCTTCGCGTCCGGCCAGGCGGAGACGAAGGACAAGCGGGGCAACAAACGGTCCGCGTACGAGACGCGCTGGAGCCGGCAGGTCCCCTGCCTCGCCCGGGCGATGGTGCTGGCGGGCGAGACGCTGCTGCTGGCCGGTCCGCCCGACCCGTTCCGGACCGACGACCCGACGGCCGTCCTCGAAGGCAGAAAAGGGGGTATCCTGGCGGTGGTCGGTGCGGCCGACGGCAAGGTGGCGGCCACGCACGACCTCGCCTCGCCGCCGGTTTTCGACGGTATGGCCGCCGCCCGCGGGCGATTATACCTGTCGTTGACCGACGGCACGGTCGTCTGCATGGGGGGCCAACCCTGACCGGCCAACGCGGCGCGCCTGTGCGCAGGGGGTGGCATGGCCACGCGTGCCTGGCCATGGTCCCGTCGTCGTATGGCCGCGCGGCCCGCACGGATGCTATCATTGCTTGCGGCGCGGCGGGTGCGGAGACCCGCCGCGCACACAGCAAAGCGCCGACGACGGCGCGGTGGGTACTGAGACCCACCGCGCGGGACCTCATAAGGTCACACGCACAACCACCGGGCACCGATCCACGGAAAGGAAGACTGACATGACCGGACACTCCCGCCGTGACTTCCTGAAACGCGCCGCCGGCCTGGCGGCCGCGTCGCTCGCCGCCCCGTACGTCGTCCCGGCCTCGGCCCGCGGGGCGGACGGCACCGTCTCGCCCTCGGAGCGCATCGTCATGGGCGCCATCGGCATCGGCGGCCGGGGCAACTACGTCATGGGCGCCTTCATGGGCAACAAGGATGTCCAGATGACGACCGTCTGCGACGTCCGCGGCGAGCGGCGTAAGGCGGCCAAGCAGAAGGTCGACAAGCGCTACGACAACGCCGACTGCCGCACGTACATCGACTTCCGCGAGGTGCTCGGCCGGCCGGACCTCGACGCCGTCATGATCGCCACCGGCGAGAACTGGCACGCCATCGCCTCCATCATGGCCGCCAAGGCCGGAAAGGACATCTACAGCGAGAAGCCGCCCACCCACACCATCGCCGAGGGCCGCGAACTCGCCGACACCATCCGGCGGCTCGGCACGGTGTACCAGTGCGGGACGCAGCGGCGGAGCATCACGCGGTTCCGGTACGCGTGCGACCTGGCCCGCACGGGCGCGCTCGGCAGGCTGAAGACCCTCCGGGCCGAGGGGGCCGGCAAGATCACGACGCCCCCCTACTTCTCGTGCGACCCGCAGCCCACCCCGCCGAAGGAGGAGGTCTGGTGGGACATGTTCCTCGGCCCCGCGCCCTGGCGGCCGTACAACAAGAAGTACCTGCAGCGCTGGAAGGCCCACCGCGACTGGCAGGGCGGCAGCATCTCCGAATGGGGCAGCCACACCGTCGACCTCTGCCAGTTGGCCGTGGGCGCCGAGAACACCAGCCCCGTCCAATACGACTACATCGGCGACGCCGGCGACCGCATCCGCTGCCGCTATGCAAACGGCGTGGACCTCATCCTGATTGACGGCTCCTGGCCGCTGCACGTCGAGTTCGAGGGGACCGATGGCAAGGTCTACGTGGACGACGACGGCAACATCCGGACCGAGCCGGCCTCGCTGCTGGCCGGCCAGACGTTCGGCGCCGGCTACCCGGCCGAGGGGCACGTGCGGGCGTTCCTGAACTGCGTCAAGACCCGCCAGACGCCCATCTCCAGCGCCGAGGCCACCCAGCGGTCCATGACCACGTGCCACATCGCCAACATGGTCCTCTTCCTCGGCCGCAGCCTGACGTGGGACCCGGTCAAGGAGGAGTTCCCGAACGACCCGGAAGCGAACCGGATGCGGACCCGCCCCGTCCGCGGGCCGCTGCATACGTAGGCTTCTCATCCCTCTCCCCCGGCGGGAGAGGGCAGGGTGAGGCGGAGCGCGCGTTGCGCGGTGGGTCGGAGCCTGTCCCGAGCGAAGCCGAGGGGCACCCACCGCGCTCGAAACGGCCTTTTTCAGGGCCGCGCGGCGGGTACGGAGACCCGCCGCGCACGAGTTACCGTTGTAGTGCTAACCGGACCCCACGCAAACACGCCGCAGCCAAAGGAGCCTCCATACAATGGATACACGAACGGTGGTCGGCAGGATGTGGCGGGCGGCCGTGCTGGCCGCCGCCCTGGCCGGATGCGCCGCCCTGCCGCCGTCCGTCTGCGGCGGCGCCGGTTCGCCCGAGGCTGAGGCGCAACAAATCCTCCAGGCTGAGGCGCAACAAATCCTCGAGGAGACCGGCGTCCGCGGCGGGATGGTCGTCCACCTGGGCTGCGACGAGGGACGGCTCACCGCCGCCCTCGGCGCGGGCGAGGCGTACCTCGTCCACGGCCTGGACCGCGATGCCGCGGCCGTCCGCAAGGCCCGCGCCCGCATCCGCGCGGCGGGCCGGTACGGCCGGGTCTCCGCCGACCGCCTGGCGGGCTCCCGCCTGCCGTACGTCGACAACCTCGTGAACCTCGTCGTCGTGGACGACGCCTCCGGCGTGGCGATGGACGAGGTCATGCGTGTCCTCGCGCCGGGCGGCGTGGCCTGCGTCCGGACGGGCGACGGCTGGAAGACCAGCGTCAAACCGCGGCCCGAGGCCATCGACGACTGGACCCACTACCTGCACGATCCGTCGAACAACGCCGTCTCGAAGGACAAGCGGATCGCCCCGCTGCGGCGGATGCAGTGGATCGGCAGCCCGCGATGGTCGCGGCACCACGACCACATGTCGTCGCTGAGTTCGCTGGTGTCGGCCGGCGGCCGGCTCTTCTACATCTTCGACGAGGGCTCCACCGCCTCGGTCGTCCTGCCGTCGGACTGGTACCTCATCGCCCGCGACGCCTTCAACGGCACCGTGCTGTGGAAGCGGCCGATCGCCGACTGGCACACCCAACTCTGGCCGCTGAAGAGCGGCCCGGCGCTGCTGACGCGGCGGCTCGTGGCCGTCGGCGACGAGGTCTACGTCACGCTCGGCCTCAAGGCCCCGCTCTCCGCCCTCGACGCCGTCACCGGCCAGACCCGCCGCACGTACGAGGGCACGGAGGGGTGCGAGGAAATCCTCGCCTCGGACGCCCGCCTCCTGCTCGTCGTCAACCCGAACCCGGAGAAGACCTGGCACGACTACGAGGCCCTCGGCGCCATCCGCAAGGCCACCCGCGATCCCAAGTGGTCGGGCGACGAGAAGGTCGTCATGGCCCTCGACGCCCGGACCGGCGAGCAGCGGTGGCGGCGCGAATCGTTCGTCTCGCCCTCCACGCTGGCCGCCGACGCCAAGCGGGCCTACTTCCACGACGGCGAGAAGATCGTGGCCATCGACCGCAAGACGGGCAAGACGGCATGGGCGTCGGACCCGATGCCCGTCTGGCAGCACATGCACTCCTACTTCGTCCCCTGCCTCGTCCTGCATGAGGACGTGGTCCTGTGGGCGGGCGGCGAGAAGATGATCCCCCACCGCGGCGGCAAGGACACCATGTACGCCCTCTCGGCCGAGACCGGCAAGACCCTGTGGTCCGCCCCGCACGCCCCGTCCGGGTACCAGTCCGCCGAGGACCTCCTCGTCGCCGGCGGACTCGTCTGGACCGGCGCCACCACCAGCGGCGGGTACGACGGCGTGTTCCGCGGGCACGACCCGCACACCGGCGAGATCCGCAAACAGTTCCCGCCCGACGTGGAGGCCTACTGGTTCCACCACCGGTGCCATCGCGGCAAGGCCACCGAGGACTACCTGCTCATGTCGCGGACGGGCATCGAGTTCCTCGACATCCAGAAGGAGACCTGGACCCTGCACCACTGGGTCCGCGGCGCATGCCTGACGGGCGTCATGCCGGCCAACGGCCTGATGTACGCCCCGCCCCACGACTGTGCGTGCTACCCGGAGGCGAAGGTCTTCGGCTTCGCCGCCCTCGCCGCCGAGGACGAACGGCTCAAGGCCATGCGCAGCGCCGGCGGCCATGAGGGCCGCCTCGAAAAAGGCCCCGCCTACAAGGCCGAATTCCGAAATCCGAAATCCGAAATCCGAAATGACGCCTGGCCCACCTACCGCCACGACGCCACCCGCAACGCCTGCACCGCCGCCAAGGTGCCCGCCGACCTCAAGCCGCAGTGGACCGCGGAACTCGACGGCCCCCTCTCCGCCGTCACGGTGGCCGAGGGCAAGTGCTTCGTCGCCTCCGTCGACGACCACGCCCTCCACGCCCTGGACGCCGACACGGGCGAGGCCGCCTGGACGTTCACGGCGGGCGGGCGGATCGACTCCCCGCCCACCATCCACGAGGGCCGGTGCCTCTTCGGCGCCGCCGACGGGTCCGTCTACTGCCTGCGGGCGGCCGACGGCGAACTCGCCTGGCGGTTCCGCGCCGCGCCGGCGGACCTGCGGCACACGGTCTTCGAGCAGGTCGAGTCCGTCTGGCCGGTGCACGGCAGCGTCCTCGTCCAGGACGGCGCCGTCTGCTTCGTCGCGGGCCGGTCCATGTTCCTGGACGGCGGCCTGCACCTCTATCGGCTGGACCCCGCCAGCGGCCGCGTCCTCACCCACCGCCACTACGACGACACCGACCCGGAGACGGGCAAGAACCTCCAGGCGCGGCACCAGACGCTCCAGATGCCGGTGGCGCTGTCGGACATCCTCTCCAGCGACGGCGAGCGCATGTACATGCGTAGCCAGGTCTTCGACCTCCAGGGCAAGCGCCTCGCGCTCGGGCCGCATTCGGGCGACCTGGTCCTCCAGGCCACGGTCCAGCGCGGGGAGGAGGCCCACCTCTTCGCCCCGTACGGGTTCCTGGACGGCTCCTGGTTCCACCGCTCGTACTGGGTGTACGGGCGGAGTTTCTCCGGCGGTCACGGCGGGTACTACCAGGCGGGCCGGTTCGCCCCCGCCGGCCGGCTCCTGACGGCCGACGAGAAGCACGTCTACGGCTACGGGCGCCAGCCCCAGTACCTCCGCTGGACCACCCCGCTGGAGTACCACCTCTTCGCCACGGACAAGCAGCCGCCCGAGTTGCCGGGCGGCGCCGGCCTGAAGCGGCGCACCGGCCGGGGCTCGTGGATCGAGGTCGACAAGTCCGAGAGCCTGAACCCCGCCGGCACGCCGCTGGCCGTCGAGGCCTGGGTCCACGCCGAGAAGCCGGGCGGCGTGGTGCTGGCCCGCGGCGGCCCGGCCCACGGCTACGCCCTGTTCCTGAAGGGCGGCCGGCCCCACTTCGCCGTCCGCGCGAAGAGCCAGGCGTTCACGGTGGGGGGCGGGGAGAAGGTCGTCGGACGGTGGGTCCACCTGGCCGGCGTCCTGACGAAGGACAGGAAACTCCATCTGTACATCGACGGCAAGCGGGTCGCCGAGGCCGAGGCCGGCGGCTTCGTCGCCGAGGACCCCGCCCAGGCCCTCGAGGTCGGCGCCGACCTCGGCGGCGGCGAGGGCGTCTCCGACGCCTACAAGAGCCCGTACCCGTTCACCGGCCTCATCGACGAGGTCCGCGTCTACCACGGCACCGTGACCGCCGAGGAGATCGCGAAACACGCCGAGTCGCCGGGCGAGACGGCCGCCGGCGACGCCGACCTCGTCCTCCGCTTCACGTTCGAGAAGGACCGGGCCCGCGACAAGTCCGGCCACAAGAACCACGGCAAACTCGGCGACGTGAAGACGGCCAAGGGCACCCTTGACGCCGCCATGCGGTTCACCGGCAAGGGCCAGGCCGCGAAGCCGCGAGGCCATTTCGTCGAGTATCACTGGACGGTCGAGAAGCCGCCCGTCATCGCGCGGGCCATGGTCCAGGCGGCCGAGGTGCTCTTCGTCGCCGGGCCGCCCGACCTCGTCGACGAGGACAAGGTGGCCGGCGCGAACCTTCAGGCCGAGGAGGTCCGCCAGCAACTCGCCGCCCAGGACGCCGCCATGCGCGGCGAGAAGGGCGCCATCCTGCTGGCGGTGTCGACGGCCGACGGCAAGGTCCTCGCCCGCCACGACCTGGCCGCCCCGCCCCGATGGGACGGCATGGCCGCCGCCCATGGACGCCTGTATCTTGCAACCACCGACGGAAAAGTTCTCTGCATGACTGGCAAGTAATCCGCGAAAGGAACCACGCATGACGTTTCGACGTAAGACATGCGCGCCGCCCGTCCTCGCGCTCATCCTGACGCTGGCGGCGGTCGCCGCCGGTCCCTCCGCGTCTGCTGGGTCGCCCGAAGGCCAGGCGCGGATGATCCTGGACGACACCGGCGTGGCCGGCGGCCTGGTCGTGCACCTCGGCTGCGGCGACGGGCACCTCGCCGCCGCCATCGGCGGCACCGGCCCATACCTCGTCCAGGGCCTGGCGCCCGATGCAAAGGCCGTGGAGCCGGCCCGCGCGCCTATCCGCTCGAAGGGCCTCTACGGCAAGGTCTCGGTCATCGAGTGGACGGGCGACCGCCTGCCGTACGCGGAGAACCTCGTCAACCTCCTCGTCGCCGACGACCTCGGCAAGGTGCCGATGGAGGAAGTGATGCGCGTCCTCGCCCCGGAGGGCGTCGCCCTCATCGGCGGCAAGAAGACCGTCAAGCCGCGCCCGGACGATATCGACGAATGGACGCACAGCCTGTACGGCCCGGGCAGCAACCCCGTGTCGGCGGACCGGCGTGTCGGCCCGCCGCGGCACCTCCAGTGGACGTGCGGCCCGCGGTGGGCCCGCAGCCACGGATGGACGCCGAGCGTCAGCAGCATGGTGTCGGCGGGCGGCCGGCTGTTCACCATCTGCGACGAGACGCTGACCTGCGCCGGCGGCAACGTGCCCAGCCGATGGTTCCTGACGGCCCGCGACGCCTTCAGCGGCGTGGAACTCTGGAAGGTCCCCGTGCCGAACTGGGACTCGAAGGACTTCAGCGGCACGCCGGGGCACGGGGCCGTCCCGCGGTTCACCATGCCGCCGCAGGTTTACAAACGCCTGGTCACCGACGGCGAGACGGTCTACGCCACGCTCGGCGCCCGGGCGCCCGTCTCGGCCCTCGACGCCGCCACCGGCAAGGTCCGCCGCGTGTACGAGGAGACGGCCCGCGCCCACGCCGTCCTGCTGAGCGAGGGCCGGCTCATCTGCCCCATCAACCCGGCCGAGCGCCCGGCCGGCGGCGCGCCGGACCCCGCGCCCGGCAAGCAGGTCTGTGCCGTCGACACCGCCACCGGCCGCCTCCTCTGGAAGAAGGGGCCGTTCACCGCCGTCCGCACCACGAAGCAGCAGGACCCGTGCGGCCGGCTCGAACTCGCCGCCGGCGGCGGCGGCGTCTACGCCCTGACCGACACGGCCATCACCTGCCTGGAGGCCGACACCGGCAAGCGCCGCTGGCGGACCGACCGTCCCGCCCTGCCGGAGGCGGCCGTCACGAAGATCGGCTTCGGCGGCGTCTACGAGTACCTCCTGAGCGTCATGGTCTACCACGACGGCGTCGTCCTGCTGGCCCAGCCGGAGCCGAACACGCATCACACCTACCACACGATGCCGGGCACCGTCTACGCCTTCGACGCCCGCACGGGCAAGCAACTCTGGAAACACGGCTACGGCGGGTGGGGGCACTGCACGCCGCCCGACTGCTTCGTCGTCAAGGATGCCGTCTGGACCCACGTCGACGCCGAGACCGAGTTCGGCCGCGTGTGGGGCAACGGCTACCGGGCCAAGAACTCCGGCCAGGTGGACTACCGCATCCAGGCGCTCGACCTGCACACCGGCAAGCCGCGCACCGAACTCGGCACGAAGACCATCTTCAATGTGGGCCATCACCACCGCTGCACGCGGAACCGCATTACGGAACGGTTCCTCATGTCGACGCGGCGGGGCGTGGAGTTCGTGGACCTCTCGTCCGGCGAAAACTGGCAGAACCACTGGGTCCGCGGCGGGTGCCTCCTCGGCTACCTGCCGTGCAACGGCCTGCTCTACGTCACGCCGCACCCGTGCTCCTGCTACCTGGAGGCGAAACTGGTCGGCTTCAACGCCCTCGCGCCGAAGCGCACCGCGAACGCACCCGTGCCCGAAACGCCCGACGACCACCGACTGGTAAAGGGTCCCGCGTCCGACCAGCCAACCCGAAATCCGAGATCCGAAATCCGAGATGATTCGTGGCCCACCTACCGCCACGACGCCCGCCGCTCCGGCGCCACCGAGGCCGCCGTCCCCACCGACCTGGCGCCCGCCTGGACGGCCGACATCGGCACCGGTCCGAGCGCCCCGGTCGTGGCGGCCGGCAAGGTCTTCGTCGCCGGCGTCGACACGCACACCGTGCACGCGCTGAGCGCGGCCGACGGCAAGGAGGCGTGGCGGCACACGGCCGGCGGCCGGGTCGACTCCCCGCCCACGGTCTACGGCGGCCGTGCCCTCTTCGGCTCCGCCGACGGGCGGGTCACCTGCCTCCGCGCCGCCGACGGGGCGCTGGCCTGGCGGTTCGACGCCGCCCCCGGCCGGCAATTCGTCACCGCGTTCGGGCAGGTGGAATCGGCGTGGCCCGTGCCGGGCAGCGTCCTCGTCGCCGGCGGCACGTGCTGGCTGGCGGCCGGTCGGTCGTCGTACCTGGACGGCGGCATCCGGTTCTGGGGCCTCGACCCGGCCACCGGCAAGGTCGTGCACCGCGAGACCTTCTGCCATCGCGACCCGGAGACGGGCAAGCAGCCGCCCACGACCAGCGCCCACGGCCTGCCGGGCCTGCTGAACGACGTGCCCGCCTCCGACGGCTCCGGCGTCTTCATCCGCCAGATGAAGGTCCGCGACACGGGCGGCAAGCGCGGCCTGCGCGTCTACATGACGGGCGGATACCTTGACGACAGTTGGTTCAACCGAACCTACTGGAAGGCCCGCCAGGCTCAGACCAGCGGCGTGATGGTCCTCGGCGACGGCGCGGCGTACGGGATGGAGGTGTTCAAGTCCCGCAGCCGCGAGACCGTCTTCCAGCCCGGCACGAAGCCGTACCGCCTGCGTTGCCTGCCGCTGGAGATGTCCGAGGAGCGGAAGAAGGACCGGAGGAAACGCCGCCAGGGGCCGGCGGACCGGTGGGAGCGGCGGCTCGACATCCGCGTGACGGCCCTGGTGCGGGCGGGCGACGTGCTCTTCGCCGCCGGCTCGCCGGACGTCGTCGACCCGGACGACCCCCACGCCGCCTGGCAAGGCCGCAAGGGCGGCGTCCTGGCGGCCTTCGCCACCGCCGACGGCAAGGAACTGGCCCGCTACCGTCTGCCCGCCCCGCCCGTCTGGGACGGCCTCGCCGCCGCAGGCGGACGGCTGTACGTCGCAACGATGGGCGGCAAGATCCTGTGCTTCGAGGGCAAATAGTATGACAACGGCATTCCGCGCGGCGGGTCTCCCGACCCACCGCGCCAGGCCGTGGGCGGCGGGTCAGGAGACCCGCCGCGCAGGAACTCGATAAATAGAGAGAGGTATATCCATGAACATGCGGATCCGACAGACGCTCGCGGCGGCCGTCGCCCTGGCGCTCCTGGCCTCCGCCGCTGCTGCCGACGACATCCTCATCGCCGACTTCGAGGGCAAGACCTACGCCGACGGCTGGAAGGCGGACGGCAAGGCCTTCGGCGACGGCCCCGCCCGGGGCACCCTGCCCGGCCAGATGGACGTCACCGGCTTCGAGGGCAAGGGGCTCGTCAACTCCTTCCTGGGCGGCGACGGGCCGAAGGGCACGCTCACCTCGCCGGAGTTCACCATCCAGCGCGACCACATCTCGTTCCTCATCGGCGGAGGCGGGTACAAGGGCGAAACATATATGAGCCTCCTCGTCGGCGGCGACGCCGTCCGCACCGCCACGGGGCCCAACACGAAGCCGGGCGGCAGCGAGTTCCTCAACTGGGAGACCTGGGACGTCCGCGAGTACAAGGGCAAACGGGGCGTCATCCGCATCGTCGACGACCGCTCCGGCGGCTGGGGGCACATCAACGTGGACCAGATCGTCCAGAGCAACACGAAGGCGAAGAAGAAACCGGCCCCCGCGCCGAGAGGGGGCGGCCGAAGCCCGCACCCGGAAGACACCCGTGAAGTCAAGGTCACGGGCAAGTACCTCCTCTTCCCCGTCTCGAACAAGGGGCAGCGCGGCCGGATGACCGTCACCGTGGGCGGCACGCTCGTCCACAACCTCGACTGCGATTTCCCGCCGGACAAAGACGCCATCGACTGGTGGACCTACCTCAACATGGAGGAGTACGCCGGCAAGACCGCGACGGTCACGGCCCGGGCGGCGCCCGAGATCTTCAAGATGTTGGAGTCGAGCGACGAGATTCGGCACCTCGCGCCGCTCTACGACGAGGCGCTCCGCCCGCAGTTCCACATGAGCCAGATGCGCGGCTGGAACAACGATCCGAACGGCATGTGCTTCCACGACGGCCGGTACCACTTCTTCTGGCAGTGCAACCCGGCCGGTCCCAAGTGGGCCAACATGTACTGGGGACACGCCACGAGCCCCGACATGGTCCACTGGACCGAGCAGGACCGGGCCCTTCGCCCGTTCGGCGGCCGGGTGGAGGACCGGCATCCGAGCATGGCCGTCAGGAACTGCTTCTCCGGCAGCGGGAACGTCGACCTCCACAACACCGCCGGCCGGCAGAAGGGCGACGCCAAGACCCTCGTCCTCGCCTTCACCGACACCGGCTGCGGCGAAGCCCTCGCCTGCTCCACCGACGGCGGCAAGACGTTCACGTACTACGAGGGCAACCCGGTCATCAAACACTCCGGCCGCGACCCGAAACTCGTCTGGTACGAGCCCGGCAAGCACTGGGTCATCGCCGTCTTCGACCAGAGCAAGGAGCACGGCCGCAACGTCGCCTTCTACACGAGCAAGGACCTGAAGGAGTGGACCCTCCGAAGCCACCTGCCCGGCTACTTCGAGTGCCCGGAACTCTTCGAACTGCCGGTCGACGGCCACCCGGACAAGACGAAGTGGGTCGTCTACGCCGCCGACGCCCGCTACGCCGTCGGCGACTTCGACGGCAAGACGTTCACGCCGGACCACGAGGGCAAGCACCGCGTCCACTACGGGGCCTATTACGCGTCGCAATGTTTCAGCAACCCGCCGGACGGCCGCGTCGTCCAGATGGGCTGGGCCAGAATCGGCATGCCGGGCATGCCGTTCAACCAGACGTTCACCGTGCCGACCCGACTGACGCTCCGCACCACCGACGACGGCATCCGGATGTTCGCGGCGCCCATCAAGGAACTCGATGGGCTCCGCAAGCCGAATCCGAAGACGGCCGGGAACACGGTCCTTTCCGGCGACAAGTCGACCCTCGCGTTCGACGCGGGCGGCCAACTCTTCGACATCCTCGTGACGCTGAAGAAGGGAACCGCCAAGCGGGCCGTCCTGCGCTTCGGCGAAAACGCGGTGGCGTACGACTTCGGCGACGGGAAACTCGACGAGATGCCGCTTGCCATGAAGGACGGCCGAGTGACGTTCCGCGTGCTCGTGGACCGTCCCATGTATGAAGTGGTCGGGGGCGGCGGTGCCTGCTACAAGACCGGCGGCCGACGCGATGCCGGCAAGCCGCTCGGCACGATCTCGCTGACCGCCGAGGGCGGGTCGGTCACCGTCGAGTCGCTGAAAGTGTACGAGATGACGTCCGCCTGGAAGTGATCGGGTTTGCGCCGCGGGTCGGAGCCTGTCCCGAGCGACGCCGAGGGATGCCCGCCGCGCAAAACGCTGTCATTCTGGGCGAGCGCAGCGAGTGAAGAATCTCGCCGTGTGCTTCGCCGTTTCCAGTCACGCATGGGACTCCCGGCCGGACAAGCCGGCCGGGCCACACCCGACAACCCGCGTGCCGCCGATACGTGTGAGGAGAACTCCCGTGACTCGCAGAACGCTTGCCTGTGTCTGTCTCTTGCTGGCCCTCGCCGCCCTCGCTCCCGCCGCCGAACAGGACGGCTGGCAGATGCTCCGCGTCCCCGGCTTCTGGGACGAGGGGTCCACCGCCCGCTTTCCGAAGCACGACGGCTTCGCGTGGTACCGCTGCTTCGTCAAGGTGCCCGAGCAGTGGAAGGGCCGGGACCTGACGCTCGACCTCGGCACGGTCGACGACGCGGACGAGGCGTTCGTCAACGGGGCGAAGGTCGGCGCCACCGGCCGCATGCCGCCGAACTACAAGGGCGACAGCGGCCGCCACCGCCGGTACACCGTGCCCGCCGGGGCCGTCCGCTTCGGCGACTGGAACCTCGTGGCCGTCCGCGTCTACGACGGCGGCGGGGGCGGCGGCATCGACCAGGGGCGGCCGAGCCTGGCCGCCGGCAAGAAGGCCCTCTCGCTCGCGGGGCAGTGGCAGTTCCGCCTCGGCGACGATCCCGCCTGGGCGAAGTGGCCCGAGGGGGCCGACCGCGACGCCCTGGCCCAGGCCTACGTCAAGGCGGCCGAGGCCGAGGAAGCCGCCGGCCGCCTCGTCCGCCGCACCGAGTACACGAAGAACGGCACGCAGCCGCCCATCGACTACGGCCGGGCCACGATCGAGGCCGCCGAAAAGGTCCGGGCGCCCGACGGCGAGTGGATCCTCTGGTACCGCTCCCCCGCCAGGGACTGGACCGCCGCCCTCCCTGTCGGCAACGGGCACATGGGGGCCATGGTCTACGGCGGGGCGGACGTGGAGCGCATCCAGTTCAACCAGGACACCCTCTGGACCGGCCAGCCCCAGGATTACCAGCACCCCGGCGCCGCCGAGTACCTGCCGAAGATCCGCGACCTCCTCTTCGCCGGCAAGCAGCGCGAGGCCGAGCAACTGGCGTCCAGGCACTTCATGAGCCAGCCGCTGCGCCAGGAATCGTACCAGCCGTTCGGCGACCTCGTCCTGGAATTCCCCGAGGCCCACCGGACCGTCCGCGGCTACCGCCGCTCGCTGGATCTCGACAAGGCGGCGGCCCGCGTCGAGTACGAGGCCGACGGCGTCCGGTACGAGCGAGAGACCATCGCGAGTTACCCGGACCGCGTCATTGCCGTCCGACTGACCGCGGGCAAGAAAGGCGCCCTCGCATTCGACGCACGGCTCCTCTCGCCGCACGTCGAACACGAACTCGTCCGCGTGGCCGACGACACCCTGGCCCTCCGCGGACGCGTGACGCACACCGGCCGGACGGGCACGCCGAGCAAACTGCGGTTCGAGGCCCGTCTCCTCGCCCGCGCGGGCGGCGGCACCGTCGAGGTCGCCGACGGCACCGTGCACGTCAAGGGCGCCGACGAGGCCACGCTCCTCCTCACCGCCGCCACGAGTTATGTCCATTACACGGACATCTCCGGCGACCCGGCGGCCCGCTGCGCCAAGGTCCTCGCGGACCTCGGCGACAAGGCGTACGCGGCCATCCGCGAGGACCACGTGGCCGACCACCAGGGCCTGTTCCGGCGGTGCGATATCGATCTCGGCACCACCGACGCCGCCCGCAACGAGACCGACCAACGCATCCGCGAGTTCAAGGACGGCGACGACCCGCACCTGGCCGCCCTGGCGTTCCAGTACGGGCGGTACCTGATGATCGCGTGCAGCCGGCCCGGCAGCCAGCCCGCCAACCTTCAGGGCATCTGGAACCACAGGCTGAACCCGCCGTGGGAATGCAAATATACCGTTAACATCAACACCGAGATGAACTACTGGCCGGCCGAACTGACCGGCCTCTCCGAGTGCCACGACGCGCTGTTCGACATGATCGAGGACTGCTCCGAGACGGGCGCCAAGACCGCCCGCACGTTCTACGACTGCCCCGGCTGGGTCCTCCACCACAACACGGAGGTCTGGCGCGGCACGGCCCCGATCAACGCGTCGAACCACGGCATCTGGCCGACCGGCGGCGCGTGGCTCGCCCAGCACCTCTGGCTCCGCTACGCCTACACGGGCGACGAGGACTTTCTCCGCGACCGCGCCTACCCCATCCTGAAGAAGGCGGCCGTGTTCTTCACGGAGTTCCTCGTCGAGGACCCGGTCTACGGCAAGGGGTGGCTGGTGAGCGGCCCGTCGAACTCGCCGGAGCGCGGCGGCCTGGTCATGGGGCCCACGATGGATCACCAGATCATCCGGAACCTGTTCGGCCACTGCATCGAGGCGAGCCGCATCCTCGGCGTCGACGAGGACCTTCGGAAAACACTAATCGGCATGCGCAAGCGCATCGCGCCCAACCATAGGCCAGGGTAACGGCATATGGGAAATAAATCGCACCTGAGCGGCATGCTCTTCCTTGAGGCCGCCTCGGAAACGGACAATGTGGCTGGGGAGGATTTCGAT
>JAWODB010000265.1:0-4960 GCA_046483505.1 Phycisphaerae bacterium
CGTCGAATCGGTCATTGTACGCGCCGGCGGGCGGAATGGGGAGGCGTTTTCCACGGCGAGGGCGTAGGACCGAAAAAGGTTCCAGGAGTCTTTTTCCGGCCCGTCTTCCACTTCGCGTGGTATCAAAGGTGCGGCATGGCCGAAAAAGACTCCTGGAACCTTTTTCGCCGTTGCGAAGGCCGCCGCGGCGCGCGATAGTACGCCCGTTCGACAACGCGGCGGGGCAGCACCGCCCCTTCACCGGCGCGCTTCGCGAAAGAGGAGACCCTCGTGGACGCACTGCTGCTGGTCGTCGTCACGTTCGTCGGGTACCTGGTGGCGTACCACACGTACGGGCGGTTCCTGGCCCGGAAGATCTTCCGGCTCGACGATTCGGTCGAGCCGCCCTCAATCCGTTTGGCCGACGGCGTCGACTACGTGCCCACCAAGCGGGGCATCATCTTCGGGCACCATTACACGAGCATCGCCGGCACGGGGCCGATCGTCGGCCCGGCCATCGGCATCATCTGGGGGTGGGTGCCGGCCGTCATCTGGGTCGTCGTCGGCTCCATCTTCATGGGAGCGGTGCACGACTTCGGGGCCCTGGTCGTCTCGATGCGCAGCGAGGGCAAGAGCCTCTCGGAGGTGGCCGACCGGTACGTCGGCCCGCGGGCCCGGACCATCTTCTTCATGGTGGTGTTCCTGGAACTCTTGATTGTGATCGCGATCTTCGGGGTGGTGATTGCGGCAATCTTCGCCCGCTTCCCCGGATCGGTCTTCGCGGTGTGGTGCCAGATCCCCATCGCCATCCTGCTGGGCCGGGCCGTCTACCGGTGGAACGCCAACGTGATGCTCGCCACGGCCGTGGCGGTGGCGGCGATGTACGGGACCGTGGTCATCGGCCAGTGGCTGCCGCTGGAGATGCCGGACGGCGCGCTCGGCCTCGGCCTGTCGTCGGTGGCCGTGTGGGTCATCATCCTGCTCGCGTACGCGTTCGTGGCGTCGACGCTGCCGGTGACGACGCTGCTCCAGCCGCGCGATTACATCAACGCGTGGCAGTTGTTCATCGCGATGGGGCTGCTGGTGGTGGGCGTGTTCGCCTCCGCGATGACGGGCGGATTGGAGATCGTGGCCCCCGGCGTGAACCTGGCCCCGGAAGGCGCGCCGCCCCTCTGGCCGTTCCTGGGCGTCACGATCGCCTGCGGCGCCATCTCGGGGTTCCACTGCCTCGTCTCGGGCGGGACCTCGTCGAAACAGGTCCGCCGCGAGACCGACGCCCAGTTCGTCGGGTACGGCTCGATGCTGATGGAAGCGGCCCTGGCGACGCTCGTCCTCGTGGCCGTCGGCGCCGGCATCGGTATGGCCTACGAGAAGGGCGGCGAGATCTTCACGGGCACGGAGGCGTGGCAGCAGCACTACGCCTCCTGGACGGCCGCCCAGGGACTGGGCTCGAAACTGGCCGCCGTCGTCGTCGGGTCGGCCAACATGCTGGAAACGATCGGCGTGCCGAAGGCGATCGGCCTTATTATCATCGGCGTGTTCATCGCCTCGTTCGCCGGCACGACGCTCGACACCGCCACCCGCATCCAGCGGTACGTCGTGGCCGAACTCGCCACCAACTTCCGCATCAAGCCGTTGGCCAACCGGTACGTGGCGACGGCCATCGCGGTCGTCGCGGCGGCGGGGCTGGCGTTCGGGACGGGCGCCTCCGGCAAAGGGGCGCTCATGCTCTGGCCCATGTTCGGGGCGGTGAACCAGTTGCTGGCGGCCCTGGCGCTGCTGCTGATCACCCTGTACCTGCACCGGCGGGGGACGCTGGGCTACCTGCTGACGCTCGTGCCGTGCCTCTTCATGCTCGTCCTGACGGTGTGGGCGATGGTGTGGAAGGAGTGGGAGTTCATCGAGACGCCCGTCAGCGACGCGTTCCCGGCGTACCAGAAGTACGCCCTGATCGGCCTGAACGCCCTGACGCTGGTGCTGGCGCTGGCGCTGGTGGTGGAGTGCTTCGCCGTCATCGCCCGTCCGCGGCAGTGTGAGGTGGAGGCGTGACGACGAGTGACGAAGTGACGGAGTGACGCAGTAACGCAGGCGCAGCCCCAGCGCGCCGGCCGTCCCAAGGTTGGTCCCATTGCGGTGTAGAAAAGAGGGCGCGGCCCGTACGGACCGCGCCCTTCACGTGCACCTTCGTTACTGCGTCACTTCGTTACTGCGTTACTGTCCGTCCTACGCCCACCACATCTCGCCGGTCGATTCGGTCAGGATGACGTTCTTGAGGAAGGCGACGGCCTTCTGGAACCCCTCGTTGACGCTCATCAGGCTGTCCTCGTGCTCGATGGAGAGGACGCCGTCGTAGCCGACCATGCGGAGGGTCGTGACGAAGTTCCGCCAGAAGTCCTCCCCGTGGCCGTAGCCCACCGTCCGGAAGATCCACGACCGGTGGATCTCGTCGCCGTAGTGCTTCGTGTCGAGCACGCCGTTGACGAGCGTGTTGGCCTCGTCGACCCGGCAGTCCTTGGCGTGGACGTGGAAGATGGCCTCCCCGAGGGCGCGGACGGAGGCGATCGGGTCCATGCCCTGCCAGAAGAGGTGCGACGGGTCGAAGTTCGCCCCGAGCGTCTTGCCGACGGCCTTGCGCAGGTTCAGCATCGTCTCGGTGTTGTAGACGCAGAAGCCGGGGTGCATTTCGAATCCGACGCGGCAGCCGTGGTCGCGGGCGAACGTGGCCTGCTTTTCCCAGTAGGGGACGAGTTTCTCTTCCCACTGCCACTTGACGGCCTCTTCGAAGTCGGGCGGCCAGGGACAGGTGATCCAGTTCGGGACCTTGTCCTTCGGCCCGCCGCCGGGGCAGCCCGAGAACGTGATCACCGTCTTGACGCCGAGCCGCTCGGCCAGGCGGCAGGTCTTCTGGAACGCGTCGTGATGGGCCCGGGCGATGCGGCCGTCCGGATGCAGCGCGTTGCCGTGGCACGAGAGGGCGCTGATCTCCAGGCCCCGGTCGGTGATCCGCTTCTTGAAGGTCTCGCACTTCTTCTTGGACTTCAGGAGGTCGGCCACCGGCACGTGGGCGTCGCCGGGATAGGCGCCGCACCCGAGTTCGATGGCCTCCAGGCCGCTGTCGCAGATGTAGTCGAGGGCATCGTCGAGCGACTGCCCGCCGAAGAGTACCGCGAATACGCCGAGTTTCATAACAAGTCTCCTTCCTGGCCTCGTGGTTCGCTGGTTCGCATGCCGGATGACGGTCGTACCCGCCCGCGCCGAGGGGACGGGTCCTGCACTGTAGCCGCACCGAAACCGTTTTCAATAAAATAACGACCCCGGCGCCGGTGAAGTTGGGTGCCCTACGTATGTCATCTCGACCGAGGGCCCCGCAGGGACCCCGAGCGGAGAGATCTCGCTGTTCGGCCCGAAGATGCGTCCTGCGCGGTGGCCCTCCCGGGCCACCGCGCCAAGCCGGCCCATCGTGTTCCTCTGCGCGGCGGGCCGGGAGGCCCGCCGCGCGGCAATTCCTCCCCCTGGCCACGCAAGCGTGGCCATGCCACCGCCGTTCCTATGGCTTGCCAGAAAAACGTGTCGCACCCGCCTCCGTTACTGCGTCACTCCGTTACTTCGTCACTCGTCGTTTTCGTCCGCCGCCTCGCCACCCGTCACCTCGACCTCGTCGGTCTCGTCGAGGTACGTGCGGTCGAGGCGATACGGCAGGCCCTCCGGCAGGGTCGCGCGGACGGTGCGGCGCGTCTTCGTGGCGCGGACGGCCACCTCGACCCATCCCTTGGGCGTGCATACGCGGCCTTCCACCTGCTTCAGCTCCGCCGGCATGGGCGCCAGGCGGAGCACCTCGAAGCCCGGCCGCTCCGGCACCACGCCCAGAATCCACCGGGCCACCAGCGCCGGCGGGTACACGCCCGTCCCATGGCACAGGACCCACGGCACCCGGCGGCCGTACGGCCCGCCGTCGACGCCGGGCGGCGCGGGCTCGCCGGCCGCCGGCACGGGGAAGACTTCCGGCACGGTCGCCAGGCCGGCCTTCTTCATGCGGCCGAAGTAGTCGCGGAGCATCGCGATCGCCTCGGCCGCCCGCCCGCGCGACAGCAGCGCCTCGGCCGCGAAGTACTTCACGTACGGGTTCTCGCGGGGGCCCCAGTCGGCCGCTTCGGTGGCCTCGTCTTTCCAGAGGCGAGCGAGGACCTGCTCGGCCTCTTCGTCGGAGGCCAGCCCGCCCCAGAGGGCATAGTAGTTCGTGGCCGCCGACCCGTCCCGCGCCCGCCGGGCGAAGAGGCGGCTGTCGATGAACCGGGCCCGGTCCGGGTCGAAGAGCCGGTCGCGGGCGATGCGGCGGACCGCGTCGGCCTCGTCGCGAGCGGCGGCGGCCTCGTCGTCGCGGCCGAGCCACGTGGCCAGGTCCGCCGACGCCCGGAGCGCCCGGACCCACACGGCCTGCCAGGCCGTCACCTCGCCCTGCTTCACCATGGGCGAGTGGTCCAGGAACAGCCACCAGGGCGGCTCGTCGGACGGGTTCTCGAGCAGCCCGGCCGCCCCGCGCCACCCGGCCGTCCACTCCAGGCACCGTTCGACGGCCGGGTACAGATCCTCGGCCAGGTCGAGGCGGCCGGTCCAGGCCACGTGCTCGGCCAGCCAGACGATCCACAACAGCGACCAGTCCGGAACGGTCAGTTCCGTGCCGCCGGGGGCGACGGCGAACAGGCGGCCGCCGACCTCCTGTCGGTCGGCGAAGGCGCGCAGGGCCGCCTCGCCGCGGGCGCACTCGCCCAGTAGGACCCGCCCCGCCTGGTCGAGCAGCCAGGCCGCCGGCACGCTCTGTTCGCCGTCGCGGCCGGGCGAGCCTTCCAGGAGGTCCTGCCGGCACGCGCGGAAGGTGCGGCCGGCCAGGGCCAGGGCGTCGGCCAGCCGGCGGTCGCCCGTCCGGACGGCGCCGGCCGGGTCGGCCCCGTCGTCCTCGCCCGCCGCCACGCCCAGGCGGTGG
>JAWODB010000054.1:0-29399 GCA_046483505.1 Phycisphaerae bacterium
CCCGTGGTGAACGAGGGCTCGGGAAAGGCGGCCCCGGCCTCCGAGGCGTCCGGCCCGTACAGATGGAGGACGCCGACGACGACCAGGACGGCCAGGACGAGCGCCACGATGCCCACCGCCACCGCCACCGAGACGAGGATCTGAGGCCGCTGGCCGACCCAGTGCGCCACCGCCCCCGGCGCGCCGCCCAGCGACCGGACCCGCTGCCGGGCCGCACGCGCCGCCTTCCGCGTCCGAGGCACCTCGACGGGCGGCTCGTCGATGTGCTCCAGGGCGTGGTCCAGGTCGGACTTCTTCCGGCCGAGCAGCCGGGCCACCGCCGCCAGCACCTTGCCCTTGCCCAGGTCCCCGCCGTAACGGCGGATGCGGCGGCCGAGGCGAAGCAGCGTCTGTTCCGGGTTATCCTTCGCCTGCCGCACCAGACGCAGTTCGCTGAAGACGTGGACGCTGCGGCCGACGTCCTCGGCCACCATCCGGGCGATGCCCAGCGGAATGCCCAGCATCCGCTGGGTCTTCTTGACCGACTCGATGCGCTTCTCCAGCGGGCCGGCCTCCAGGCACTGGCCGAGGACCGCGGCATCGCGGTATATCCATACACCCACCGGCAGCACAAGCGAGTGGGCGCCGACCTTCGGCCACCCCTCCCCCCTGGCCATGACGCGCTGCATCAGGTACGGCATGAGGCGCGCCACGGGGAGGCCGCACCCCCGGCAGGCCGTCAGCCACCCCTCCAGGGCCTCGGGCGTCCGCTCGCCCTGGCCGAGGTGTTCCCGGGCCAGGGCCTCGGCCTGCTTGCGCCACCGGCCCATCAACTCGTTGTCGTAGGCCCGCTTCTTCTCGGGATTCGTGAGCGTGGAGACGGCCTGCCCGATCTCGGCCAGCAGGCCGAGCGCCTGCTTCCGATACAGCCCGATCTGGTACGCCCGGACCTTCCGTTTGACCCGCCGGGCCGCCTGGAGGATGGCCTCCTCGTCGGTCTCGAGTTCCGGCACGCCCAGCAGGCCGTAGTGGGACGGCTCCGGCATCTCGACGCCGAGCCATTCGCGCAGCATCTCCTCGCGGGGCAGGTCGGCTTGCGTCGCGCGGTTCGGGCTCGCACTCGGATTCACGGTCACGCTTTCCCTGCGCAGCGTCGGTCCAGGCATGGTATCATATCGGCACGGGGCGAGGCTGACAAGCAGCGAACCGCTTTCAGGACGCCCCAAACGCCTTTGGCGGTGGCGCCGGACAAGCGTTCCGTACACCCGGAGCGCCGCCGACACCGTGCGATCGGAGGTACCACGGTTTGCTTGTCAAACCGTGTTCTCCGGCCGGCGGGCACGGATGGGCACGCAATCCGTGGCACCCGCCTCGCACGACGTGTGGCCCGGCCGGCTTGTCCGGCCGGGAAGCCCCAACGCCCCGGTTGGACTAGCCAACCGGGCCACACACGGCGTAGCGCGGCGGGCCGGTCCATACGGAGCGTATGCGGAACCCGCCGCAGGGGAAGCAGCGGCCAAGCGCTGCTCCCCGCACTATAAGGTACGGTTCAGATGGCCGAACGCGCATGGCGGAAAACGGGATTCTCCGAGGCCCTCGCCCGGGAGGACCTCCGCGACCGTGCCCGGCGGGCCCTGGAGGCCGGTCCCCTGTGCGACGCGTGCCTCGGCCGCCTCTTCGCCCAGGTCGATACGGGCCTGACGAACTCAGGCCGCGGCCGGAGGGTCCGCCACGCCCTCGGCGCCCCGCCGGCCGACGGCCCCTGCGCCGTCTGCCACGGCCTTTTTGACGCCCTCGACCGCTGGACGGTTCGGGCCGAAGCGGCCCTGCGCGAGGCGGAGTCCGACACCTTCGCCGTCGGCTCCCACGCCGACCCGCGCATCGCCGAGGGCGAACGAGCCCTCTGGGACGCCGCCGGCGCAGGCACCGCCGAGCCGTACAAGCAGGCGTTCAACCGCCGCCTCGGCACGCGGCTGTGGGAGGCGACGGGGCGGGAGGTGGACCTCGTCCGGCCGGAGGTCCTGGTCCTGGCCCACCATCGCACCGGCCGCGTCACGCTGCGCATCGAGCCGCTGTACGTGGCCGGCGGGTACCGGAAACTCGTCCGCGGCCTGCCGCAGTGCCGCTGGCGCCAGTGGCCGACGAGCATCCAGGAGATCGTCGGCGACCCCCTCCTGCGGGCCGCCGGGGGCGAGGACCACCGCCTGCACGGCTGCGGGCGGGAGGACACCGACGTCCGGTGCCTCGGCCGGCGGCCGTTCATCCTGGAGGTCCGCGAGCCGCGCCGCCGGCGCCTGGACTGGGACGCCCTGGCCCGCGAGATCAACGCCTCCGGCCGGGTGGAGGTGGACGGCCTGGCGCCGTGCGCCCGCGCCGAGGTGGCCCGCCTCAAGGGCCTCCGGCCGGACAAGACGTACCGCGCCGCAGTCGAACTCGACCGCGACGTGCCGGAGGCGGACCTCGCGCGCCTCGGCGACCTGACGGGCGTCATCCGTCAGCGGACGCCCACCCGCGTCCTCCGGCGCCGCTCCGACCGGACCCGCCGGCGGCGCGTCCGCCGCGTCGACTGGAAGCGCCTCGGTCCCCGGCGGGTGGAACTCACGGTCCGCGCCCAGGCCGGCACGTACATCAAGGAACTCGTCAGCGGCGACGGCGGACGGACCCGGCCGAGCGTGGCGGACCTCCTCGGCGCCGGGGCGGAGTGCGCGGAACTGGACGTGCTCGCGATACACAATGACCAATGACCAAGCCCCAATGCCCAAGGAGCCGCCTCCGGCGGCTGTGGGTACGGCACGCCACATTGGTCATTGGGATTTGGGCATTGGTCATTGCCCCTGCGTCATTGGTCATTCGCGAGTGGCAGCGCGTACGGCCTTCCGGCCTCGAACCCCGTCACCTCCGTAAACCCGGCTTCGCGCAGCACGGCCTCGGCCTGCATGAAGCCGTGGGCCACGTCCGACGGGCGGTGGGCGTCGGAGCCCACCACGACCCGCCGGCCGCCGAGCGCCGCGTAGCGGGCCAGGATCTCCGCGTCGGCCGCCAGGCCGAGTCCGCGGTCCAGGATGTGGTGCGTGTTGATTTCGATGGCCACCCCGCCCGCGATGCACCGGCCAAGAATCCGCTCGACGCCGTCCCAGTACGCCTCGTCGCGCAGGGCGGCGACGCGGTCCGGCATCTGCTTGTACACGTAATCGAAGTGGCCGATGACGTGGCACCAGCCGGAGGCGGCGAGGACCTCGACCTCCTCCAGGTAGGCGGCGAGGATCTCGCGGAGCCCCGCGTCGGACGGCGGGTCGTCGGCCAGGTTCCAGATCTGCCGCCCCGCGGCCGTGTGCACCGAGCCCATGAGGTAATCGAACTCCATGGATGCGAGGACCTCGCCGGGCTCCTCGCCGAACTCGGTGCGGAAATCGAACTCCACGCCCTTGCGGACGGCGAGCCGCCCGGCAAAGGCTGCCTGCGCCTCGGCAATCGCCTCCGTGTAGGCCGCGTCGTCGAGGTACCCGTAGTGGGGATCGTCGCGGTCGAAGTCGAGGTGCTCGGCGAAGCCGATCTCCGCGAGGCCCGCCTCCAGGGCCGCCTCGCACATCTCGCGGACCGAGGCGTGCCCGTCCGCGCTGTACGTCGAGTGCATGTGATAGTCCGTCCGGACCATGCGTGCTCCGTTCTTGCAGGGGCTGACCGTCACGTCGTCATCATTCCCGTCGCACGAAGAAGGGCGCAGCGCAGTGCCCCGTCCTGGGCACCGCGCGGTGGGCAAGACGCCCCACCGCGCCATGCGTTCCGCTTACGAGGTACCGCCGCGGGTGGGACGGGTCAAGAGTCTTGGCAAAAAGGCCTGCGACACAGGGGGCGGCGGCGGCGGGGCGACCTGTCCGCCTGCCCGTTGAGCCGGCGGCCGAAGGCCGCCGCGTCGACCTTCGGTCGACGGCTCAACTCCGCTACGAGGCGTTTTTCGTTCCCCGAGACGGTCCTGTCTTGTAGGCTGTATGGTGAGGTCGAACCTTTCGCACCGCCTCCGACGGAGGATTCGCCATGAACCGACCCGCCCGCCGCCTGCTGCTCGCCACGATGCTGCTCGCATTTGCCGGCGCCGCCCCGACCGCGGCCGCGGAGAAGAAGGGGGAGGCGGCCCCGGATCCCCTCACCGTCCTCCCGGCCGACGAGAAGCCCGGCGAGATGCTCCGCGATTACCTGCTCGCGGCCTGCGACGCCCGCCTCGACGCCCGCCGCAAGGAGGTCGACGCCCTCGAATCCGCCGACGCCGTCCGCGAGCGCATCGACCGCGTCCGCAAGGACTGGATGGACGCCGTCGGTCCCTTTCCCGACCGCACGCCGCTCGACGCGAAGACCCTCGGCACGGTCACGTGCGGCGGCTACCGCATCGAGAAGGTCCTGTACGAGAGCCGGCCGGACCACCACGTCACGGCCAACCTCTACGTGCCGACCGAGGGCGAAACGCCGATGCCCGGCGTCCTGGTGCCCTGCGGCCATTCGAAGAACGGGAAGGCGTCCGAGGCGTACCAGAGCATCAGCGTGCTCCTGGCCCGGCACGGGTTCGTGGTCCTCTGCTACGATCCCATCGGCCAGGGTGAGCGATGTCAATTGCTCGACGCCAGCGGCAAGCCGAAGGTCTGGGGCACCACGGAGCACACGCTGACGGACATCGGGGCCCGCCTGACGGGCGCCTCGGCCGCCACGTACCGCACGTGGGACGGCATCCGGTCCATCGATTACCTCATCTCGCGGCCGGAAGTCGACGCGGAGCGCATCGGCTGCACGGGCAACTCCGGCGGCGGGACGATGACCTCGTACCTGATGGCGACCGACGACCGGATTCTGGCGGCCGCCCCGTCGTGCTACATCACGTCGCTCCGGCGCCTGTTCCACACCATCGGGCCGCAGGACGGCGAGCAGAACATCACCGCCCAGGTCGCCCTCGGCATCGACCACGCGGACTACATCACGATGCGGGCGCCGCGGCCGACGCTCGTCCTGACGGCCACGCACGACTTCTTCGACATCGACGGCTCGTGGACGAGTTTCCGCGAGGCCAAGCGGCTGTATTCCATCCTCGGCTTCGGCAAACGGGTGGACCTGTTCGAGTATCCCGATAAGCACGGCTTCAGCCGGCCGCGGCGGGAGGCGGCCCTCAGGTGGATGCGCCGCTGGCTCCAGGGCATCGACGATGCCGCCGCGGAGCCGGAACTGACGCTCCAGAAGGACGAGACCCTCCAGGTGACCGAGTCCGGCCAGGTCGTCAAGGACCTCGGCGGCGTCACGGTGTGGGACCTGAACCTGCGGCGCGCCAAGGCCCTGGCCGACGACCGCGAGGCGTTCTGGAAGGAGCACCCGAAGGAGGCGTGCCTGGCGGAGGTCCGCCGTCTCGCCGGCATCCGCGAGATCGAGAAGAAGCCGTCCGCGAAGACCGTCGGCACGGTGAAGCGCGACGGCTACACGATCGAGAAGATGCGGATCGAACGCGCCGGCGAGCCGCCGCTGCCCGCTCTCCTCTTCCTGCCGACCGGACGCGAGGGCAAGGTGCCCGCGGCGCTGTACGCCGACGGACGGGGCAAGGCCCACGATGCCGCGCCCGGCGGACCCGTCGAGGGGCTCGTCAAGGACGGCCGGGCGGTCCTGGCCATCGACGCCCGCGGCTTCGGCGAGACCGCCCCCACCAAGCCCAAGCGGTACTGGAACAACGAGTATCCGATCTCGTACCTGGGCATCCACCTGGCCCGGCCGCTCATCGGCCAGCGGACGGAGGACGTGCTTGCGGCATTGGAGGTGCTGGTCGGGCGGGAGGAGATCGACCCGGAGCAGGTCCGGCTCGTCGGCATCGGCCGGGGCGGGCCCGTGGTCCTGCACGCGGCGGCGCTGGACGGGCGGTTCGCCGAGGTCGTCGTCGAGCGGAGCATCGCCTCCTGGATGGACGTGGTGGCGACGCCCATGTGCAAACGGCAACTAGGCGGCATCGTGGCGGGGGCCCTCGCGCGGTACGACCTGCCGGACCTGGCCCGCGCCATCGCCCCGCGGCCGGTCACGGTGCGCCAGACGGTCGATGCGACGGGGGAGGTGAAGGAGCAGACGGGCAGCAAAAGAGCACCAGCTAAGGAATAGGCGGTTGCTTTCATCCCCTCTCCCCTGGCGGGAGAGGGTTAGGGTGAGGGGGAACAGAATCCTGTTGATGGAGCCTGAGCGTGCGAGAAGACCCGATTGTCGCGCAGGTCCGGAAGCGCCGCGAGGAGAATGCGGCTTCTTTCGATTTCGACGTACGCGCCATTGCGGAAGATGCCCGCAAACGGGAGCAACAGAGCGGGCACAAGATCACCACGCCTCCCCCGCGCGAGCGCACCAAGTAGCACACGTCGCGGAAGGTGGCAGTGGACAAGCAGCACGGCACGTCTAGCCCAGCACCGCCGCCCGAATCTCGCGCCACCGTTTCATCGACCGGGCCAGGTGCTGCTCGGCGGGGTCCTTGATGCTCCAGCACTGCAGGCCCACCTGCCCGGTGTAGCCGGCGACCTTGACGTCCTTCATGAAACCGACGAGGTCGTAATCGCCCTTGTCCAGGGGGGTGATGGTCCGCTTGTTGCGGTCGCCGTTGTTGATGGTCACGCTCAACAGGTGCGGCGCCGCCTCCTTCAGCACCTCGCCCACCGGCCGCCTCTGCCGCACCCAATGCCAGTGCACGAGGTTGAAGTTCGTGCCGACGTTCTCCCGGCCGCTCTTCTTCGCCAGGCGGACGCCGTCCTCCACCCGCTCGGTCCAGAAGCCGGTGTGCGGGTAGATGGAGACGACGGGGCCGGTGTCGGCGCAGAGGTCGCTGACGCGCTTCACCAAATCCACGCCCCTTTCGTCGCCGGCCGGGTCGGACGGCTTGTGGGTCTTGCTGCGGATGGCGAGTTCGATGCGCACCGGCCGGCCCTTCATGCGGCGGACGGACTCCGGCAGTTTCGGATCCATCGGCTTCTCGAGCATCGGCACCGTGTAGACGGCGTTCAGCGAGAGGCCGTATTTGTCGAGCGCGTCGAGCCACTGCGGCAGACGGGCGTGGCCGAGGTGCGGCTCGACGCCCACGTAGCCGAGGTCCTTGAGGAGTTTGACCTTGTCCTCGATCTTCGGGACCGAGCCCAGGCCGTTGTCGAAGGCGTAAAACGGCCAGACCTTTCCCGGGGGCGGCTGCTTCGCATCCATGCGCCGGGCGGCGGCCCAGAGGGCGGCGGACACCCCGGCGGCAGCCGTGTGTCGAAGGAGTTGACGGCGGGTGAACGTGTTGCGCATCGTCCGGCTCCTTGTTCGATTGCGGGGTGGCACGCCTGCCCGTTGAGCCGTCGACGGTACGTCGACGGCCGTTCGTCGTGCACTCGCGCGCACCCGGCGCGGCGACCTTCGGTCGCCGGCTCAACGAAACCAGCGTCCACCGCCTTCGATCGCCGGCCGGGCGAATCAATCGCACGTGTCGCCCGTCAGGCTACACGGTTTCCTTGACAGCGGCAAGGGCCGATTCTATCGTGAACCGGTCGATGGAGTCGCCCGCACCCCGGTCTTGAGGAGAGAGCCATGCCCACTCGCCCCATCCCGCGTTTCGCTGCGTGTCTGCTGTGCACCGCCGCCGTCCTGGCAACGGCCTGCACGGGTCCCGCCGCCCGGGCCGCCGCAAAGTCCCTCGTCGTCGAGGCCGGCGACCAGGACCGCGTCTGCGCCCCCGTGATGGTCAAGGCGCCGGACGGCCCCGTGCCGTCCTGGCTGTCGGCCGACGGCCAGCAGGTGCCGTGCCAGGTCGTGGACGGCCATCTGTGTTTCATCGTGGACGAACTGGCCGCCGGCAAGAGCCGTTCGTATACGCTCGTCTTCGGCAAGAGCGAGATGCCCCCGGACGCGGTCCAACTGAAGCAGACCGGCAAGACGGTCGCGATCACGATCGCCGGCAAACCGTTCACGGTCTACCGGTTCACGAACCCGAAACCGGCCGGCCAGCAGTTGCGGCGGCCGTACTTCTGGCCCGTCTACGGGCCGGACCAGACGCCGATGACCCGCCCGTACCCGCTCACGGACGAGCCGATTCCGGACAACGTGGCCAAGGACCACCCGCACCACACGAGCCTCTACGTGGCCCACGGCGACGTGAACGGCGTGGACAACTGGTCCATCAGCGGCAAGGCGGGGTGGATCGTGCACCGGGAGTTCGAGAAGGTCGTCTCGGGCCCGGTGGTGGGCTGGTTCCGCGAGCGGCTCGACTGGACGACCGCGGACAAGAAGCCCGTCATGGCCGAGACGCGGACCGTCCGCATCTGGAACCTGCCGCCCGACCATCGCATGCTCGACATGGACCTGGCCTTCGAGGCCAAATACGGCGAGGTGGAGTTCGGCGACACGAAGGAAGGCGGCCTGTGCGCCACGCGGATGCGGCCGGAGTTCCGCCACGACGGCAAGGGCGGCGTCAAGGGGCGGCTCGTCAACTCCGAGGGCCAGACCGGCGGCGATGCCTGGGGCAAGAAGGCCGCCTGGGTCGACGCCAACGGGCCCGTGGACGGCAAACGGCTCGGCTACGCCATCTTCGATCACCCGGGGAACCTGCGGCACCCGACGACCTGGCACGCCCGCACGTACGGGCTTCTGACGGCCAACCCGTTCGGCCTGTCGCACTTCACCCGCAAGAAGGAGAACGGCGACTACGCGCTCGGCGAGGGCAAGACGCTGCGGCAGCGGTACCGCATCTACTTCCACCGCGGCGACGAGACGGAGGCGAACGTGGCCGAGCGGTGGGCGGACTTCGGCGAACCGCCGAAGGCGACCTGGAAGTAACCGCGCGGGGGAAACAGGAGCCGCAAGCCACAAGCCACAAGCGGCAAGCCACAGCAAACGGCTTACGACATCCACACATAAGCGCGGAGGCCTGGAGGCTGTGCTGTGGGCAAAGACTACCGCAAGATTACAGCCTGGCAGAAGTGCGACACGTTCGCTTTTGCCGTCTACCGAGGCACGCAGAACTTCCCTCGGGAGGAAACCTACGGTCTCACGTCACAGGTCCGCCGGGCCGCGCTTTCCGCCCCGACCAATATCGTGGAGGGATGCGGTCGCAGCACCCAGAAGGACTACCTGCTATTCCTGAACCGCGCGGAGACCTCTCTCGAAGAAGCAGGCTACTTGCTCGACTTCGCGGCTCGTCTGGGATACCTGACGCCTGAAGATGCGAAGCAACTCTTTGAAGCAAAGGCCGAAGCGGCCCGCACTCTATGGGGCCTGATATCCAGAATACGAGAGGACCTGAAGAGAAGAACAGCCCGATAGGCACTGTCGAAACCGCCTGGAGGGAGGACGTTTTCAGCTTCTGCTTGTGGCTTGCGGCTTGTGGCTTGTGGCTTGGGTAAGGACGTCGCCCATGCTCCTTGGACTCGACTTCGCGATCTGGATCGTCATCGTCCTGTACTTCATCGGGATGCTCGTCCTGGGATGGTGGTCGAAGAAGGGCATCGTCGACCGCGAGGGGTTTCTGCTGGGCGGCCGGCAGTTCGGCATCGCGTACATGGTAATGCATGCGTTCGGGGCGGGCACGCATCCCGGCGACGTGGCGGGCGTGACGAGCAAAACGGTGGAGCGCGGCGGGTCGGGCATCTGGGTCTCGTGGATGTGGATGTTCGGCACGCCGTTCTACTGGCTCATCGCGCCGATCCTTCGGCGGATGCGGTGCCTGACCGTGGCGGACTACTTCGAGGAGCGCTTCGGCCGCGCCGCCGCCGCCCTGTACGTCGTCGTGGCGATGGTCGGCATGACGGTGGCGACGGCCAGCATCCTCCAGGCGACGACCCGCACCGTCCAGGGCATGATGGGCAAGGCCACGGTCATCGGCGAGGCCACCCTGACGCGGGCGGCGGGCGCGGTCGACGCGGAGGCCGAGGCGCCGGGCGCGGCCGGCGAGGCCGCCGCCCCCGCCGCCGCCGAGCGCCCCGCCTGGGAGGCCCGCGGCGTGGCGACCGAGGAGGAGGAGTTCGGGTGGTTCGTCGGCATCCTGCTCGTGATGACCGCCGTGTTCGTCGTGTACAGTTTCTGGGGCGGCATCGTGGCGGCGGTCAAGACGGACATGGCCCAGGGCCTGATGATTATCGCGCTGTCGTTCGTGGCCATCCCGGCGGCGCTCTCGCTGGCGGGCGGATGGGACGAGGTCGTGGCCACGCTCTCGGCCCACAGCACGCCGACGGACGATTACCTCGCGCTGTTCGACCCGCAGTACTTCTCGCTCCTGGCGGTCGTCGTCCTCTGTATCAACGCCCCGTTCTCGATGATGGCGCAGCCGCACGTCATGAGCGTCTCGGCCGCCGGCCGGACCGAGTGGGAAGGCCGCGTCGGCTTCACCTATGGCAACATCCTGAAACGCATCTGCACGATGGGCTGGTGCGTGCTGGGGCTGGCGTGGCTGGCGTTCCTGATCGACAAGGGGACGACGGTCCACGCCGACGCCGCCTTCGGCGACAGCGTCCGGTACCTGCTGCACCCGGTGCTCCAGGGGCTGATGCTGGCGTGCGTGATGGCGGCGGCGATGTCGTCCGGCGACGCCCTCCAGGTCACGATCGCGGGCCTGTTCTCGCAAAACATCTACCGGCAGTACATCCGCAAGGACGCGAGCGAACGCCATTACGTCCTGGTGACGCGGCTGGCGGGCGTCGTCGTCATCGCCGGGGCGGTCGTCTGCGCCATCCTGATGCGAAAGAGCGTCGTCCAGACGATCCTCGCCTACTTCAAACTCACCGCCACGGTCGGCGTCAGCATCGTGATGGGCATCCTGTGGCGGCGGATGAATACGACGGGCGTGTTCACGAGCACGATTCTGGCCGCGGGCACGTTTATCGTAACCCGTTACGTCCTGGGCCTGGGCCAGGCGGCGACGACGGGCCTGCCGCTGGCGGCGGGGGCGGTGGGCGGCGTCATCGGCAGCCTGCTCGCCAGGCCGCCGCGGCCGGAGCAGACCGACCCGTTCTTCAAGAAGATCTACACGCCCATCGGACAGGAGGACCGGCTCCAGTTGCCGCTGGACGAGGCCGTTCCTTCGGAGAACCGCCTTGTGACGGCGGGCGGCCTGTTCATCGTGAAGCCGACCCGGCAGTCGTGGGTCGGGTTCCTCCTGACGCTCGCCATCTGCCTGGCGCTGCTGGGCCTGATGTGGGTGCTCCTGGCGTGAGGACCAGGCCGCGCGGCGGGTCTTCCCCTAATCGCGATGTGCCACGGCCGGTCTTGTCCGGCCGTGCGTAGCCCCGGCCTTGATCTTCCCGGCCGGACAAGACCGGCCGGGCCACACACATCCCATGGCAGGGGAATAAAACAGCGCGGTGGACAGGATTGCCCACCGCGCTTGCTTTTGTCGCTGCTGTTTGTCTCGTCGTTGCTGTTTGCCGTTGCTTGCGGCTTGCAGCCTGTGGCTTGCCGCTGTCGTCAGGCGCTGTCCGGCACGTCGAACGGCGGCCGGGGCGGACGGCGGAGCATCTGGTTGGCCTTCGCCGGCGCGTCGACGAACCTCTCGGTTTTCGGATCGAACTTCATCGCCACACCGACCCGCATCTTGCACTTCGAGAGGTCCAGGCCCTGGTCCTCGGTCAGTTGATGGTTGAGCCGGTCGAGTTGCTCGTTGCCGTAGTCGTCCTCGAACGGGTCCTTCACGTCGCTCCAGGTCCTATCCTTGCCCAGCCACCACGAGATCTCGCCGAGGTGGCAGAGGCCGGACGAGAGGCGCCCCTCCTCGTACGGGGCGTTGAGGTCCTCTTTCTTGCGGCTGCGCATGGCGGCGATGAAGTTGCCGAAGTGCCCGCCGCCCGGGCCCATCTTCACGTCCACGTTGGGGATCTTCTCGACGTCGCTGCCCTCGGCCGGCTTGAACTTGCCGGTGTCGATGATCTTGCCCTTCTCGTAGATGAAGTCGTTGCTCACGCGCCGCGTCTTGCCGCTCACGAGGTTGCAGTTCTCGAAGAACAGGATCCGGCCGTCGGCGTACCGGAACACGGTCATCTGGGCGTTGGGCGTCTCGCCCTGGTCGTCCCACTTGATGCGGCCGCCGACGGACATGACGTACGTGGGCCAGTCGGCGTCGGCCAGGGCCCAGCGGGCCACGTCCATCTGGTGGACGCCCTGGTTCCCGATCTCGCCGTTGCCGAAATCCCAGAACCAGTGCCAGTTGTAGTGGACGAGGTTTCCGTGGTACGGCTGCATGGGCGCGGGGCCGACCCACAGGTTCCAGTCGAGCCAGTCGGGCGGGTCCTCGATTTTCTTGTGCCCGATGCCGCCGCGCGGCTTCGAGGCGATGCCGTGGCTGACCTTCAGTGTGCCGAGTTTCCCCGAACGGGTGAGTTCGGCCAACTTGGCCCAGCCGCTGCTCGACCGCCGCTGCATCCCCACCTGGACGATGCAGTCGGACTTGGCGATGAGGTCCGTACACACCCGGCCCTCGTGCACCCGGTGCGAGACGGGCTTCTCGACGTACATGTCCTTACCGGCCTGGACCGCCCAGATGGTCTGGAGCGTGTGCCAGTGGTTGCACGTGGCGCAGGTACAGGCGTTGAGGTTCTTGTCCTCGAGCGCCTTGCGGATGTCCGGGGTGGTGTTGGGCGTCTTACCCTGCGACTTCTTGGCCTTGTTGGCGGCGGCGTCGGCGCGCTTGTTGTCCGGGTCGACGCACCAGGTGACCTCGCAGCCGTCGGCCTTGAGGAACTGGCCCAGGTGGTGCCCTCCCCGGCCGCCGCAGCCGGTGACGGCCACGTTGATCCGGTCGTTGGCCCCCAGCACGCGGTGCCCGGCGTGGCTGACGACGAACGCCGTCCCCGCCATGGCGAGGGACCGCTTCATGAACTTCCGGCGACTGAGTCGTGACATGACGTGCTCCTCCCGATGCCCCTTTCACGCGAAACGTCTCTGGCCCACGGCCCTTCCAGCGTACCGCACGCGACCGGGCCGTGCAAGTGTTATCGGCCGTTCGATGATACGCGCCGGGCAAGGCCGGCGGCTAAATGTGCTGCGCCGTAAGTCGTTGCCGTCGCTGTTGCTGTTGTCGTTGCCTAATGCCGAGTATCGATTGCCGAATGCCTGCCTCTCAAACCTTCTCGGGCACGTCGAACGGCGGCCTTGGCGGGCGCGTCAGCAGCCGGTCCGCCTCCGGGTCGTCGACGAACCGTTCCTTCCGGCCGTCGAACCGCAGGTGCCGGCCCAGGATGTACGGCGTCTGGGCCAGGTCCAGGCTGTTGTCCTTCAGGTGATCGCGCATCCGCTCGAACGTCTCGTTGGCGGCCGTGTTGTCGCCGAACGGCTTCGCCTTGGAGCCGAACGCCACCTCCTTGCCCAGGCGGTAGGAGATGTTGCCCAGGTGGCACAGGCCGGCCGAGTAGTGGGCCGTCTCGATGTTCCACAGGAAGTTGTCGATCTCGCGGTCGCGCATGCGGTCGATGAACCGGCCGAAGTTCCCGCCGTGGCTCGACCGCTCGACCTTGGCCCACTCGACCTTCTCGGGCTCCGTCTTCCCGTTCGGGTAGAACTTGCCGCCCGCCACCACCCCCTCCTCGAAGTGGAACGTGTTGCCGATGCCCTGCCCCAGGTACTTGTCCGTCTTCAGGCCGCGCACCTCGAAGGTGACCTGCGTCTGGCCGTAATCGAAGACGGCGATCTGCGTGTTGGCGGTCTGGCCCTGGTCCTTGTAGCCGAAGCGCCCGCCGACGGCGATGGCGGCCTTCGGCCAGGCACCGTCCGGCACCGCGTGCAGGGCCGCGTGCATCTGGTGCGACCCCTGGTTCCCGATGTCGCCGTTGCCGAAGTCCCAGAACCAGTGCCAGTTGTAATGGACCAGGTTCCGGTGGAACGGCTGCTTCGGCGCCGGGCCGAGCCAGACGTTGAAGTCGAGGCCCTCCGGCGGCTCCTCGGGTTCCTTGAACCCGATGCTGCCCCGCCGCTTGTAACACAGGCCGCGCGAGACGAGCAGCCGGCCGTACGTCCCCGCCGTCGCGAGGGCGGCGATGCGGTCGCCCGCGCTGCCCGCGCCCGTCCCGTACTGGACCACGCGTTGGTGCTTGCGGGCGGTCTCGACGCAGATCCGCCCCTCGTGCACGTTGTGGCTGAGCGGCTTCTCGACGTACACGTCCTTGCCCGCCTGGCATGCCCAGATCGTGATGAGACAATGCCAGTGGTTGCAGGTGGCGATGGAGACGGCGTCGAGGTCCTTATCGTCGAGCGCCTCGCGGACGTCCTGGACGCACTTGGGTTTCCGCTCGCCGCGCTTCGCGAGGTCCTTGATGCGCCGCTCGAAGAGCGTGGAATCCGGGTCGATGAGGCAGGCGACCTCGACGTCCTTCATCTTGGCGAGCGACCCGATGTGCCCGCCGCCGCGGCCGTGGATGCCGGCCACGCCCGCCCGGATCGTCTCGTTCGCCCCGAGCACGCGGTGCCCGGCGTGGCTGACGACGAACGACGCGCCCGCCAGGGCGAGCGACCGTTTCAGGAACTGCCTGCGTCGCATGCGGGACATGCTCAGCCTCCTCCTCGAGTCCTCGCGGATGGGGATACCCGTGCGCGGCGGGTCTCCGTACCCGCCGCCCCGCCCGAGGGGCGCCCTTTCGTGCGCGGTGGGTGCCCAGACCCACCGCGCAAGGGGCCTCGTAGCCACCCCCGTCTGCTGTACCGTTGAACCCGCGGCACTGCAAGGAGATTCGCGCGTAGTGCCCGGCCCTCCGGCCCCTGAATCGTCGGGGCGGCATCGAGTCACGCCGTGACGCCCGTGTTCGCCGGCCCGCTTGCGGGCCGCGTGCCGTTTCCGGAAGGCACTGCAAAAAAGAGGCCTGGAACCTCCCTCGCCCATCGGCTATCGTCAACCACCGACCTGACGCCTGCCTCCGGAGGAGCCCGCCATGCCATCCCGTTCGCTCATCCGTCCCATGCAAATACGCCACACAGCAGTTTCGCGCGGTGGGTCTCCGTACCCACCGCGCTCGGATCATCCGTCTCGCGCCTGCGCGGCGGGTGCCCCTCGGCTGCGCTCGGGACAGGCTCCGACCCGCCGCGCACCACATGGCATAATCGCCGTCGCCGTCGTCCTCGCCCTGGCCCTCGCCTTTCCCATCGCAGGGGCGGAGGCGCCCAAGGTCGACGACCGTCCCGGCGGCCCGGGCGAATGGGGCTTCCACCCGGCGGCAGGTGAGGCGAGTCCCACGAATCCGCCCGCGTTCGTCTGGCGGCCCCAGAAGAACGCCGTCGCCTACGAACTCCAGGTGGCGCGCGACGACCGGTTCGAGCCGACGGCGTACGAGGCCCGCGTCGAGCGGTACCACTGCCACTGCCCGCCGAAGACGCTGCCGGAGGGCGCGTACCGATGGCGGTTCCGCTTCATCGACAAGAAGGGCCGGGCGAGCGCGTGGAGCAAGGCCCGCGCCTTCCGCATCGACGCCGAGTCGGTGCCCTTCCCCATGCCGCCGCGGAACGAACTCATCGGCCGCGTGCCCGCGAAGCACCCCCGCCTGTTCGTCCGTCCGGACGGGCTGGACGCCATGCGCCGCCTCGCCCGGGGGGACCTCAAGGACGAGTACGCCGCGCTGCTCGAACACTGCGACGCCCTCCTCGAGAAGCCGCCCGACACGAAGGAGCCGCCCAAGTATCCCAAAGGCTGCGAGCGCAAGAGCGAGCAGTGGCGCAAAATCTGGTGGGGCAACCGCACCTACACCATCCGGGCCCTCGGCGGGGCGGCGAACCTCGGCTTCGCCTGGCACCTGAGCGGCAAGGCGGCCTACGCCGACCTCGGCAGACGCCTGCTGCTGGACTGCGCGAAGTGGGACCCGAAAGGCGCCACCGGCTACCGCTACAACGACGAGGCCGGCATGCCGTACGCGTACTACTTCGCCCGGGCCTACACCTTCCTCCACGACCGCCTGACGGAGGCCGAACGCGAGCGGTGCCGCAAGGTCATGGCCGTCCGCGGCGAGGAAATGTACAAACACATGGCGTCCTACCATATCTGGAAACCGTACGGGAGCCACCGGAACCGGGCGTGGCACTTCCTCGGCGAGGTGGGCATCGCCTTCCTCGGCGACATCCCCGACGCCGACGAGTGGCTCTGGTTCGCCATGAACGTCTTCTACAACGTCTACCCCGTGTGGTCGGACGCGGACGGCGGCTGGCACGAGGGCGTCTCGTACTGGCGCTCCTACATCCACCGGTTCACGTGGTGGGCCGACGCCATGCGCGTCGCGATGGGCGTCGACGCATTCACGAAACCCTATTTCTCGAAGGTGGGGTATTACCCGATGTACCTCCAGCCGCCGGGCACCCACGGCGGGGGGTTCGGCGACCTCTGCGCCCGGAAACGCGCCCGCGACAACCGCCGCCTGATGACCGTCCTGGCCGCCCAGGCCCAGAACCCCCACTGGCAGTGGTACGTGGAGGCGATCGGCGGACCGGCGTACTCCGGCGGTTACGGCCACGAGGGGGCGTACATCCGTTTCGCCCGCGGCCGGCTGCCCGCGGTCGAGGCCGAGCCGCCCGACGCCCTGCCCACGTCCCGATGCTTCCGCGGCACGGGGCAGGCGATGCTGAACACCACCCTGAAGGACGCCCGCGAGAACGTCGAGGTCATCTTCAAGTCCAGCCCGTTCGGCACACAGAGCCACGGGTACGAGTCGAACAACTCGTTCCTCCTGTACGCGTTCGGCGAGCGGCTCCTCATCCGCACGGGCCGGCGCGACATCTACGGAAGCAAACATCACCGCAACTGGATGTGGCACACGAAGTCCACGAACTGCATCACCGTGGGCGGCGAGGGGCAGAAGGGCCATTCCGCGGCGGCCCGCGGCGAGATCCTCGGCTTCCACACCTCCGGCCTCTTCGACTACGTCGCCGGCGAGGCCGCACCGGCCTACGAGGGACGCCTCGACCGCTTCACCCGGCACATCCTGTTCGTGAAACCGGACCTCGTCGTGATCTTCGACCGCGTCGCGGCGCCGGAGGCGAAGCCGCTCGGGTTCCACCTCCACGCGCCGACGGAAATGCAGGTGAAGGGCCAGGGCGACATCCGCATCGCCAACGGCAAGGCGGCGTGCCGTGCGGCCATCCTCGCCCCGAAGGGCCTCAAGGTGTCGCAGACCAATAAGTTCGACCCGCCGCCACGGCCCCGCGTCAAACTCACCGAATGGCACCTGACGGCCGAGACGAAGCCGGTCCGTCAGGCGGCGTTCGTGACGCTCTTGCGGCCCCATCGCAAGGGCGAAACGCCGCCCACCGGAGGCGACCTGAAAGAGGTGGACGGCGGGTACGCCCTGGAGGCCGACCTCGCCGACGGCCGCGTCACCGTCCTGCTGCGGACCCGCGACAGCGGCGCCGTGGCCGCCCGCGACCTCCGCGCCGCCGCGGACCTGGCCGCCGTCCGCTTCGACCAGGCCGGCCAACCCGTCGCGCATCTCGTCGTGAAGGGGCGGGAGGTGACGGCCGGCAAGGGGGCGCTGCCGTAATTCCGAAGCCCGCGCCCGAGGCGCCCGTTGAGCCGTCGACGGCACGTCGACGGCCGTGCCTCGCCGGCCCGTGTCCGCACCGCCTGTCGCGTCGACCTTCGGTCGACGGCTCAACGGGCACTCTTCACCCCCCCGACGCGTCCGCCGAGAGGCACAGGTCCTTGAACGTCAGGACCGACTCGGGCGGCGTGTGGTACGACACGCACCCGCAGCCCCACACGAAGTTGGCCATGCCGGCCGCCTTCTCCGCCAGCGTCCGGACGGCGTGGGCGATGTGGTCCCAGTCGCCCGCCTCGATGCGCTTGGGGTCCACGCACCCGCGGACGATGATCGGCTTGCCGTCGGTCCGCTCGCGGATGAGGCCGAAGTCCGCGCTGTGGTCGCAGACCACGAGGGCGCTCTCCGCCTCGATGAAGAAATCGATGAGGATCGTAATGTTGCCGCCCATGATGATGGCGGGCGGCGGCGTGTCGAACCGCTCGCGCATCGCCCGGATGACCCGGCGGTTGTACGGCACCACGTAGTCGCCGAAGATGGTCGGGTCGATGAGCGGAATCGTCGCCCACGACTCGTAGAGATAAATGCCCGCGCCCGCGCGCGACAGGCGCTCCGCCTGCTCCGTCGCCAGGGCCGTCGTCCGCTCCATCAGCGCGTGGGCCGCCTCGGGGCGCGTCACGATGTCCATGATGAAATCGTCGTACCCGCGCAGTTCCACCGCCTGCGAGAACGGCCCGCCCATGCACCCGTAGACCCAGACCTCGTCGCCGACGGCGTCGACCACCCGCTCGCACGCCTCCGTGATGAGGCCCAGGCGGTTCTGGGGCCCCGGCTTCGGGATGGGAATCGCCTCGGCGTCGGGCGGCTCCGGCCCGGCGAGCGGGTGCGTGACGACGCCGGGGATGCCCGGCTCGGAGCCGTGCCGGCTCAGGCGGCACCCCATCGCCTCCGCCTCGATGTTATAGATGTCGATACCCACCGTGACGAGGTCGTGGGCGTAGGCGCGGTAGCCTTCGAGGGCGGCCTCGGCCATGAGACGGGCGTCGCGGCTGACCTCGGTCGGCCCGCGGCCGAGGAGCGTGGCCCCGTGCTCGTAGATGGAGGGGACGAACGGCCAGCGGTCGGGCGTCCCGCCCGCCAGGACGGTTTCCATGCGCTGAATGGGTTTCATCGCGGTGTCCTTCCTTCCGGCGGCGCGCGGCCGCTATCGCAGAATCCACAACATCGTCCCCAGGCACGCCAGGCAGATGGCCAGGGTCACGAGAAAGCCGACCCACGACTGCCGGCTGGGCTTGACGAGGAACAGCCCGCCGGCCGTCAGGAGCCGGTCGCGCTCCGGCACGGCCTCCTCGAGCGGCAACTCCAGCCGGTCCTCCTGCCCCACGGGCGTGTAGATGCGCGTGAAGAACCGGTCCACGCGCTCCCGGTCCGGCGGCCGCGTCAGCAGGCTCCCGGCGATGCCGAAGACGACGCCGGCCACCAGCGGCAGGCCGAACTTCAGCCCCATCGGCACGGCGGGGACGACCTCCACCGCCTCCGCCACCCGCAGGCCCAGGAAGACGGCGCTGGCGGACAGGGCACTCGCGAACACCCCCGCCTGGTTCATCCGCCGCCACAGAATGCCCATCGCCGTCGAGATCCCCACCATCGCCAGGATATTGAAATACCCGAGAACCATCTTGACCAGATCGTTCCGCATGAGGACGGCGAAGCCGAGCGAGACGAGGATGATGACCACCCCCATCCGCCGCGTGAACCGGTACCGCTCGTGGTCGGTCGCCCCCGGCCGGATGTACTCGCCGTACAGGCTCTGCGTGAACAGGCCCGCCACGGTTACCTGAACGGCGTCGCCGGACGACATGGAGGCGGCCATCACGCACGCCAGCATCAGCCCCTGGAGCACGGGATGCAGCAGGTGCCGGATGCAGTCGCCGAACGCCTCGTCCGGCACCACGACCGTGTCCGTCTGGATGAGGTAGGCGAGCCACGCCAGCCCCAGGACGCTCCAGCCGATCGTGCAGATGCGCTTCAGCAGGTTGCCGCCGGCGAACCCCATCCGCCCTTCCCATTCGGTCCGGCCGGCGGAGGTCACGCTCATGAGGTGCGGCAGCGCCAGGGCCGTCAGCGGCGCGTTGATGCACAGGACGATGATCGCCGCCAGGTCGAACTGCTCCGGGTGGAACAGGCGGACGTAGTTGGCATCGGCCTGGCGGAGGACGCCGCACATGCCGCCCAGGCCGCCCACCTCCTCCATCTTGAGCGCCAGCGGGATGGCCAGGAACGAGAGGGCGATGATCATCAGGCCCTGGGCCATGTCCGTCCGGATGGCCGCCACGATCCCGCCCCAGTACCCGTACAGGACGAAGACGGCGGTCGTCGCGACGAGGATGCCGAAGAACCACCAGTCCACGGCCTGGCCGGGGCCGGGCGCGGCGGCGGGGCCCATCATCCCCTGGACCGTCCGGACGGTCGCCAGCAGCACGCCGCCGAAGAAGACCGTCATCCCGACGCTCGCGATGACGGTATAGAGGACGGCGGCGGCGCGGCCGAACCGCTCGCGGAAGTAGTCGGCCAGGGTCAGGTACCGCATGCGGCGGACGACCGGGGCGATGAGCCAGTAGAACGGCGTGCCGAACATCCACATCCACGAGACCCAGATGCCGGCCCCGCCCGCGGTCATCGTCTTGCTGATCGTGCCGGCCGTGTCCGTCGGATTCGTGCCGGCCCCGAAGGCGTGCATCACCATCATGGGCGTGCCGAACCGCCGGCCGCCCAGCAGGTACCCCTCGGAGTCGGCGGCCTGGCGTTTGCTCCACCATCCCACCAGCAGCATGCCCGCGAAGTAGACCGCCAGGACGATCCAGATGGCAAGGTCGAGACCGAGGATGGTCATGGGCGCTCCGTCACGGGGCCGGCGGGTGCGGGTATGGCGGGTATTGTAACGGGAACCGGCTCAGGGGCAAGGACGCCTCGCGGCCCGTACGAGTGCCGCGCGGTGTATCTCCTGATGCACCGCGCTGAAGCGCCGGGTGGCACCCGGCGCGCCCCTCGTTCGAGCCGGCCGCAACGAGCCCGCTGCGGAAGCAGCGGGTCAGCCTCATCGGCCATGGCACGTGCCACGGCGGATGGTGATGACCGGCCGCTCCCGCGGCCGGCTCGAACGACGGGGGCGCGAGATGCCGGGTGCCACGGATTGCTTGTCAATCCGTGCCCCGGGATCGTAGAACACGGTTTGACGAGCAAACCGTGGCACCTCCGAGATCGGCGCGCCGGGTGCGGAGACCCGCCGCGCGGGAAGTCGCAGCCTCACCCGCTCAGCCACTCGTCCCGGTGCTCGGCCACGAAGTCGTCGTCCGTCAGGTGGGGGTAGGCGGCGATGACGCGGTCGATCTCCTCGGCCTGGCCGGGCGAGAGGCACGCCTCGCCGTCCAGGCAGCAGACGCCGGCCAGGAGCCCCTGCCGGCGGAGCACCTCGTGGATGCCGGGAAGCACCCCGCGGAAGGCGCCCGCGGCGTCGAAGACGGCGGCGTTGGCGTCGGTGACCTCGCCGGCCCGGCGCATCATCTCGGGCGGGACGCCCTCGCCGGCGTCCATGATCCCGTGGCAGGCGTCGAGGAGTTCGACGGCCCGCTTCGTCCAGAACGCCCAGTGCCCCAGCAGGCCGCCCACGATCCGCCGCTCCACCGGCTGCCCGCCGACCATGAAGCGGTACCGGGTGAGCAGGTCGAGGACGACGTGGTCGTCGTTGCCGGTGTAGAGGGCGACGTCGTCGCGTCCGGCCTCGGCCATCGCCCGGATGACGTCCAGGCTGCGGTACCGGTCGAACGGGGCGACCTTGATGGCCACCAGGTCCTCGAGCTCCGCCAGCCGCCGCCAGAACCCGTACGAGAGGACCCGGCCGCCGATCGTCGGGTGGAGGTAGAACCCGACGACCGGGATGACCTGGGCCACCTGGCGGCCGGGGGCGACGAGGGCCTCGTCCTCGGCCTCCGCCAGGGCCGCCAGGCTCAGCAGGACGGCGTCGTAACGGAGGCGGGCGGCGAGTTCGGCCTCGCGGACCGCCTGGTCGGTCCGGCCGATGACGCCCGCGATGCGGACCAGGGGGGCATCGCGGCGGGCGTCGGCCCGGTCCATCTCCTCGGCCGCCAGCGCCAGGACGGGTTCCAGGAGGCCGGTCTGGGGGTCGTGAATCTCGAACTGGGTGGTGTGGATGCCGACGGCGATGCCGCCCGCCCCGGCGGCCGAGTAGTACCGGATGAGGGCCCGCTGGCGCCGCTCGTCCAGGTCGCGGTCGGGCGCGAGGGCCAGCGGGCACGCCGGCAGCACCACGCCACGGGCCAGCGTGTCGCGGAAGGTGGGGGCGTCGGACATCGGAGTCTCCTTCGCACGCTTACCCCCGGTGCGCTGCGATCGCGAGGGTGCCACGGCCGGCCTTGTCCGGCCGTGCTTCGCGAACGTGCAACGGCACGCGCCGGGCAAGCCCGGCGGCTAAATGTTTTCACCCGGCGCGTCTCGCGATGGGCCGGGAGGCCCACGGCGCGACATGCCTTGTCAGAACCGCCCGTCCTGGACCTCGAAATGCGTCGGTTTGCCGAGGGTCCGGCCGCCGCGGCGGAGCCAGTCGGCCGTCCAGCGGAGGATCCGGTCCACCGAGACGCGCGGCGGGCCGAACCGTTCGACGGCCCGCGAGGCGTCGCTCAGGTACGCCCGGCCGGTGTCCGACCCCGTGAACCGGACGGGCACGTCGAGGAGGCGTCCGAACGTCTCGGCGATTTCGCGGACCGAGAGCGTCTCCGGCCCCGTCAGGTTGAGGACCGCCGGCGGGCTGGCCGCCAGGCCCAGGCTCCGCAGCGCCCAGTCGCAGGCGTCGCCCTGCCAGATGACGTTGACGTGGGCGGTCGCGAGGTCCACGGCCTGACGCGCCAGGACCCGCCGGGCCACGTCGACCAGGACGCCGTAACGCAGTTCCACGGCGTAGTTGAGGCGCAGGTGGACGACCCGATCGCCCCAGGCCGCGGAGGCGTAATCGAAGACCCGCTCCCGGCCGAGACAACTCATCGCGTACTCGCCCACGGGGTCGGGCGGCGTCTCTTCGGTCGCCCCGCCGGAGGCGGCGGGCATCAGCGGGTACACACAGCCCGTGGAGAAGACGGCGACGCGGGCGTCCGTGAACGTCCGGGCCACGTGGTACGGCACGAGGACGTTGGCGGCCCAGGTGGCAGGCTCGTCGCCGGTGGACCCGAACTTGCGGCCGGCCATGAAAACGACGTCCGGTGCGCGCGGCAGGCGGGCGACGGCGTCTGGGTCGAGGAGGTCGCACTCGACCGTGCAGACCCCCTCGGCCGCGAGGGCCGGCAGCGGCCGGCGGGCGACGGCGACGACCTCGCCGGGAGCACCGGCCTCGGCCAGGGCCCGGCGGGCCATCCGGACGAGCGTCGGCCCGATCTTTCCGCCCGCGCCGAGGACGAGGACGTCGCCCTCCAGGCCCGCGGCGTACTCGACCAGCGCCGGCGAGGGACGGCTGAGGAGGTCGTCCAGTTCCGCCTCGTCGCGGAGGGTTTCGGGCAGGTCGGGCATACGATCCCTCTACGCCATGTGCCACGGCCGGCCTTGTCCGGCCGTGCGTCACAAACGTACAACGGCACGCGCCGGGCAAGCCCGGCGGCTAAATCTGGCTGGTGCCGCGGCCGGCCTTGTCCGGCCGTGCGTAGGGCCGCCGGCATGCTCCCGGCCGGGCAAGACCGGCCGGGCCACACACAGTTCCCTCCCCCGGGCGGGCCGCGCAGGTCACCCCACGATGCCGCGGATGTCGATGAGGTGCAGTTGCCGGCCCTGGCCGGTGTGCGGCGAATCGATGCACACCGTCGTGCCGTCCGGGCTGGAGCGGGGATGCGTGTCGCACCGCCACTCGCCCTTGTACGCGGGCGGCAGATGGAAACGGCCGAGCGGCACCCGCCGCCCCGTCGGCACGTGGTACAGGTACACGTGCTGGAGCCGCGCCTTCCCCTGCGGGTACGTATCGTTCAGGATCCAGTCGGTGTCCGCAAGGTACGTGCAGTGCCCGTTGCGGGTCATGACGCCCTCGCCCACCTGCTGCACCTCACGGGCCTTGTCCGTGAAGAGGTAGAAACCGGCCCCCTTGCCCTTCGGCCGGGTCCAGGCGAGGACGTGCTGCGGGTCGCGCCAGATGAAGTGCGACGTGGCGCCGGACGGGTCCAGGACGTAGAGGTCGGAGCCGTCCGGCCGGGCGGTGAACATGCGGGTGACGAAACCGCCCTTCCCGCCGTCCGGCCGCCAGCGGTGCAGGAAGATGAACCGGGACCCGTCCGTCGAGAACAGGAGGTGGTTCACGTAATGCTTGGCCCCGTCCATGGAGGGATGGCGGTCGCCGAAGGCGGCGATGTCGGCCAGCGTCAGGATGAGCGTCCGCTCGCCGCTCGCGAGGTCCACCCGCCAGATACCGGCATCCGCCGGGGCCATGTCGCCCTTGTGCGGGTCCGGCACGCCGGGGTACCCGTAGCCGAGGCGCATGTCCTGGATGCGGGCGAAGTCCGGCGTGACGGCGGTCCGGCCGTCCGGGCTCAGGCAGTAGACGGGCGTGGGGAGGGTGCGGCGCTGGCCGCTCTTCGTGTCGAGGACGTGGCAGACGAACCGGTCGCCCTGCCGGTCGTTCCAGAGGACGCGGCTGGCGGAACCGGGAATCCACTGGAGCATGCACCCCTGCTGCCAGCCCCAGGCGCAGGAGGCGCCGAGGTCGGTCCAGCGGTCGCCGCGCGCGAGGTCGACCCTGCCCATCCTGATGGTGTCGTCGGCGCGGGGCGAGCGGCCTTCGAAATCCACCTCCATGCCGAGGGCATACCGGCCGGTCGGGTCGAACTGGAGTTTATCGTAATAGCCGAACCAGTGATGCGTCGGGCCGCGGGTGATCTGCCGGACGGGCGGGAGGTCTTCTCCGTCGGCGGCCTCGGCGAAAGCGGCGGCGCGGGCGCGGCGGCCGGTTCCGCGGAGGACGACGAGCGGCCCGGCCGCGGCGGCCGTCAGGAACGAGCGGCGGAGCATGGGACCCCCTCGGTTACCAGAAGAGGATGTAGAGCGCAACCGTGATCGCCACGACCACGGCCCCCAGCCAGTAGGCCGCCCGGCTGGGCGTCAGGTCGATCTTGCTGGTGCCGGGCATCTCCTTCGGCTCGGGGAGCGGGTACGCCAGGGTGCCGACCGCCATGACGGCCACGCACGCGCCGAAGGTGATGGCCATGTGGTTCAGGAACGCCATCTCCGGCAGAAAAGCCAGCAAGCACCCGTAGACCGGGATGTTGACGAGCATGGCCAGCAGGGCCGTCCCCGACCGGGCCCGCCGGAAGATCATGCCGAACACGAAGACCGTCAGGATGCCGGGCGAGATGAACCCCTGGAACTTCTGGATGTACTCGAACACGCCGCCCAGCAGTCCCGGCAGCGGCGCCATGGCGCAGGCTAAGAGGACGAACACGCCGGTGGCGATCCGTCCCACCCACAACTGGCGGCGCGGCGAGGCGTCCCGGTGGATGTACCGCTCGTAAATGTCCACCGTGAAGATCGTGGACGCCGAGTTCAACTGCGAGTCCAGGCTGCTCATCACCGCGCCGAACAGCGCGGCGAACACCAGCCCGCGCAGGCCGTAACCCGGAAGCAACTGCGAAATCAGGACCGGATAGGCCCGGTCGCCCTGACCGCCGATCTCATCCGCATACAACTGAAACGCGATGATGCCGGGAAAGACCACGATGAACGGGATCAGGATCTTCAGGAAGGCGGCGAAGACGATGCCGTTCTGCCCCTCGCGCAGACTCCGGGACCCCAGCGTCCGCTGCGTGATGTACTGGTTCAACCCCCAGTAGTAGAGGTTCGGGATCCAGATGCCGACGATCATGGCCGTCCAGGGCAGGATGCCGTGCGACGACGGCAGGAACATGTGGAGTTGATCGGCGTTGGCCTCGGCAAAGGCCGACACGCCGCCCACCTCGGCGAAGGCGAGGACGGCAATGATGGACCCGCCTATCAGCAGGGCGGCGCCCTGCAGGAGGTCCGACCAGACGACCGCGCTCAGGCCGCCGTAAATCGTGTACGCCCCCGCGATCAGGCCGATCACCCAGATGGACACGTACAGGTTCAGGCCGATCAGTTCCTGGAACAGGACGGCCCCTGAATACAGGACCGAGACGAGGATCACCGAGACGTAGATGGCGATCATGTAGACGGCCATCAGGGTGCGAGGCCCTTTGCCGTAACGGTGCTCCAGGAACTGCGGCATGGTGAAGATGCCCAGGCGCAGGAACGTCGGCAGCAGGAACAGGGCCACGATGACGAGGGAAATGGCGGCGATCCACTCGTAACTGGCAATGGCCAGGCCGGCGTCCTGCACCCCGCCGCCGGACATCCCCACCATCTGCTCGGTCGAGATGTTCGAGGCGATCAGCGAGAAGCCGATCAGCCACCAGACGAGTTTGCGGCCGGCCAGGAAGTAGTCCTCGCCGGTCTTCTCGCGACGGGACGCGTAGACCGAAATCGCGATCACCGAGGCCAGCCAGACGAAGAAGATGACGATGTCGATGGCACTCAGTTCCATAAGCCGCTTCTCCTTGCCGGCCCGCCTGCGGACACACGGCATCCCGGCCGGGGCCGACGGGGACGGCTCCGGCGGTGCGGCGATGGTACGCGCTCCGGAGGGCGCTTGCAAGCCTGCTCTGGCCCGCGCATCGGCCTGCGTGACCGAAGACGAGACGGTCGTGCGGCGGCGTCGCCCGGTTCGGCGCGGCGGCACGTGTTCTCACGTCGCGGCGGCCTGCGGGGCTGGGCCTTGCGGCTCCGCCCGCGCGGGCGGTCGGCGGCCAAGGCCGACGGCTGACTGTGTCACGTCGTGCGCCTGGCCCGGGGCGTGCGCGCCCCACGTTGAGCCGGCGACGGCACGTCGCCGGCCGTTTGGACACCCGGGAACAAGTCTCGTCTTCGCGGCGACCTTCGGTCGCCGGCTCAACTCTCGCCTGGTTGAGGCTCCCATCGATACTTTGAGAAAACGGCTTTTCGCCGTGACACCGAAAATGGCCGTTTTCGGCTCCCCGATCGTGGATTCTGGCGCGTGAGGGAGGATTCGGGGGTCGAATGTTAAAATGGGTAAGGCAAAACGCGCGACTTTTGCATCGCTTTTTTCGGAAACGCGCGAAAACGCGCCAAAAATGCCCCGGAAATTTCGGCTTTTTGATCCATCATCGATGGGGGTCCATATGAATTAAAAGCGCGATGACAACGGCAGTACCTGAGTGCCTGGGTGCCTGAGGAACGGCAAGGGCCACGGCGACCTCACGCAAAGGCGCAAAGCCGCCAAGAACGGCAAACAGCAACGGCGATGAAGCAGGTCAACGGCAACGGCAACAACGACACCTACGCAGCGAAGCGCCGCTTCGCTCGCAGCCGCCGTTTATCACCCCGCCCGCGCCGCGTTCAGCCGAAGGAGGCCGGCCAGGACGCGGCCGTCGGTGTCGGCCCGGGCCTCGGCCAGGGCGTGGCCGGCGGGCAGGGGCTGCCCCGCGCCGGTCTCCTCCCACACGTCGGCCCAATCCACGGACCAGTCGCCCTCCGGGTCCACGGCCGCATAGGCCGCCAGGACGGCCCGGTCGAGGTCGGCGTGGGCGAGGCCATGGGCTTTCGTTGTCACCCCGAGCAAGGCGGAGCCGGGTCGAGGGGTCTCGCCGTGGTTGTTGCCGTAGTCTGTCATCCCGAGCGCAGCCGAAGGATCTCGCTATGGTCGTTGGCGTTTGCTGTCATTGCGAGCGAGCGCAGCGAGTCGAGGAATCTCGCCGTGGCTGTTGTCGTTGTCGTGGCCTGTTGCCAGGTCTCTGTTCCCTGATGCCTGCCTTTCGAGGCGAGATTCCTCCGCTCGGCCTCGCTACGCGAGGCCTCGGTCGGAATGACACTTGGAGCGCCCTGCGCCTTGGATTACATCGCGACACTGCCATCCTCAACGTGCGTGGCAAGGGCCAGCGCCAGGGCATTGCGCAGCACGAACGAGCCGTATTGTCGTGCGAGCGTGACCACCGTGTCAGCGCCTTCCCGCGTCCAATCCGCCTCGCTCGCAAGGGCGGACCCCACTCTCTCCCAGTCCAAGGCCACCTCGCCAACGAGCGTAGCGTACTCCTCAACGAGTAGGGAAACGTCACTTTGAGCGTGCGGCATGGGGCCACTCCCTGCCACTTATGGCGGATGGGTGCAAAGGCAACACGGCGCTAGTGTTGGAAGACATGCTCGGCATGCCAGTTCAGGCGTTCCTCTGCGGGCGCGAACCGCGATGGTTCCATGGCGCGTTTCTCGTGAAAGGACGCAACGTGCTGGGTGGTCGGCGGATCGCACCGCGTAAGCACAACCCGCGACACCTGGATGGTGAACCCCGGCCGTATCGTAACCAACCCCGCGTCGAACAGTCGGTGAAAGGTGGCGCTCAGGCATAGCCCGTTCGTGGGGTCGCTTCGCAGGCGCGGAGCCTCACTCCAGGGAACAATATGACTGGCGCTGAGGCACTCTGGCAGCGAAATGCCGGTGACGCAACAGCGGTTTTCGTAGGCACTCATAACGGCTTGTCGGAAGAAGCCCTGATGAAGGCGCTCTTTGCGGCTGGCCAGTTTTTCGCTGGGTCCTTGCGGCGGTTCGAGAACGTCCCCCGGCGAGATGTCTCCTAGCCGCTGCTGGCGAATTTGCACGGCCTCGTCAACCAGTGCATCCCAGTCGTGATGAAACTCGTCCCAAATCTCGCGGTCGAGTTGTCCTGTGTGCCGCAAACCCGATATGTCCCGCTCTTGGAGGGCGGGGTCAAACGAGCCGAAGTTGCCGAGTTTCCTCGATACGGCCGCAGGCGTACGCCCAAGAAGGCGGGCCACCTCTTGTACGGCAGGGTTCTTCGTGGTTGCCTTGCTGAAAGGGATTCTGCAATAGAGATCAAACGCAAGAATGAGTTCGTCGCGTCCCCAGGACTTGCCGTAGTTGGGTGGCCGTGTCGATTTGCTCACGCTTGCGCCCCCCTCATGCCCCTAGCCCACGAAAAGCCCTATAGGGAGAAATCGTGGCGGTCGCCGATGTATAGATGGTTGTTGCGCAGGTTGCCAGCCTTGACCACCACCAGCCACTTTCTGTCACTCACGTCGCCGCTCATACCCTCGACTCCACCCTGTGGGCACGAGGGCCATTCTAGCGCACGGCTTACAGAAATCAAGGGGCACCTGTGGAGGAAGGGACCGTCGGCGAACAGGCCGCCGACGATGAGTTACTCGGCGGGGGTCAGGGCGTCTCGGCCGGATGCGTTGGACATGCCCGGATTGTCGCCATCAGGCGTGCGGTTGCCAAGTCAAAACCGCCGGACGGCCGGTCCGGTTAAGACTTGCCAAACCCCTCCGGCGTCCGTAAGATTCCTGAGACAAACGGAACCCCCTGCCTTGGGTCCTGCCCGCTCGGCGTCGGCGGGGTGCGGGATTTGGCGGCCGACGGCGAGTACCTTCGGGGGAACTTCGGGCGCGAGGGCGGTTTTGACCGGACGACCGGCCCCGCCGTCCGACGGGACCCCTTCCCGGGTCCGACACACAGGTGGAGAGCGTCGCCACTGATTCGGAGGCACCCGTGGCCCATACCGAGACCGAAACCCGCGAGAAAACGCTCGCCGACGAGGTCCTCGAGCGCACCGGCGTCGACGTCCGCGAGTGCTACCAGTGCGGCAAGTGCACCGCGGGGTGCCCGATGGCTCCGTTCATGGACCTCACGCCCAGCCAGGTGATGCGGCTGGTGCAGATCGGTGACGAGGAGGCCGTCGACACCCTCCTCTCCAGCACCGCCCTGTGGAGTTGCGTGGGGTGCCTGACGTGCACGCAGCGGTGCCCGAAGGACCTGGACCCGGCGGCCGTCATGGACGCCCTCCGCGAGATCGCCTACGAAGAA
>JAWODB010000113.1:0-21501 GCA_046483505.1 Phycisphaerae bacterium
GGCCCGCTTGCGGGCCGCGCGCCGTGACATTCAAGGGGAAAGCGTGTGGCCCGGCCGGCCTCGTCCGGCCGGGAACAACGCAAGGACCTCTTCGTGAACCGCCCTCACCGCGTCATCGTGGCCGTGCTCCTGCTCGTCCTCCTAGCGCCGCTCGTCCTGGCGGCCGGCGCCGGGCTGGTGTACCTCCTGGATTGGGCGGTGTCGCAATTGCTCTCCGCGGCCGGCCTGTGGTGAGCCCGAAGCGAATGGGCTCGCCGTGGCCGTTGGCCGTTGTCTGGACGGCGGCGGCGCGGGCGCCGCTTTGCCGTTCGGTGTCGCCTGAATGGCCAATGCTCAATGCCCAAGCAGGCCTGCGGCCTGTGGAGAATGGTCCTCGGCCGCAGCCTTTGTCATTCCGAGCGAGCGCAGCGAGCCGAGGAATCTCGCCGTGGCCGTTGCTGTTGGCGTCGCCTGATGCCGGTTGCCTGATGCCTGCCGTGGTTCGAACGCGCCGGCCAAGGCCGGCGGCTAAATGTGGGTTGCCGAGCCTTGGCGGGGTCCTTGCGGTTCTCGTTGCTGTTGCCTGATGCCGAATCCCGAATGCCGACTGCCGGGTGCCGATTGCCATCCTGATCGCGCTTTTAATTCATATGGAGCCTGCTTGATGGAGGATCGAAAACCCGAAATTTCCGGGGCGTTTTTCGCGCGTTTTCGCGCGTTTCCGGAAAAAGCGGGGCAAAAGTCGCGCGTTTGGCCTTACCCATTTTAACATTCGACCCCCGAATCGTCCCTCACGGGCCAGAATCGACGATCGGAAAGCCGAAAACCACCATTTTCGGCGTTCGGGCGAAAACGCGTTTTCTTAAAGTGTCGAAAGGCAGGCAACCGGCAACAGGGAGTCGGCAATAGGCAACGGCGTTGAGCCGGCGACCGAAGGTCGCCGCGAGGCGCGAAGCCGTGCCGGCGCGCCAAGAACGACCGCCGACGTGCCGTCGCCGGCTCAACAGCAAAGCGAACGCGTCCCGGCGGGCCGCACGACCGGCGATCCCGCAGCCTGGCCGGCTCAACGCCGACGAACCCTTGGCGCGGAGCGCTCCCCGCCGTAGACTGGCCCACCGAAGGGGCGACGCCGCCGTCGGCGGCAGCCGCCCCGCACCCCTCTTGGGAGAAAACCCGTGAACCGTCGAACGTTCCTGAAAGCGAGCACGGCGGGCCTGGCCGTCTCGGCCGGCTGCGCCCACGGACCCGCCGTCGCCCGGCAGAAGGCCAAGCGCGTGGGCGTCATCGGGCCCGGCTGGTTCGGCAAGTTCAACCTCTTCCGCCTGATGCAGGTGGAACCGGTCGTCCCGGCCGCGCTCTGCGACGTCGACGCCAAGATGCTCGCCGAGGCCGCCGACCGCGTCGCCGAGCGGCACGCCTCCGGCAAGCGGCCGAACACGTACGGCGATTACCGCGAGATGCTCCGGAAGGAGGATCTCGACATCGTCATCGTCGCCACGCCGGACCACTGGCACGCGTTGGCGGCCATCGCGGCCATGAAGGCGGGCGCGGACGTGTACGTCGAGAAGCCCATCAGCGTCGACGTGGTCGAGGGGCAGGCCATGCTCGCCGCCGCCCGCAAGTACAAACGGGTCGTCCAGGTGGGCACCCAGCGCCGCAGCACGCCGCACATCATCGAGGCCAAGAAAGAGTTCATCGACACGGGCCGCCTCGGCAAGATCGGCTGGGTTGAAACGTGCTGCTACTACCACGGGGGCATGCGCGGGCAGCCGAAGCCGACGGACCCGCCCGAGGGCCTCGATTACGATTTCTGGACCGGCCCGGCGCCCCTGCGGCCGTACATCCCCCGCCTGCACCCGCGCAGTTGGCGGTCGTTCATGGAGTACGGCAACGGGACGATCGGCGACATGGGCATCCACATGTTCGACATGGTCCGGTGGATGCTCGGCCTGGGGTGGCCGAAACGCATCTCGGCCTCGGGCGGCCTGTGGGTCCGCACGGACGACATCGCCAACATCCCCGACACGCTGGACGTCGCCTTCGATTACGACGAGCGGACCGTCGTCTGGACCCATCGCCGATGGGGCAGCCGCCCGTACCAGGATTACGGATGGGCCGCCATCCTCTACGGCGACCGGGGCACGCTGAAGGTGGGCGTCAGGAGTTACGACTTCGAGCCCGCCAAGGGCAAACCCGTCCACAAGGATTTCCTCGACGAGCGGGACACGTACCCCGAGGACAAGACCGAACCGCGGCTGGAACCGTACGCCGCCCCGGCGAACCGGCGGCACATGCAGGATTTCCTGCGGGCGATTGCCGAGCGCGGCCGGCCGGTCGCCGACATCGAGGAGGGCTTCATCTCCTCCACCTGCTGCATCCTCGGGAACCTGGCGATGCAACTCGGCCGCACCCTCGTCTACGATCCCGACAAGGGCGTGTGCACGGCCGACGCCGAGGCCACCGGCCTCCTCGCCCGCCCCTACCGCAAGCCGTGGGTCCATCCGACGCCGGAGAACGTGTAGGCACGCCATAGTTAGCCGCCGGCCTTGGCCGGCGCGTTCGACACACGAAACGGCACGCGCCGCGCAAGCGCGGCGGCTAAGTGTGCGTCACGTTGACGCCCCGCCCCGCGAACAAGAGGAAACCATGACACGCCGCCGGCCCGCTCTCGTGATCCTCGTGATCGTCCTCGCAGCGGCGCTTCCGCTTCTCGCCCGCGCCGCCGAGCCGGACCACTCCCGCGTCCCCGGCGTCGTCGTCGACCACCTCCCCGCCCGGGCGATGCGGTACGTCGGGTCGCCGAGCCTGGCGATCCTTCCCGACGGCACCTACGTGGCCTCGCACGACATCTTCGGACCCGGCAGCCGGCACAACCGCACGCGGGTCTTCGCCTCGACGGACCGCGGCCGCAATACGCTCGCCCTCCTCGCTTCCGACGACCTCCGACACTGGACGGTGCGGACCGTCCTCCTGTACCATCCGGACGTGGCCCGGCACGGGTTCCAGTACCCGGACTGGCGGTTCGACGGCGCGGACCTGGTCGCGGCCATCCGGACGGCGTACGACGACGGCCTGGGCGGCGCCCACAACGCCCACGACGCCAATTACCTGACGTTCCACCGGTTCGAGGACTTCCGCGGCCGGACGATGGCCGACGGGGTCCTGCCCGACGCGGCAAAGGAATAGGCAAACCGCGCGTCCGTTGACCCGGCGACCGAAGGTCGCCGCGAGCACGCAGACACGCACTGGCAGGCGAACGTTGAGCCGGCGACCGAAGGTCGCCGCGAATTGCCATGGGAGCGCGGGGGGTATGGAGAACCACCGCGCCCAGGCGTGGCACACGGCGACGACCGGCGACGTGTCGTCGCCGGCTCAACGTCCGCCGCGTTCACACAACCCCAACCGGAGGCTTAGATGATACGCTTGCAAGCGTTCCTGCTTCTCGCTCTCGGGTGCGGCGCGGTGTGCTGCACACGCACCGCCCGGGCCGACTGGATCAACGGCGCGATGCCGCACGAGGTCGCGCCGGCGATCGACTTCGCCGCCCGCCCGTTTCCGCTGGAGCAGGTCCGCCTGGGCGAGGGGCCGTTCCGCGCGGCCCGGGAGCGCGACCGGGCGTACCTCCGCCGGGTCGAGCCCGACCGCCTGCTCGCCTGGTTCCGCAAAGAGGCGGGCCTGGAGCCGAAGGCCGACGCGTACGGCGGCTGGGAGCGGAATACGATCGCCGGCCACTCGCTCGGCCATTACCTGTCGGCCGCCGCCATGATGGTCGCGTCCACGGGCGACGAGGTCCTCCGCAAGAAGGTCCGTTACATCGTCGACGAACTCGCGGCCTGCCAGGAAGCCCACGGCGACGGGTACCTGGCGGCCTTCCCCGGCGGGCGGAAGTGCTTCAAGGAGGTGGCCGAGGGGAACATCCGCTCCAAAGGCTTCGACCTGAACGGCATCTGGGTCCCCTGGTACACGCTGCACAAGCAGTTCGCGGGGCTGCTCGACGCCTACCGCTACTGCGGCAGCGAGAAGGCCCTGGCCGTGGCCACGCGCCTGGCGGACTGGGTATGCGAGGTCACGAAGAACCTGACGGACGAACAGTGGCAGAGGATGCTCGCCTGCGAGCACGGCGGCATCAACGAGGTCCTGGCCGAACTCTACGCCGTCACCGGCGAGAAGCGGTACCTGGCCCTGTCGCGCAAGTTCCATCACGAGGCGATCCTGGGCCCGCTGTCGCGCGGCGAGGACATCCTGCCCGGCAAGCACGCCAACACGCAGTTTCCCAAGATCATCGGCTGCGCCCGCCGGTTCGAGGTGACCGGCGACGGGCGCGACCGCGCCATCGCCGAGTTCTTCTGGCAACGGGTCGTGTACCATCACTCGTACGTAACGGGCGGCAACAGCCACCACGAATACTTCGGCCCGCCCGACGAGTTGGCCGACCGCCTCGGCCCCAAGACCACCGAATCGTGTAACACGTACAATATGTTGAAACTCACGCGGCACCTCTTCGCGTGGCACGTGGGCGTGGAGTTCGCCGACTTTTACGAGCGGGGGCTCGTCAACCACATCCTCGCCTCGCAGCACCCCGACACGGGCATGATGACGTACTTCCTGCCGCTCGGCTCCGGCGAGTTCAAACGGTTCCAGGCGCCCTTCACCAGTTGGACCTGCTGCCACGGCACCGGGATGGAGAACCACGCGAAGTACGGCGACTCCATCTACTGGCGCGACGCCGGCGGGCTGTACGTCGCGCTGTTCGTCGCCTCGGAACTCGCGTGGCCCGAGAAGGGCCTGACGGTGCGGCAGGAGACGGCCTTCCCCGCCGACGACACGGTTCGGCTGATCATGTCGGCGAAGAAGCCGGTGCGCACCGCCGTCCGCATCCGCTGCCCCGGCTGGGCCCAGGGGCCGCTCGAAATCCAAGTGAACGGCAAGGGCGTCAAGGCGGACGCCGAACCCGGCACGTGGGCCGTCCTCGACCGCACGTGGGCAGACGGCGACGCGGTCACCGTCCGCATCCCGATGGGCCTGCGGACGGAGGCCATGCCGGACGATCCGAACCGCGTGGCCGTCCTTTACGGCCCGGTCGTCCTGGCGGGCGACCTCGGGCCCATCCACCCGGGCGCCGCCGGCGACACCGCCGACGCCGCCGAGCCGACCGTGCCCGTCTTCGTGACCGGCGGCCGGCCCGTCGGCGAATGGGTCCAGCGGGTCGAGGGCGAGGCGCTCGCGTTCCGGACCGTAGGCGTCGGCCGGCCGGAGGACGTGACGCTCCGCCCGCTCTACGGCTTCCACGACCGCCGGTACGCCGTCTACTGGGACGTCTTCACGCCCGCGGCGTGGGAGGAACGCAAGGCCGCCCTGGCGGCCGAGCGCCGGCGCCGCGAGCAGTTGGCGGCCCGGACGCTGGACGTCCTCCGCATCGGCGAGATGCAGCCGGAGCGCGACCACGGCCTGGCGGGCGAGCGGACCGCCGCCGGCGAGTTCCGCGGACGCACGTGGCGGCACGCGACGGGCGGCGGGCACTTCGAGTTCCGCATGAAGGTCGACCCGAAGGCGCCCATCGACCTGCTCTGCACGTACTGGGGCGACGACGCCGGCGGCCGCGAATTCGACATCCTCGTGGCCGGCACCAGGATCGCCACGCAGCAACTGGACCGCGAGAAGCCCGGCACGTTCTTCGACGTGACGTATCCGATTCCGGAGGAACTGACCCGCGGAAAGGAGGCCGTGACCGTCCGCTTCCAGGCCCATCCCGGCAAGACGGCGGGCGGCCTGTTCGGCGTCCGGACACTGCGGCGAGAAGACTGATCTCGGCAGAAGAAAACGACCGGCGACGTGCCGTCGCCGGCCCGGGCGCCGGCGTACCACGACACCGCCCTCCCCATGCGAACCCACCAACCGAAAGTCGCCCTGCTCATCGAGACGGCCCGCGGGTACGGGCGGGGGCTGCTTCGGGGCATCGTCCGCTGCAGCCGCCTGCACGGAGGCTGGGCGTTCTACATCACGCCCGGCGACTTCGAGCAGGCGCTGCCGGAGATGCGGCAGTGGGGCGGCACGGGCATCATCGCGCGGCTCGAAACGCCGCGCATCGCCGAGGCGGTCCTCGCCACGGGCCTCCCGCTCGTGGCCCTGGACCTTTCCGACGCGCAACTCTCCGACGGCAGCCCGCTGGCCGGCGTGGCGGAGGTCCGGTCCGACTCGCCCGGTGCGGCCCGCCTGGCGGCCGAGCACCTGCTGGACCGCGGGTTCCGCCAGTACGCGTACGTGGGGGTGGCGAGGCGGGTGTGGTCTCGCCGGCGGCAGGAGGGGTTCGTGGCCCGCCTGGCCGAGGCCGGGCTCGACTGCCACGTCTATCCCCAGCCCCGTCGGAAACGCGACCGCGAATGGGGCCGCGAGCAGGCCACCCTCGCCGCCTGGCTCCGCGACCTGGCCAAACCCGTGGGCGTGATGGCGTGCAACGACGACCGCGGCCGGCAGGTGCTGGAGGCGTGCCGGGCCGCCGGCGTCCGCGTGCCGGAGGAGGCCGCCGTCATCGGCGTCGACAACGACGAACTCCTGTGCGACCTCTCCACGCCGCCGCTCTCGAGCGTGGCGCTGAACACCGAGCGCGGCGGGTTCGAGGCGGCCGCCCTGCTCGATGCCCTCATGCACGGGCGGCCGGCGGCCGGGCAACGCATCGTCGTCGAACCGCTGCGCGTGGAGACCCGCCAGTCGACGGACGTCCTGGCGGTCGAGGACCGCGAGGTGGCCGACGCCCTCCGTCACATCCGGGACCGGGCGGCCGAGCCCGTCCAGGTGGTGGACGTGGTGCGGGCGGCGGGCCTGTCGCGCCGGGCGCTGGAGATGCGGTTCCGGCGGGCCGTCGGCCGGTCCATCCACCAGGAGATCCAACGGGTCCACCTCGACCGCGCCACACACCTGCTGATGGAGACCGACCTGCCCACCGCCCGCGTCGCCGAGGCCGCCGGCTTCTCGAGCCCGAGTTACTTCGGCAAGGTCTTCCGCCGGCAGATGGGCGTCACGCCGGCCGGGTACCGCACGCACGTCCGCGCCCGCTGACGGCCGGCCGGGACCCGGCGGGGACGGTCCGAGTCCTGCCGGAGGGCGTCCGGCAGCCCCGTCCGCCTTTGCGCAACATGGCCAGATTATTGCGCGATATTGTCTACCCCGATACCGGCGGTTCTGGTATGAAGGGGTGGAACAGTCTCCCGGTTTCGGAGAGGAGTGCTCCCATGCGTCACGCGTTCCTGGCCGCCCTGCTGGCGGCCGCCTGCCTGGCGGCGCCGGCCGGCGCCGCCGAACCCGTCCGCCTCATCATCCGGCCGGACAAGGTGGTCAACCCCATCGACGTGAAGGTGTACGGCCACTTCCTGGAGCACATCTTCCACTCGGTCAACGGCGGCCTGTGGGGCGAGAGGGTCTGGAACCGCAGTTTCGAGCAGAGCGACACCGCCGGCCGGTGGCGGAGGGACGGCGACGAGATCGCCCAGACGGCCCTGGCCGACAACGTCCGCCTCCCCTTCGGCGACACCGCCTGGCGCGATTACGAGTTCACCCTGGAGGCCAAGAAGACCGGCGGCGCCGAGGGGTTCCTCATCCTCTTTCGCGTCGCCGGCGACGAGGACTTCTACTGGGTCAACCTCGGCGGCTGGAACAACCAGCGGCACGCCATCGAGCGCGGCCGCAAGGGCGAGGGACGCTGGCTCGCCGTCGGACCCGCCGTCGACGGCGCCATCGAGGAAGGCCGATGGTACGCCATCCGCGTCCGCTGCCAGGGGCCCCGCATCCGGGTCTTCCTGGACGGCAAGGAACTCATCAACTTCACCGACGAGGCCGGCAAGGCTCACCTGGCCGGCCGCGTCGGTCTCGGCACCTGGGGCACCCGGGCCCGGTTCCGCAACCTCAAGGTGACCTCGCTGGACGGCAAGGTCCTCTTCGAGGGCCTTCCGACGGACCTGGCCCGGCCCTCCGCCGGACGGTTCTGGGAAGCGTGCGGCCGGGGGACGGTGACCCTGACGGACGAGGACCCGCTGAACAGCGACGCGTGCGTGCGCGTCGCCGGCGACGGCCCGGCCGTCGGCATCCGGCAGACGCGGCTCGCCGTCCGGCGCGGCGAGACGTACCGCGGCTCGGTGTGGGTGCGCGGCAAGGCGCCGGAGGGCCTCCGCGTTTCCCTGCTCGACGGCGAAACGGTCCTGGCCGAGCAGAATCTCCCCGCCCCGACGGGCGAGTGGAAAGCCTTCCCCGTGCGGCTCAAGGCGAAGCAGACGGCCGAGAACGCCGCCCTCCAGGTTGAAGTCCTCGGCAAGGCGACGGTGTGGCTGGACCAGGTCAGCCTGATGGCCGACGCCGCCCGCGAGACCGGCGGCTTTCGGCCGGACCTCCTGAAAGCGGTCGCCGACCTGGAGCCCCCCGTCATCCGGTGGCCGGGCGGGTGCTTCGCCTCCGCCTACCGATGGAAGGACGGCATCGGGCCGCAGCACGAACGGGGCCGGTATCCGCGAGAAATCTGGGACGACGTCGACGTCAACTCCTATGGCACCGACGAGTTCCTGGCCATGTGCCGCAGGGTCGACGCCGAGCCGCTCATCGTCGTCAACATCGGCACGAAGCACTGGAACGGCCAGGTGCGGCGGGAGGACTTCATCCGGGAGGTGCAGGACTGGATCCAGTACTGCAACGGGCCCGCTGATTCGAAATGGGGCAAGGTCCGGGCCGAGAACGGCCATCCGGACCCGTACGGCGTCCGGTACTGGGAGGTCGACAACGAGACCTGGCACATGGGCGCCGAGGCCTACGCCGAGGCCGTCCGCACGTTCGTCCCGAAGATGAAGGAGGTGGACCCGTCCATCCGCATCGCCGCCTGCGGCAGCGGGGGGATGGGCGACGGACGCAACGGCCTGGCGTGGAACCGGACCATCATCGAGCGATGTGCCGACCTCATCGATTACCTCAGCATCCACCACTACGAGAACCCGAACCGTTTCGCCGGCGGGCCGCGCGCCTACGAGGCGTTCTTCCGCAAGACCGCCGACCTGATCGCCAACTCCAAGAACCCCGACGTGACGATCTACGTCTCGGAGTGGAACGCCCAGAGCACCGACTGGCGGACGGGCCTGTACTGCGGCGGCCTGCTGAACGCTTTCGAACGGTGCGGCGACGTGCTGGAGATCGGCGGCCCCGCGTTGTTCCTGCGGCACGTCTCGGCCCGGTCGTGGGACAACGCGTTCATCAACTTCGATCACCGCACGTGGTTCCCCGCGCCGAACTACGTGGTCATGGACCTGTGGCGCGAGCACTACGCCCCGCACCGCGTGGCCATGGGCGGCGAGACCGGGGCCCTGAACGCCGTCGCCACGCGTTCCGCGGACGGCCGGACCGTCACCTGGAAGGCCGTCAACCCCACCGACGAGGCCGTGCCCGTGGAACTGACCGTCGCGGGGGGCTTCGACGTGGCCGAGGCCGCGATGCAGTGCGTGGCTCCGGGGTCGCTGGAGGCGCGGAACACGCTCGAGCAGCCCCGCCACGTCCAGCCGGAGCCGGCGAAGGTGGCGGTGGACGGGCGGACGATCCGCCTGACGCTCCCGCCGCTGTCGGCGAGCGTCGTGACGATCGAGAAACGCTGACCCGAAGGAGATTGCGATGCGTACGTTCACACTGGCCGGCCTGGCCCTTACCGCCACCCTTACCCTGGCCGCGTGCAACGGCGCGGCGCGCGGCGGGGCGGCGGCCGAGGCGGAGAACCTGCTGCCCAACCCCTCGTTCGAGAAGGGCGAAGGCAACAGCCCCGCCGGCTGGAAGCACGGCTCCTGGGCCGGCAAGGGCGAGTGGCACTGGGCCGACACCGGCCGCTCGGGTGACCGCGCCGTCTGCATCGAATCCGCCGACGGGGCCGACATCGCCTGGACCGCCAGCGTCCCCGTCGAGCCGCTGGCGCGGTACCGCCTCTCGGGATACATCAAGACCGAGAACGTCGAGACGAAGGACGGCGCCCGCGGGGCCCTCATGAACGTCCATAACCTCCAGCCCACGGCCACGAAGGCCGTCACGGGCACCCGCGGCTGGACGAAGGTGGAGGTCGAGTTCGAAACGCAGGACCAGACGGGCCTCCAGGTCAACTGCCTCTTCGGCGGATGGGGCCAAGCCACCGGCAAGGCATGGTGGGACGACGTCAGCCTCGTCAAGATCGGCGAGCGCGAGATGCCCAGGCCCGCCGTCCGCATCGACGCCGCAAAGGCCGGCCACCCGATATCGAAATACGTGTACGGCCAGTTCATCGAGCACCTGGGCCGGTGCATCTACGGCGGCATCTGGGCCGAGATGCTCATCGACCGCAAGTTCTTCTACCCCGTCACGCCCGACTACGACCCGTACGGCAAGGGCCGGCGGCCGACGGAGGAGGCCCCCTTCCCCATCCTCAAGGCCTCGCCGTGGCAAGCGGTCGGCAAGAAGGGCGCCGTGACGATGGTCAAGGAGGACTCGTTCGTCGGCGACCACACGCCGCGCATCGCCCCCGGCGGCGGCATCGCCCAGAGGGACCTGGGCCTCGTGAAGGGCAAGGAATACGTGGGGTACATCTGGACCCGGCCCGTCGGCGAGGAAACCCGCCTCGAGGTCGGCCTCCGCTGGGGCGACGAGGACATGGGCACGGTCATCGAGAACGATGCCGGCGCGTACCGCAGAGATTCCTTCCGATTCACCGCCGGCGCGACGACGAACGACGGCGTCCTCGAAATCCGGGTGACGGACAAGTCGCCGTGCCTCGTCGGCACCGTCAGCCTGATGCCCGCGGACCACGCCGGCGGCATGCGGGCCGACACGCTGGCGCTGCTCCGGCGCCTGGACTCGCCCGTCTACCGGTGGCCGGGCGGCAACTTCGTGAGCGGGTACGACTGGCAGGACGGCGTCGGCCCACGGGACCGCCGGCCGCCGCGAAAGAACCCCGCCTGGACGGGCGTGGAGTCGAACGACTTCGGCCTCCACGAGTTCCTCCACTTCTGCGAGACCCTCGGCGCCGACCCGTACATCGCCGTCAACTCCGGCCTCGGCGGGGTGGAGGCGGCCGCCGATCAGGTCGAGTACGTCAACGGCCCGGCCGACGCGCCGATGGGCGAGCGCCGCGCCGAGAACGGCCGGCCCGAGCCGTGGAAGGTCCGGTTCTGGGGCATCGGCAACGAGATGTACGGCGGGTGGCAACTCGGCCACATGCCGCTCGAAGACTACGTGAAGAAGCATAACGCGTTCGCCAAGGCGATGCGGGAGGTGGACCCGTCCATCCAACTCGTGGCCGTGGGCGCCGCCGGCAAGTGGTCCGAGACGATGCTCCGCGAGTGCGCCGAGGCCATGGACCTCATCAGCGAGCATTTCTACTGCCGGGAGCGGCCGGGCCTGGTGGGCCACGTCCGGCAGATTCCGGACGCCGTCCGCGCCAAGACGGAGGCCCATCGCCGCTACCGCCGCGAGATCGACGCCCTGAAGGGCAAAGATATCGACATCGCCCTCGACGAATGGAACTACTGGTACGGGCCGCACGTCTTCGGCGAACTCGGCACGCGGTACTTCCTGAAGGACGCCCTCGGCATCGCCGCCGGCCTCCACGAGATGTTCCGCGAGAGCGACCTCTTCTATATGGCCAACTATGCCCAGACGGTGAACGTCATCGGGGCGATCAAGACGACCCGCACCGCCGCCGCGATGGAGACGACCGGCCTCGCCCTCGAGATGTACCGCCGCCACTTCGGCACGGTGCCCGTCGCGACGGAGGTGGAGGGCCTCGTCAATGCGATGGCCGCCTGGACCGACGACCGCAAGGCCCTGACGGTGGGCGTGGTGAATCCGACGCGGCGGGCGGCCGAGATCCCGCTCGACGTGGCCGGCGCCCGCCTAACCGGCAAGGGCACACGGTGGGTCCTGACGGGCCCCGGGCCGCAGGCGTACAACCATCCCGGCCGGCCGCCGAAGGTCACGATCGAGGAAGGCGCGGTCCGCGGCGCTGACAAGGCGCTTGCAGTCCCGGCCTACAGCGTTACGATCTTTGCTCTGGAGGTGAAGTAGGTGGCCCGCGGCGCATGTGCCACGGCCGGCCTTGTCCGGCCGTGACCTTGGCGGGACACGACCACGGCGGGGCAAGACCCGCCGTGGCACGCAGTTTCAAACGCAACCGCAAGGAGATACGCAATGGCATCCATCCCCCGCGGCCGGTTTCTCGTGATCCTGGGCGCCTGCTGCCTATGCCTCGCGTCCTGCCAGAAACAGGAGGAAGAACCCATGGAGATGAAGGGGGAAAGAGGAATGGAGCGTTTCGGCGTTGCGGAAACCGTCTACGGCAAGATGCCCGACGGGCGCGAGGTCCACCTGTACACCCTCACCAATTCCAACGGCATGCGCGTCAAACTGACCGACTACGGCGCCACCACCGTCAGCGTCGAGGTGCCCGACAAGGAGGGCAAGGTCGGCGACGTGACGCTCGGCTACGATTCGCTCGAAGGGTGGCTCGGCAACACCTCCTACTTCGGCGCCACCGTCGGGCGGTACGCCAACCGCATCGCGGGCGGGACGTTCGACCTCGGCGGCAAGACGTACCAACTCGCCACCAACGACGGCGAGAACCACCTGCACGGCGGCGAGAAGGGGTTCGACAAACGCCTCTGGGACGCCGAGATGGTCCAGACCCCCGACGGTGCCGGCGTCAAGTTCACCCGCACCAGCCCCGACGGCGAGGAGGGCTATCCCGGCACCCTCCAGGTCACGGCCCTCTACTCGCTCACCAAGGCAGGCGAGTTCAAGGCCGAGTTCACCGCTACCACCGACGCCCCGACGGTCGTCAACCTCGCCCACCACACCTACTGGAACCTGCGGGGGCCCGAAAAGGGGGACATCCTCGGCCACGAACTGATGCTCAACGCCGACAAGTACACCCCCGTGGACGAGGGCCTCATCCCCACCGGCGAACTCAAGCCCGTCGAGGGCACGCCGTTCGACTTCACCGAATCCAAGCCCATCGGCAAGGACATCGGCAAGGTCGAGGGCGGGTACGACCACAACTTCGTCGCCAGCGGCTACGAGCCCGGCAAGGTCCGTCTCGCCGCCCGCGTCACGGAGCCCACCACCGGCCGCGTCATGGAAATCCACACCGACCAGCCCGGCATCCAGTTCTACTCCGGCAACTTCCTCGACGGCACCATCACGGGCAAGGGCGGCGTCGCGTACGAGAAGCACGACGGCTTCTGCCTGGAAACACAGCACTACCCGGACTCGCCGAACCAGCCGGCCTTCCCGTCCGTGACGCTGAAGCCCGGCCAGACGTATAAGCACGTGATGATCCACAAGTTCTCGGCGGAGTAACGTTGCACCACCCCTGTTGAGCCGCCGACCGAAGGTCGGCGAGGATCGGCGTAAGCCTTTCCCCAAGCCAACGACCGCCGACGTGCCGTCGGCGGCTCAACAAGACATGCGCCGACCTGCCGTCGGCGGATCACCGCGCCGCGAAGCACACGAGCCGGCCGGCCGTCGTGCTCATGTAGAGCCGTCCGCCGGCCGCGATGAGGCCGTCGAAGACGGGCGGCGCGGCGAGGCGCGCCTCGGCGAGCGTCTCGCCGTCCGCCGCCGCCACCGTCCGCAGGACGCCGCCCGCCCGGCCCTCGAAGGCCGCCATCGGGTCGTCCTCCGGCACGACGTCCGGCGGGCCGGCCACGAACAGGCGCTCGCCCGCCAGGACCATCGCCCGCACCCGCACCGGCACCCACGCATACCACTCCGGCGGCACGCGGCGCGTGAAGCCCCACCCCTTCGGCGTGCCGCGCGTCCCCTCGCGCAGCACCGGCTCCGTCTCGTTCCGGTCGGCGTACAGGAGGTACCCGTCGCGGCCGGGCACGAACAGCGGGCTCTGCAGGTCGCGCGACGGGTACGCCTGGAACGCGTACGTCCGCTCCGGCCCGACCGAGAGGATCTGGCCGGTCTTCGCGCCCCGCTGGGCGATGTAGAAGCCCGGCCACGTATCCGAATACATCCAGAACGAGCGGTTGAACCACGAGTCGTCCAGGAACGTGAAGTTCGCCAGCAGGTGGAGGCCCATCTTGCGGTCGCCCAGGTTCCACCCGCCGTACTGCTCGCGCAGGCGGGCCACCATGCCCTTCTGCGTCCGCTCGATCCAGTCGCGCTGGACCTTCTCGAGGTCCCGCTCCGGGTGCTCGTTCGGGGCGGTGTACGGCTTGCCCTTGACGGCGATGCCGCCGCCCTCGTCCGGGTCACCCTCCATGACATACGGCACCTGCTGCCGCTCGATCGCCCGGTTGAACTTGAACATGCCAAGATACAGGAATCCGTCCTGGGCGACGAGGATGTCCGACAGCGCCCCCTCGATGTGGTGGGCCGGGACGATCGGCTTGCCCTCGGCGTCCGTGCGGGTGCGCGACCACGTGTCGAGCCGGGCCTCGTGCCGCACGGCACCCGTGGCCGGGTCGAGCGCGACGAGGCGGATGCCGCCGTCCAGGAACGTCGACCGCCCCGCGGTGGCGTACACCAGGCCGTCCTCCACGAGCACGCTGCCGTGGACGGGCCAGGGCGATTCGAGGCGGCTCTCCGAGACGATCCGCCGGTCCTGCGGGGCCGCCCGGTATCGCCAGGCGAGTTCGCCGTCGGCCGCCCGGAGGGCGTAGACCCGGCCGTCGGCGCAGCCGAAGAGGACGAGGCCGCCGTGGACCGTCGGGGGCGAATCGATCCGCCCGCCCGCCGTGAACGACCACAGCGGCTTCCCCTCCGCCGCCGACAGGGCGTGGAGCCTGTAGGCGTCCTTCTCGGCGACGAACACGCGGCCGGCGGCGAGGACGGGCGGCGTCAGACGGCCGCCGAGGTCCGCCTGCCAGGCCGGGGCGACCTCCGCCGGCACGGCGCACCCGGCGGCGCCGGTGCGGCGGGCGTCGTGGCGATACGTGGGCCAGGAGCCATTTCGGATTTCGGATTTCGGATTGCGGATTGGCACAGCGGCACCCGAAATCTCAGATCTTGAACCTGAGGTTCCGGCCGCGCGCGCTCCGATTTCCGACTTCCGATTTCCGATTTCGCCGTACGCCGGGCCCTTGACCAGCCGCTCGCCCTCCGCCTCTTCAGCCGCGCCATCCGTTTCATCCGCGTCGGCCGCCGCCAGGGCGTTCAGGCCCGGCACCTTCGCCCCGGGGTAGCAGAAACACGGGTCCGGCGGGACGTACAGCAGCCCGTTCCCCGGCATGACACCGAACGCGCACGCGCCGCGGACCCAGTCGGCCTGGGCGTGCGGGTCGTCCTGGATGCCGATGAACTCCACGCCGCGCCACTGCGTCAGGAGGTACCGCTCGGTCGCCTTCGCCCGGTAGCACCGCAGGTGATGGCCGGGGCTCTGGACCTCGGACGGGTCCACCGTCTTCGCGACCTCGCCGGTCGCGAGGTCGTACCCGGCGATGGCATCGCCCCGCGCGTGCCAGACGCACCCGCCGGAGACGAACACGTCCTGGCCGCGCATCGACTTGCCGCCCGTCTTCGTGGTCCACCGCTCCTTGCCGGTGTCGGCGTCGCGGACGACGATAGACCCGCCGTTGCACTCGACGACCGTCTCGGGCAGGAGGATGAAGGTTGCATTCCGTGGGGGCTTGGGCTTGGCCTCGCCCTCGGCCTGGGGTTCAGGAGCGGCCCGCCACCGCTGCCGGCCGTCGCCCAGGCCGACGCAGACGATCTCCGTGCGGTTGTGGAAGATGGCCCGTCCGCCGGCGGCGGCGAGCGACATGGGCGTGTACCGGCCGACGTCCGCCCGCCAGCGGGTCTTGCCGGTGGCGACGTCGACCGCCACGATCGCCTCGTCCGGCTTGCCGCGCGTCTCGCCCGATCCCGCCAGGTGCACGAGGAGGGTGCCGTCGGCGAGGACGAGTTCCTCCGCCATCGCCGTGCCCTCGAGCGTGCGGAGCGTCTCGCCCGTGGCCGGGTCGAGCACCTCGACGGGTCCCTTGCGGCTGAGGGTCATGTACAAATAGTCATTATCAGCGACCATGCGCCGGGGCACGCAGCCGGGCCGGCCGCGGAGCGACGTGCCCCATTTCATCTCGGCCCGCCAGTCGGGCAGCGGCCGCTTCCACAGGCGGACGCCGTTGAAGGCGTCGCGGCCGATGAGGACCCACTTCTCCGGCAGCCGCGCGTCCGTCACGCCCGTCAGGCCCTCGTCGAAGACGTAGAAGACCCGCCCGCCGCCCGAGACCATCGCGACAAACGAGGAGATGAACTCGTGGCTGCGGCACCAGCGGGGCCCGGCCCACCAGCGGAGCCGCCGCGGGGGGCCGACCCGCCGGTCCCGCGCCACCGCATTGTTGTCCGGCCCGTGCAGGAAGTGCGTCCACGTGTCGATGTCATCCGGCCAGGGCTTGACGGTCTTCTCGCCGCCCACGTACACCACGCCGCCGGGCGCGAGGACGCGCAGCACCTCGTCCATCGCAACGGGGCCGAGGGCCTCGGCCACCACGAGGTCCACGAGGTCGTCGGCGTAGGGCAGCCGCTTGCCCGCCAGGCGGTCGACCGAGACGGGGCCGTAGAGGCCCTTCTCCCGGACGTGCGCCCGGGCCGTCGCCACGTGGTTCGGACCGGCGTCGAGGCCGTGCACGAGGTACGCCTCGCTCGCCCGCAGCGCCGCCGTGAGCCGTCCGTTGCCGCAGCCGAGATGGACGACCAGGCCGCCGCGGACGCCCGCGGCCTCCAGGATCGCCGTCGCCTCCGCCTCGGGCGAGGGCGCGGCGTGGGCCGGCGCGGCCGGGGCCGCCAGGACCGTCAGCATCAGGGCGGCGAGACCAACGCCCGCCGACAACGCGTGTCGCATCGTCATGCCATCCTCCCTTCGTGCCGCCGTATCTTATACGTGAAACCGGCCGGCGGCAAAACAGGTTCCGGACGATGTGCCGCGTCGTGCCCTTCCCTCTTGACGCCGCGGTCACGTGGGCTATGCTGCCCGTATGATGAAACACACACTCGTAGCGATGGTGGCGGCGGCTGCCTGGGCCTTCGCGGTGGGCACGACGGCCCACCGCGCTGTCGCTGCGGATGCGGCATCGGCCCCCGGCACGTACACGAACCCCGTCATCCGCGACCGCCTCGCCGACCCGTGCGTCATCGGGCACGAGGACCGGTACTACCTCTACGCCACGGGGCAGGTGGACGGCGACAACGGGTACCGCGTCTACACCTCGCCGGACCTCGTGCACTGGCGGCGGGGGCCGGTCGTCTTCCGCCCCGGCGAGCGGCACGTCTGGGCGCCGGACGTGTGGCGGGACCCCGCCTCCGGCCGCTTCTACCTCTACTACACGGCGGCGGCGACGGTGGGCGTGGCGTCGGCCGACGGCCCGCGCGGCCCGTTCACCGGCAAGCGGACCCTCGTCGAGAAGGCGATCGACGCCCACCTCTTCCGCGACGACGACGGGCGGCTGTACCTGTACTACGTCAAGTTCCCCGGCTTCCGCATCACGGTCCGGCCGATGGCGAGCCCCACGCGCTTCGGCGGCGAGCCGACCGTCCTCCTCCAGCCGAAGTCCGACTGGGAGGTCCGTAACGGGCGCGTCACCGAAGGGCCGTGGATGATCAAGCGCAACGATACGTATTACCTTCTCTACAGCGGTTCCGGGGCGGACACGCCGGACTATGCCGTCGGGTACGCCACGGCCCGGAGCCCCCGCGGGCCGTTCACGCGGGCGCCGCACAACCCGATTCTGCACCGCTCCGAGGGCGTGTACGGGCCGGGGCACGGGTGCGCCATCCGCGACGCCGCCGGAAAGTGGTGGTTCGTGTATCACCAGAAGCAGAGCGACCGGCGGGCGTGGGACCGGTTCATCTGCATCGACCGGCTGCGGTTTGGCGCCGAGGGCCGGCTCCACGGCCGGGCGACGCGCGGCACGGCCCTTCCCGCGCCGGCGGGGTTGAGGTAATATGGAGGAAGCGCGGTGGGTCTCCGCACCCACCGCGCTCAAAGCACTGGCGGACGAGCCGCCAGGGGCACCCGGCGCGGGACCCGGCCCGGGCGGCCGGTGCCGGAAGACCGCATTGGACCATCCCGCCGCCGCGCGCAAAGCCCCCGGCGCGCCGACCGGACGCCGTACCCTTGCGTGAGGCGGCACGCCAGGGTAGTCTGATGGGAGCCCCCGCGCCACACGCCGCGGGGCTGGCACGTTGTCAACCATAAGGAGCGAACGATGAGCGCACAGATGAACAGGCGAATGTTCCTCGGGTCGACCCTGGCGGGCGGGATGATGGCGGCGGCCGGGTGCGCCGGCGAGGCCGGGCGCGCGGGCGCCGCGGCCGCGGCCGGCGAGGACGACTGGCCCAAGCCGCCGCCGGTCCGCATCCACAAACTCTACGTCGGCCGGACGGGCGGTATCTACATGTCGCGGCCGAAGGAGGAAATCGCCAAGTTCGAGACGTACCTGGCGGACCTGGCGAAGCGGCTCGGCGACGTCCAGTTCACGGGCGGCGAGGTCATTCCGCCCGCCAAGGCCGAGGAGGTCATCGCCAAACTCCAGGGCGACGACGCCGTCCTCATGTTCCACCTCCAGGGCCACGGCGGGGGGGCGCCCAACCGGCCCATGAGCCGCATCCTCGAGACCGGCCTGCCCGCCGCCGTCTTCACCCAGCCGTTCAGCGGGCATGGATGGATGTACTTCCCTCAGTGGCAGAAACAGGGCAAGCGGGTCATCCTCGTGCCGTCGAGCGACTGGTCGGACCTCGACCACGCCGTCCGCCTGCTCCGCGTGCCGGCCAAGATGGCGCACACCCGCCTCATCGCGGTCGGCCGGCCCAAGGGCACGACGGCCACGACGAAGCCGGACCGCGTGAAGAAGGCGCTCGGGGCGGAGATGCTCGTCTGGCCGAACCAGAAGATCCTGGAGGCCCACCAGGCGGTGCCCCTGGAGGCCGCCCAGGCCGAGGCCCGGCGGTACTGGCTCTCCGAGGCCCGCGAGGTGGTCGAGCCGACGACCGACCAGATCGTCAACTCGGCCCGCATGTACCTGGCCGTGAAGGACCTGATGATCCAGGAGAAGGCCCAGGCGATCACGAGTTCGCACTGCATGGGCAAGCCCGCCAAGGGATGCCTGACGTTCAGCAAACTGAACGACCTGGGCAAGGTGGGCGCGTGCGAGGGCGACGTCGATTCCACCCTCACCATGCTCCTGTTCCAGTACGCGTTCGGCGTGCCGGGGTTCATCAGCGACCCGGTGTTCGACGTGTCGGAGAACGCGCTCATCCACTTCCACTGCACCTCGGCCACGAAGATGGCGGGGCCGGCGTCGGAGCGGCTGCCGTTCACCATCCGCAACCAGAGCGACTCCGAGCAGGGCGTCTCGCTCGACGTGGAGCAGCGCATCGGCCAGGAAGTGACCTGCGCCAAACTCGTGAATCTCGATACGATGCTCATCTCCACCGGCACCATCTACAAGGTGACCCACGACGAACTGGCGTGCCGGACGCAGTTCTGGACCAAGGTCGAGGACGCCGACGCGTTCTACCACAACTGGGGCGCCGGCAAGATCAACGAGGCCGTCCACCACACCATGGCCCTGCTGCACCGGGTGGTCTTCTACGGCAACCGGACGAAGGACATGGAGCGCCTCGGCCACCTGATGGGCTTCAAGGTGGTGCGGGAGGGGTAACGCAAGCCGCGAGCCGCGAGCCACGAGTCACAAGCCAAAGGCCCGTGCCACCGCACGGCCTTGGCCGGCCGTGTGCCGGGTGGCATGGGCACGCTTGCGTGGGCATGGACCATGATTCCCTCTCCCCTGGTGGGAGAGGGTCAGGGTGAGGGGGCGAGAAGCCACAGGCTACAAGCCGCAAGCAAATACGACAACGGCGCGCGCCGCTGCCTTGGCTTGTCGCTTGTGGCTTGAGGCTTGAGGCTTGAGGCTTGTGTCTTGCAGCCATGTCACCCTCACCCTGCTACTCTGCGAAGCAGCGCTTCGCTGCGAAGCACGAGCAGCCCTCTCCCGTCAAGGGTGAGGGAGCCCATCGCCGGCCCTACGGCGAATTCTCAATCGCCTCCGCCGACACGTCGACATCTTTGCCGAGCAGATGCTTCTCCAGGAACCGGCGGACGCGCTCGTGGATGTCGGGCCCGCCGAAACCGTGCCCCGCCCCCTTCACCGTAATGAACGTGCACGGCACGCCGGCCTTCTCGAGGGCGGCCGCGAGGCGGACCGACTGGTCGTGCGGCACCGTCCGGTCCTGGTCGCCGTGCATGATGAGGTGCGGCGCGTCGCCCTTGGAGACGTACGTGACGGGCGAAACCGCCCGGGCCTTCTCCGGGTTGTCCTCCACCGGGCACCCGATGAGGTGCGACTCGGGCGCGTCGGGACCCAGGTGATCCATTTTGCCGGGCGGCTCGTTCATGCGCGGCAGGTCCGACGGGCCGAACCAGTCCACGACGCACGTCACGCGGCTGGTGTGGTCGATGTGGGGACCGAGGTCGCCCTCCAGTTCCGGCACGTCGGCCGTGGCGCCGAGCATCGCCACCAGGTGCCCGCCGGCCGACGAGCCCCACACGGCGATGCGGTCGGGGTCCAGGTTGTACGTTTCGGCATGGGCCTTGAGCCACCGGACGGCGGCCTTGCAGTCGTGAATCTGGGCGGGCCAGATCGCCTCGCCGCTCAGCCGGTACCCGACGGACGCCCCGGCGAAGCGGCCGGTGTCGACGTGCGGCGCGACCATCCGGACGCCGCCGCGACGGCGGCCGCGGCCGTGGCGACGATCGCGAGAATGAGGCCCCATCGTCCGATGTGACGCATGACGGTTCTCCCTTTGTACAAACGTCACCGCGGCCGTGCCACGGCCGGCCTCGTCCGGCCGTGCGCCGGTGCCACTGGCAACTTGTCCGCCAGTGCGCCCCAAACGGCACGCGCCGGGCAAGCCCGGCGGCTAAATGTTCACCCGGCAGGCTCGAACAGCGGGTGGCACGCTTTCGCGCTTTTGCGAAAGCGTGTGTTCACGGCGCGTCGAAGCACCTGCTTTCGCGACGTCGCGAAAGCGTGCCACCCGGCGAGCGGAGATCCCGCCGCCCGCCAAGCACAACGCCCCTTTGCCCCGCCTATTGCCCGCCCTTGGCGCCGGCGAGGCACCGCACGGTGCCGTCCAGGCACGCCAGGTACAGCCGGCCGCCGGCGGCGATCATCCCGTCGAAGACGGGTGGCGCGTCGAGGGCCACCTCCGCCTGCATCGTCCCGTCGGCGGCGGAGACGACGCGCAGCCGGCCGCCCTTCCCGCCGCCGAGGGCCGCGGCCTGCTCCGCCAGGGCCGCTTGCGTCTTCGCCTCGCCCCACCGCCGGAGCGTGTCGTACGTATCGACGAGGTCCGGCGGGCCGGCCACGACCAGCCGGTCGCCCGCCAGCACCAGCGCCCGGCCGAGGAGCGGCACGGGCTCCGACCAGTCATACACCGGCCGGTGCGGGTCCGGCAGCCAGTTCTTCCGCCGCTTGCCCGTCTGGATGATCTTCGGCGCCTTCTTCGCCGCGAACAGGTGGTACTCCAGCGAGG
>JAWODB010000128.1:0-4913 GCA_046483505.1 Phycisphaerae bacterium
GTCTCGCCGGCCAGCCAGACGATGCAGCGGGCGATGTCTTCGACCTCGCCGAGTTTGCCGACCGGTATCGACTGCCAGAACTCCTGCATCCGGGCCGGCTCGGTGTACTTCTCGTGGAACGGCGTGTCGGTCACGCCGGGGCCGACGGCGTTGACGCGGATGCCCTCGCCGGCCACCTCCTTGGCCAGGCCCTTGACGAGGGTGAACAGGGCGCCCTTGGCGGCGGCGTAATGGACGCTGTGTCCCCCGCCGCCCGTCCGGCCCGCCACCGACGAGTTGATGATGATGTTGCCCCGGCGGACGCGGAACATGTGCGGCAGGGCGGCCCGGACGGTGTAGAAGACGCTGTCGAGGTTCAGGGCCATCGTCCGCTGCCACAGGCGGTCGGACATGTCGGCGATGGCGCACCGTTCCACCAGCCCGCCCGCGTTGGCGAAGACGATGTCGACCCGGCCGAACTGCTCGGCGAACGCGTCCACCATCTCCGTGACGGCGGCGGGGTCGCAGACGTCGCACTGGAAGAGTTCGGCCCGCCGGCCGAGCGATTCCACCTTCCGCTTGACGTGTTCGGCGGACTTCGGGTTCTGGCAGTAGTTGATGCCGACGTCGCATCCCGCTTCGGCCAGGGCCACGGCGCTGGCCGCGCCGATGCCCGTCGAGGCGCCCGTGATGAGGACGGCTTGGTCGGTCAGGTCGGTCATGGGACGGCTCCTCCGGGGGGCTCTCGTCCGCGGTCAGGCTTCACGGGACCGCGCCGCCGCCAGGGCGCCGCCGGCGCCCGTGCCCGCACCGTACACCCTGCCGGCCGTGCGGGCCTCGAATCGTTCGCGGCACTGGTGCATGAACGCCTCGATGCGGACCATCTCGGTCGCCTGTTCCAGCCCGTCGTAGGCCACCTTCAGGACCGGGATGTCGTGTTCCTTCTGGAACCGCGTGAGCAGGGCGTTCACGATGGTGCCCGGCATGCAGTTGAACGGGTGCAGGTTCACCAGGCCGTCGCACCCGTCGTGGACGTACTCCATGCATCGGCCCATCGAGAGGATCGGCTCGCCGCGCACGTCCGGGTGCAGGTACGGGCGGGCCAGGTCGATGACGTCGTCGGAGGGCGGCTCGTTGAAGAAGTGCCGCACCGCCCCCTCGAACTGGCGGAGCACCCGCTGCTTCTCGCGCCCCTGGACGAAGTCGGTGATCTTCTCGACGAGCATGCGCTTCCAGTGGCCGGCGGCGCGGGCGTCCTCCTTGCGGCTCCAGCCGATGTAGTTGACCCACTCTTCGAACGGCGGGACGACCGCCTCGCCGCCCATCGCCTCGATCTTGCGGACCATGAAGTTGTTCGTGAACTGGTTCGAGCGGACGAAGATCTCGCCGACGATGCCGATGCGCGGGCGCGGCCGGTCGCGGTCGACGGCCACGTCCTCGAAGGCGGCGCGGGCCTCGCGGGCCAGGGCCGGCAGGTCGCCGCGGCCCTCGATGACCTCCTCGCAGCGGCGGAGGAAATGCTCGTACAACTCGTCGCACTCGCCGCGGTTCGTCTCGTACGGGCGCGTCTCGCGGACCATCTTCTGGAGCGTGTCGACGAACACGATGCCGATCCACGCGAGTTTGCGGAAGTCCGTGCCCAGGTCCTTCACGTCGCCCTGGTAATCCTTGTCCTGGTCCAGGAGGATGAGGGGCACGTCTTCCAGGCCGAGGTCGTCCAGGACCATCCGCTGGAACTTGTTGTACTGGCCGAAGCGGCAGGGCCCGAACGCCGTGGGCATGAAGAAGGCGCTCCGCGACGGGTCGAAGCCCGGCTCGTGGATCTTCCGCAGGAAGTCCCCCGTCGTGATGATGCACGGGTAACATTCCTTGCCGGTGGTGTACTTGCGTCCCCAGGCGAGGGTCTCCTCGTCGGAGAGGGGCATCTGGCGTGCGTTGACGCCGCCGGCCCGCATCGCCGCCGCCATCGCGTACCCGTGGTCGTCCATGTAGGGGATGTAGATGGTCCGCTTGCCGTAGGTCCGCCGGCTGTAGTCCCACCGGGCGAGGCGGGGTTTGCGGACCTCCTTCAGGCCGCGCTCCCGCACGGACTTCAGGCTGTCCAGGTACGCCTCGCACCGGGTGATGGCGCCGACGTCGGCGGAGTGCTCGTCCACTTCGAGCGTGAGGAGCGGCTTGCCGCCCAGTTCCGCCCCCACGTACTTCAGGATGAACGAATCGGGCCCGCACCCGAAGTTGGTGATGTAGACGGGGTAGAGGCGCGGGTCGCGGGCGACGATGCGCGCCGCGGCCAGGATCTTCTGCCCGTACTTCCAGTACATGTGCGGATGGTCGGCCGCGATGTCCTCGGCCTCCAGCGGCAGCATGTCCATGGGGATGGCCAGGTGTCCGAGGTCCCGCAGTTTCTCCGGGATGTTCATGTTCAGGCCGGGGTCGCACCCGTTGTACGGGCGGGAGACGACGACCAGGGCGATCTCGTCGTCGCCGACGGCGTCCAGGGCCTCCCGGCCGCGCTCCTGGAGGGCGGCCTCGAACCGTTTCTGGGCGGCCAGGGCTTCGGTCACGGCCGCGCGCGCCCGGCTCCGCGGCACGCCCAGGCGGGCGGCCATCGTCTCCAGGTCTTTGCGGACGCACCTTTCGCCCCGCGAGAAATGGACCACCGGGTTCACCATCTTCGCGTCCCAATCGACGTCCGGCATGGCCGCCCGGACCATGTACGGCACCGCCTGGACGTACGGGCACACGTAGGAGTTCACGAGGTCGTCGCTCGGCTTCGGCATGTCCACGAGGGTCGGCAGGAAGATGTAGTCCACGCCTTTGTCGACGAGGTCGCGGATGTGCCCGTGCCCCACCTTGATGGGGAAGCAGGTTTCGGCGGCCACCTCCTCCACGCCCCGGTTCACGACGGACCGGACGGTGCGGGAGGAGACGACGACCTCGAACCCGAGTTCCGTGAACAGCGCCTCCCACAGGGGCATGAGTTCCCAGAAGTGGGTCATGCGCGGCAGGCCGATGGTCTTGCCCACGGGGTTGGCCGGCTGCTTCTTCGGATACGCTTCCTCCATCATGCGCTGGCGCTCGCGGAAGAGGCGGGGCAGGTGCTTGCCCAGGCTGTCGCGCTGGGACTCGTCGTACTTGCCGCACCGGCTCCCGTAGTACAGGGTGCGGTCGGCGGCGGCGCCTTCGGGGCCGGGCTCGCCGGTGATCTTGACGACGTGGACCTCGCACCGGTTGGCGCAGTCGGTGCACTCGAAGGTGTCGAACTCGTAGGCGACGTCCCTCAGGTCGAAGCCGCGGAACGAGGTCGTTCGAGCCGCGACCGTAAGAGCCTGCCCTGAGCGAGGCGCAGCCGAGTCGAACGGGTCGCGGGTATCCTGGCCTGCGGAGGTATCCCCGACCTTACGGTCGGGGCTCGGATCGCCGCCCGACTGGTACCAGTCACGGGCGATGAGGGCCATGCCGATCGCCCCCACCACGTCGTGGTGCGGCGGGACGGTCACCTTCTTGCCGGTCACCTGCTCGAAGGCGGCCTTGACGCCGCGGTTGTACGCCGTTCCGCCCTGGAAGAAGATGTGGTCGCCGACCCGGCGGTCCTCGACGACGCGGTTCAGGTAGTTCTGGACGATGGAGTAGCACAGGCCGGCGCAGAGGTCGTCCACCGCCACGCCGCGCTGCTGGTTCCGGTTGACGTCGGTCTCCATGAAGACGGTGCACCGCTCGCCCATGGCGGGGGGTTCGTCGGCCGCCAGCGCCAGCCGGTTGTACTCGCCGCCCTTCAGGTCCACGCCGAGGCGCTCGCTCTGTTCCTCGATGAACGAGCCCGTGCCGGCGGCGCACACCTTGTTCATCGTGAAGTCGACGACCGCGCGGTTATCGAGGCTGATGTACTTCGAGTCCTGGCCGCCGATCTCGAAGATCGTGTCCACCTCCGGGTCGATGAAGGCGGCGCCGGTGGCGTGGGCGGTGATCTCGTTCTTGACGACGTCGGCGCCGATGAAGTCGCCCGTCAGGTACCGCCCGGACCCGGTCGTCGCGCAGCCGCGCACCCGCACCCGGCCGCCGCGCTCCTCCAGCGCCCGGCCCACCTTGTACAGGCCGTCGGTGACGGCCGCCAGGGGCCGGCCGGCCGTCATCAGGTACTCGCGCGCCAGGACACGGCCCTCGGCGTCGCACGCCACCACGTTCGTGGAGATGCTGCCCACGTCCACGCCCAGGAAGACGTCGACGGGCTCCTCGCCCGGCGGGAACGGGTCCGGCTCGATCGTGATCGGGTAGTGGTCGTCGACGAGTTGGGGATGCAGGTCGCCGCCGCCCCACTCGCGGCCGGCGATGTGCTCGCCGAGGGGCTCGGTGGAGGGGATGCGGCCGAGGCGGCCGGCCTCCTTGGCCGCCAGCACCGCCCCGATGGCGCCCATCGAGGCGAACCGCTCCGGGATGAGCAGCGCGCCCTCCTCCAGGCCCAGCGTCTCGGTGAACGCCCGGATCATCCCCGCGTTCGCCGCCACCCCGCCCTGGAACGCCACCCGCTCGTGGAACTCCTTGCCCTTGCCGATGACCGCCTTGAAGTTGCGGGCCATGGCGAAGCAGAGGCCGGCCACGATGTCGTAGTCGGGCGTCCCCTCCTGCTGGAGGTGGATCATGTCGCTCTTGGCGAAGACGGAGCACCGGCCGGCGATGCGTGGCACGTGCACCGAGCGCAGCGCCATCTCGCCCCATTCCTGCTCGATCGAGACGCCCAGCCGCGACGCCTGCTGGTCGAGGAACGACCCCGTCCCCGCGGCGCACAGGGTGTTCATGGCGAAGTCGCGGATGCGGAGACGGCCGGTCTTCGGGTCTTCCTCCAGGAGGATGAGTTTGGAGTCCTCGCCGCCGATCTCGATGATCGTCCGGACCTCCGGATGCAGGCGGACGGTGGCCTTGGCCTGGGCGACGAC
>JAWODB010000303.1:0-21367 GCA_046483505.1 Phycisphaerae bacterium
GCGGCACGTGCGAGCCGGCCAGGCCCGAGTGGACACTCTTCTTGGCGGCGGGCGTTTCGGCGAGGTCCAGGGCCCGTTTGTACATGCGGACGGCTTCCTCGGCGCCGACGCCCGGCATGTTCGCCATCTGGACGTACCCGCGGAACGCCAGGGCCTTTCGGGTCCGGTCGTCGGCCGTCTGGATGACCTTCAACAGGTCCGGCGCCGGCGAGGCGTCGGGCCAGTCGGCCAGGGCCCGGACGGCCGCCGTTGCCACCGCATCGTTCGGGTCGTGCAGCGCGCCGCGGACGGCCGCCAGCGCCTGCTTCCCGCCCACCCGCCCCAGGAGACGGACGAGGCGGGCCTTGGCGTCGGCGTCGGCCTTCGCGAGGCCCGAGACGAGCGGGGCCGCCCTGGCCTCCGTGCCCTCGGTCCGTGCCACGGCGGCCGCCAGGGCCTTCTCGATGGCCCCGCGCTCGCCGGCGTCCGCCCCGACGAGCAGGTCCACGAGGTCCGGCAGGTCGTCGGCGCCGGCGGGGGTCTCCAAGCCTTTGGCGGCCGAGGCCCGGACCTCGGCATCCTTGTCGCGTGCGGCCTCGAGCATCGCCGGCACCATGCTCGCATCGGCCCGGGTGGCGAGGACCTCGACGATGCCGGCCCGGACGTCGGCGTCCTCGGAGCCCAGGAGTTTGGCGATGGCCTGGCCGACGCCCTCGCCGCGGATGCGGTTCAGCGCGCCGACGGCGGCGTCGCGGACGGGCCCGCCGGCGGCCAGGGCCTTGGCGAGCACGGGAACGCTCTCGGCGTCGCCCAGACGGGCGAGGGCCTGGAGGGCCGCGACGCGCACGGCCTCGTCGCCCGCCCCGGCCAGGCGCGTCACGGTGGGGGCGGCGGCCGGGTCGCCGCGCTCCGTCAGGATATCCAGCAGGTCGACCGCCACCTGGGCCTCGGCGGCGGCGGCGGAGGAGGCGATGGCCTTCGTGACGGCCTCGCCGGGCGACTCCATCAGGAACCGCCGGGCCGCCAGGGCCAACTCGCCGTCGTCCTTCGCCAGGAGGTCGACGAGCCTGCCGACGGCGTCCGCCCCCTGCGCGAGGGCCAGGCCCCGCAGGGCGGCGATGCGGATCGTCTCCGGCTGCCCGGCGGCGTAGAGTTTCTTGTAGACTCGGGCGGCGTCGGCGGTCTTTCCGGCCTCGCGGAGATCGTCCGCGCAGCGGAGGGACGCGTCGGCCCAGGCCTGCTTGAGGGCGGCGGGCGGGGTGACCTTGGCGAGGGCGTCTGCCCCGGCCTCGCCGCCGATGCGCGCCAGCGCCCGGATGGCCGCCCGCGCCAGGTCCGTATCGCGCGCGCCGGCGAGCGGCGCAAGGGCCCGGGCGGACTGCGGGTCGCCGTGCTCGCCCAGGCTCGTGACGATGCCGATCTTGAGGTCGCCCCGCGTGGTGCGAAGCGCGCCGCGGAGGGCCTCGGCGGCCTGCGGGGCCGCCATGTACTGGAGGGCGAAGCGGGCCATGTGCGAGAGTTTCTCATCCGTCAGGAGTTTCGCCAGCGCCGGCACGCACTTCTCGGTCCCCACGCGCCGGAGCAGCCGGCAGACGGCCTGCTTGCACTCGTACGTGGCGCGGGGGTGCTTCAGGGCGCGGATGAGTCTGTCCTCGACGGCGCGGCGGGCCTCGGCGGTCTTGGCCTCGCGGATGTCCGTCTCGATGGCCGCCTGGATGGGCCGGATGCCCGCCCAGTCCACCGTGACGAGGTCGTCGTAGACGTCGGCGCGGGCGGGGCCGGGCAGAAGGACGGCGGCGACGGCCAGGGCGGCGGGCAGCAGCGTCAGGCTCAGGCGGGACGGCGCGTATCGCATCGTGGGCTCCTTGTGTCGGGCTGGTACGACGGTGCTACTTCCCGCGCGGCGGGCCTTGCCCCGCCGTGCGCTTTCCCTGTCGGGTGCACGGCCGGACAAGACCGGCCGTGGCACAGTTCCGCGCGGAATGCGTTTGCATCGCGGCCGCAGCGGGCCGGGTCTACAGTTGCCAGGGTTCGCGGTACGAGCGGCCGAGGAGTTCGGCGGCACCGGGGTCGCCGAGGATCTCCTCCTTCTCGGGGTCCCAGCGGATGGTGCGGCCGGTGAGCATGGCGATCTCGCCCAGCAGGCCGACGCTGATGGACCGGTGCCCCACCTCGGCGGGGCAGATGGTTTCCTTGCGGCTGAGGCAGCAATCGATGAAGTTCCGCTTGTGGCCGCCGCTGTTGTACAGTTGGATCTGGCCGGGGCCGATCTTCTCGTTCAGCAGGTGCTTGGGCTCGGCGTCGATCTGCCCGCGGCGGACGTACACCCAGCCGTCGTCGCCGATCCACTTCGTCCCCTGGGGATTGACCTTGTTGTTCGTGACGCTGAGTTCGACGCCGGTCTCGTAGGTGCAGAGGAACTCGTATTCGGTGGGGGCGTCGTAGAGGCCCTCGGACGGGTAGACGGCCCGGATCGGCTCGATCTTCGTCGGGCCGGTCCGGTCGTAGCCAAGGCCCCAGTGGGCGATGTCGACGTGATGGCCGCACCAGTCCGTCAACTGGCCGCCCGAGTAATCGAGAATCCACCGCCAGTTCCAGTGGGGGCCGAAGCCCTGGTACGGCCGCCACGGCGCGGGGCCGAGCCACCACTCCCAGTCGAGGCCGTCCGGGACGGGCTTGGGGTCGGTCGAGCCGCCGCCGCCGCCCGTCGGCAGGCCGACCTCCACCCGGTGGACCTTGCCGAGGTAACCGTTCCGGACGAGTTCGCAGGCGAATCGGAACCGGCCGTCCGACCGCTGCTGGCTGCCGGTCTGCCAGATGCGGCCGTAGCGGTGGATGGCGTCGCACATGGCCCGGCCCTCGCGGATGGAGCGGGCGAACGGCTTCTGGCCGTGGATGTCGCAGCCGGCCTTGGCGGCCGCGATCGCCGGAATGGCGTGCCAGTGGTCCGGCATGGCGGTGAAGACGGCGTTCAGGTCCTCCTTCTCCAGCATCTCGCGGAAGTCCTGGTAGGTGTGGCAGTCGCCGGTCTTCTGGCGGTCGTCGACGATTTTCTTGGCGCGGCCGCTGTGGTTCTCGTCGACGTCGCAGACGGCGACGACGCGGGTCCGATAGTCGCCCAGGAAGCCGCCGAGGTCGCCGGTGCCCATGCCTCCGAGGCCGATGCCGGCCATGTGGATCTTCTCGCTCGGGGCGTCGGCGCCCAGGACGGAGGCGGGCACGACCGAGGGGACGGCGGCGGCCGCACCCGCGGCGGCCAGCGACTTCAAAAACCCTCGGCGGGTGGGCGAGAACGGTTTCGGCATCGCAGCCTCTCCTTCGCGGTCACGAATCGGATTCATCGGCCGTCGCGGCGGCGGGCACCGCCGCAGGATATTCAACCCTGCACCCTACGCCGCGGTGACGGGGCTTTCAAGCAGAATCGGGGCTGGGTGCCAGACACCTTTGCCATTCGCGGAGCCGCGAGCCAAGAGCCAAGAGCCGCGAGCCGCGCTGTCATGCTGAGGAGGCCTTCAGGCCGACGAAGCATCTCGCCGTGGCCGTCCGCTGTCTGGCACCTCTCGGCCGTTCTTGAGGGTGCCTGACACCTTTGTGGTTTGAATGCCCAATGCCCAAGCCCCAATGACCAAGCAGGCCTGCGGCCTGTGGGCACGGCGCGGCGACCTTCGGTCGCCGGCTCAACGGGCGGGCCGCACGCCGGTGTCGTGGTGGGTGCCTTTGCCGTTCGCTATTGCCGAATCCCGGTTGCCGAGTGCCTGCCATACCGCGCTTTTAATTCATATCGACCCGCGTCGATGATGGATCAAAAACCCGGAATTTCCGGGGTGTTTTTCGCGCGTTTTCGCGCGTTTCCGAAAAAAGCGGGGCAAAAGTCGCGCGTTTTGCCTTACCCATTTTAACATTCGACCCCCGAATCGTCCCTCACGGTCCAGAATCGACGATCGGGAAGCCGAAAACCGCCGTTTTCGGGGTTCGCGCAAAATCGCGTTTTCTTAAAATGTCGAAAGGCAGGCACTTGGCAACCGGGATTCGGCATCAGGCGGAAAAGGCAGGCAGCAGGCAACCGGCAGCAGGCAACCGGCAACAGGCAGCAGGCAACAGGCAACAGGCAACAGGCAACAGGCAACGGCAAAGGCAATGGCAAAGGCAACGGCAAAGGCAACGACAAAGGCAACGGCAAAGGCAACGACAAAGGCCACGGCAACGGAAACAGCCGCGGGAAACAGCAAAGCGCCGGCGGACGGCCGGGCGTCTCATTCGGCCTTCGGGCACGCCTTCGGCGGGCTGATGGGCGCGGCGCGGGAGGGGGGCCTCCTACCGCGGCCCCACGGGGTAGATGGCCAGGCCCGGGCCGTGCGGGGTGGAGGATTCCTCGATCCGGAACGCCTTGGCCCGGCCGCTGACGTGGACGCTGAAGGCCGCCTCGTGCCCGCCGGATTCGGCGAGGTGGCCCATCGCCCGGAAGCGCGCCAGCAGCAGGGGTCCGAGGCCGCGCGGCAGGCGGGAGGCGAAGCGCGGCTTCTCGCGGACCCGGCCGGCCACGCGGAGCCGGAGCGTCAGGCTGCCCGGGACGGGTTCCAGGTAGATGGCGTCGGCGCCGCGGCGGAGGGCGTCGTGGAGGATGGCCTCGGCCAGGCGGGAGACGACGTCGCGGCGGGAGGACGGCGCCTCGCCGCCCGGTTCCCGCTCGTGCGGCGCGGCCTCGCCTTCCTGTGGCGCGGCGGCGGCCTCGGCGTGGGCCTCGGGCGGCCGGGTCGCCGTCTCGGCGGCCGGCGGCTCGACGACGGCGCAGAGCAACTCGCCCAGGTCGATGCCGCGGTCGGTCAGGAACCGCACGAGGCCGCGCTCCGACACGCAGACCTCGCCGGCGGCCTGCTCGGCGGGCAGCCGCCCGCTGCCGATCCATCGGCGGACCTGGGTGACGGACGCGCCGAGCAGGGCGGCCGTCTGGGGCAGCGTGTACAGCCGTTCCGCCATGGTGGCGTCCCTGTGGGGCATGCGACTTGCGGGCGATTGTCGCGCGCCGGCGCCGGCGGGTCAATCGCGAAGGCCGTCTTTCGGCGAGACCTGCCGCTCCCGCGTCCATTTCATCCAGTAGACACGGTCCCGCGCCGCCGGAGCACATGCTTTCGCAGAGCGAAAGCATGCCACCCGGGATATGGAAGGAGCCGACGATGCGCGTCCCCCCCCATCGGCCGCCGCGCCTTACGGTCCCGGTCCTGGCCCTGGCCGTCGCCGCGGCCGTGGCGGCGCCGGTGCCCGCGCGCGCCGGGGAGGCGGACGCGGTCCGGGCGCTCATCCGGCAGGCCGGCAACGCCGAGGACGACGCCGTCCGCCTGGCCCTCCTTCGCGGCCTCGCGGCGCATCCGGACGCCGGCGACGCGCTGAAGGCCGACGCCCGCCGCCTCGCCGAGGAGGTCGACCGCTGGGTCCACGGCCGCTACCTGCCGTACTGGAGCCGCAAGGCCCGACCCGACAAGGGGTACCCGTTCGGCATCGAGGAGGACTCGCCGCTGTATCCCATCACTCGGGTTTACCTCGCCCGCATGCTCACGTGGCGGACGCTGGAGAGCGGGAACATCATCTCGTACCGCGACGTGCGGCGGACGTGGCTGAGCCGTGCCGCCCGCGAGTTCCGGGCCGCGCGGAAGGCGTTCCCCGAGAACCGCATTATCCGGATGTACCTGGGCGAGCCGATTCCGTGGAAGAAGGACCTGCCCGGGTCCGAGGGCGCCCCCGCGTGGGCCCGCCTCCAGCGCGAGAACCTGGAGCGCCTCGCGGAGATCATCACGTGGTGGATCGACCATCGCATGCAGCCGGACGGCCAGTTCGGCGGCGGGTGGGGCGACGACTGCGAAATGTGGCGGTGGTGGGTGCCGGTGCTGCTGGCCTTCCGGGACCCGAAGATCGTGGCGGCCCAGGCCCGGTTCTCCGAGGCCCTCATGAGCCAGCCGCACATGAAACACGGGTACACCACGCGGATGAGCGACGTGGAGCACACGGCCGAGGACTCCACCGACGCCATCCTGCCGATGATGCACCTGGCGCCGGAGGCCCCGGCGTGGCAGGAGCGGGCCCGCCGCCTCGTCCATCTTATGGAAACGCGGTGGACGGGCGAAAACGAGCGGGGGCACCTCCAGTTCAAGAGCACGTACTTCACGGCCACGAAGGTCGACGAGACGCCCCGCCGGGCGTGCGACACGCCGTGGCACGTGCGGGCCATCCAGCCGGCCCTCCTCCTGTGGCAGCGGACGGGCGACGAGGCGATCGGCCGCCTCGTCTGCCGGTGGCTCGATACGTGGGTCGACGCCACCGCCCGCGCCGAGTACGGGAAGCCGGCGGGGGTCATCCCGGCGGCCATCCACTGGCCGGAGGGACGCGTGGGCGGCCTCGGCGAGCACTGGTGGGACCCGCGCAATCACGGCGAGCCGACGCTCTACGAGTGGCCCATCGCCCAGACGGCCATGTTCGACACGTTCCTGCTGGCCTGGCACATGACGGGTCGGGAGCGGTACCTCGCGCCGCTGCGGCAGATGGCCCGCCTCCGCCGCAGATACCTCGCCGGGGAGTACAAGGGCAGGATGGAGCCGGGGTCGGCGGGATGGTGCGCCCGGCAACTCGGCCGCCTCGCCCCGACGCTGGCGAAGTACCGGCACCTCGCGGGCAGCGAGGAGTTCGACGACCTCCTCCGCCGCGACGCCGCGGCGTACATGGAGGCCCGCACGGGCGACCGGTCGGGCATGGTGAGCCGCCTGGAGCGGTCGGCCCGGGCGATGCGGGTCAACTTCGAGGGGTACACGAGCGAGGTCCGATGGACGGACCGGGTCCTTCGCTTCCCCGTCCTCTTCCGGCCGCACTTCCTGTTCGAGGACGGCGTGGAGGGGTTCGAGACGCCCCGGCCGGCCGACGTGTACCGGACGGCCACGGGCGACCCGGGTCGGCTCGGGTACTTCCCGCTGAACGCGGTCCGCTGGCTCACGCCGCCGCGCGACATTGCCGCGTGGGTCACCGCGAGCGGGCCGCGGGAGTTCACGGCCGAGGTGTACCACTTCGGTGCCGAGCCCCGGCCGATGGAGGCGGAGTTGTATCTGCTGGAGCCGGGGCGGTACACGCTCCAGGTCCGTGCGGGCAAGGGCGACGGCGGTGAGTTGGAGCGTATCGCCGGGCCGACGGCGGTGGAGGTGACGGGCCCGCGGACGCGGGTCGCCTTCGAGGTCCCCTCGCGACGGGTGACGGAGGTGCGGGTGAAGGCGGAGTGAGGAAGGCGGAACGACCGGCAACGGCCACGGCGGCGCGGTGGCCACATTTAGCCGCCGCGCTTGCGCGGCGCGAGCCGTTTCGCACGGCGGCAGGCGCCGCACAACCGGCGGTGTGCCGTCGCCGGCTCAACGGCGAGATTCCTCCGCTCGCCGGCGCTGCGCGACGGCTCGGTCGAAATGACATTCGTGGCGCCGCCGGCGACTGGCGGTCGCATGCCACGCCCCCGCAGTTTTGCTTGTCGGCCGGCGGCGGAGCGGTACAGTGGAGGCCGTATCGAACGCACCTGACACACGAACACGGAAGGACTCGACTCATGGGGCACCGGACGACGCTCTCGCGGCGACGGTTTCTCGGATGGGCGGCGGCGACGGCGGCCGCCCCGTACGTGATGGGGGCCTCGGCGGCCACGGGCGCCGGCCGGCCCGCGCCGTCGGAGCGGGTGACCGTCGGCATGATCGGCCTCGGCGGGCAGGGCATCGGGCGGAACCTGCGCGGCTTCCTCGGCCAGCCGGACGCCCAGGTCATCGCCGGCTGCGACGTCGACCGCAACAACCTCTACAAGGGCAAGCAGGTGGCCGAGCAGCACTACGCCCGCCACAAACCCAGCGGCGGCTACGAGGGCTTCGAGCCGTACAACGATTTCCGCGACATCCTCGTCCGCGACGACATCGACGCCGTCTCCATCTCCACGCCCGACCACTGGCACGTGCCGATGTCCGTCTACGCCATGCGGGCCGGCAAGGACGTCATCTGCGAGAAGCCGACCCTGACGGTCGCGGAAGGCCGCGCCCTCTCCGACACCGCCACCCGGTACGGCGCGGTGTTCCAGACCTCCACCGAGGACCGGTCGCTGTACGTGTATCACCGGATGGCGGAACTGGTCCGCAACGGCCGGATCGGCCGCGTCCAGCGCGTGCGCGTCCGCCTGCCGGCCGGGCCCGGCAACGCCGGCGACCCCACGCCGCAGCCCGTCCCGGACGGGTTCGACTGGGACCTCTGGCTCGGCCCGGCCCCGTGGGCGCCGTACTGCCCCGGCCGCACGCACTGGAACTTCCGCTGGATCATCGATTACTCCGGCGGCATGCTGACCGACTGGGGCGCCCACCAACTCGACACCGTCCAGTGGGCGGGCGACACCGAGACCACCGGCCCCGTCGAGGTGGAGGGTCACGGCAAGGCGTACCCCGACGGCTTGTACAACACGTTCCACGAGTACCATCTGACATATCGGTATGCGAACGGTGTGGAACTGCTCGTCGAAAGCGGCGGGACGGGCCTGCGGTTCGAGGGCACCGACGGGTGGGTCGGCAACGACGGCTGGGCCCGGCCGGTCGAGTCGAGCCGCCCCGAGATCCTCCAGAGCCGCATCGGCCCCGGCGAAACCCATCTCCACACCTGCCGGGCGGGCGAGCACCGCGACTTCCTCGACGCCGTCCACGCCCGCCGCGACCCGTACCAGCCGGCCGAGATCGGGCACCGCGTGGCGACCATCGCCCACATCGGGAACATCGCCATGTGGACCGGCCGCAAGTTGCGCTGGGACCCCGAGACGGAGACCTTCCCCGGCGATGCGGAGGCGAATCGATATCTGGCTCGCTCGATGCGCTCGCCGTGGGCGTTGTAACGGCGTCATTGGTCATTGGTCATTGGTGTACTGAATTCGGATTGCGGATTGCGGAATTCGGATTAAAGACAACAGCGTGCGGCGAACGTCGGCGGGGCTCGGCCTGCGCATCGCGGTCCGTGTTCGCCGGGCCGCTTGCGGCCCGCGCCTGAACGCCTACTTGCGTTCGATCGGTCCGGTTGAGTCGGACGCGTCCGATGGGGCTCCGGTGCGCAGCACAAAGGACAAATGACAAATGACAAGTGACCAATGACCAATGACCAATGACCAATGACAAAGGGCGAACCCATGATGCCAAAGGTTACCTTGTTTCTTGCGCTGACGCTCACCCTCGCCCCCGCCGCCCCCGCCGGCGACGGCCAGTGGAAGACCCTCCTCCCCGGTCCCGGCATGAAAGGCTGGAAACAGCCGACCGGCGAGTGGGCGATGGTCGGCAAGGCCGTCCAGGATCCGGACCATCCGAAGAAACTCGCCGTCGAACCCGGCACGGGCACCATCTATAACGGGCCGAAGGGACGGACGCGGAACCTCTTCACCGCCGACGCCTTCGGCGACATCGTCGCCCACATCGAATTCATGGTGCCCAAGGACTCCAACTCCGGCGTCTACTTCATGGGGCGATATGAAATACAGATCTTCGACAGTTACGGCAAGAAGGGGGCGTACCCCGGCATCGAGTGCGGCGGCATCTATCAGCGATGGGACCCGAAGCGGGGGAAGGGGAAGGAGGGGTTCGAGGGCCATTCGCCGCGCACGAACGCTTCCCGGCCGCCGGGCGAGTGGCAGACCTTCGACGTGGTCTTCCGCGCCCCGCGGTTCGACGCCGCCGGCAACAAGACCGCCGACGCGACGTTCGTCAAGGTGGTCCACAACGGCAAACTGGTGCACGAGGACGTGGAACTCTCCGGCCCGACGCGCGGGGCGGCCTTCGGCGACGAGAAACCGACGGGGCCCCTCATGTTCCAGGGCGACCACGGGCCGGTGGCGTATCGGAACCTCCGGGTACGGCCAATGACGAATGATGAATGATGAATGCCAAATGCGGCTGCGCCGGTGGGTTGGTCCTTGGTCATTTGTCATTGGTTATTTGTAAAAGGCATCGCATTGGGGGGATGATGATGGCCGGGAAGGCGTTCCACGACTTGGAGGTGTACCGGCTGGCCGAACAACTCGCCGACCGCGTCTGGCGCATGGTGGCTCAGTGGGACGGGTTCGCGAAGAACGCCGTGGGCCGGCAACTCGTCCGGGCGGCGGACAGCATCGGCGCCAACGTTGCGGAGGGCTGCGGCCGGGGAACGTACAAGGACAACCGCCGTTTCGTACGCATCGCCCGCGGCAGCCTGAACGAGACGCGTCATTGGCTGCGCCGCGCGTATCGGCGCGGCCTGTTAACCGCCGAGCAGGTGGACGACGTGAAACCGCTTCTCGACGAACTCGGCCCGCGACTGAACGCGTATTTGCGTTCCATCGGGCCGGTAAACGCCGACGCGTCCGATGGGGGCCCGGTGCGCAGCACAAATGACAAATGACAAATGACAAGTGACCAATGACCAATGACCAATGACCAATGACCAATGACCAATGACAAAGGACAAACGACAATGAACCGCCGAGAGTTCCTGAAGGTTTCCGCAGCGGCCGGCACGCTCGCCGGCGTGGCAGGCTGGACGTCTTCGTCGCGGGGCGGCGAAGGCGGTTCGCGTCGGCCCAACCTCCTCGTCATCCTCGTCGACGACCTCGGCTGGGGCGACCTGTCGTCCTACGGGGCGCCGGACCTCGAAACGCCGCACGTCGACCGCCTCATCGCCTCCGGCTGCCGCTTCGACCGGGCGTATGCGAACTGCCCCGTCTGCTCGCCCACGCGGGCGGCCCTGCTGACCGGCCGGTACCAGGACCTGGTGGGCGTGCCGGGCGTCATCCGCACGCACGTCCGCAATTCGTGGGGGAACCTCATCGAGTCCATCCCGCTGCTGCCCCAGGTCCTGAAACCCGCCGGCTACACCTCCGCCATCGTCGGCAAATGGCACCTGGGGCTGAAGCCTCCGGACACGCCGATGGACCGCGGCTTCGACCACTTCCACGGGTTCCTCGGCGACATGATGGACGACTACTACACCCATCGCCGCCACGGCATCAACTACATGCGTCTCGGGCGCGAGGAGATCGACCCGGAGGGCCACGCCACCGACCTCTTCACCGAGTGGGCGCAGGAGTGGCTCCGCGCCCGCAGGAAGGGCGAACCGTGGTGCCTGTACCTGGCGTACAACGCGCCGCACACGCCCATCCAGCCGCCGAAGGAGTTCCTGGAGCGCGTGACGGCCCGCGAGAAGGGCATCGACAAGAAGCGCGCGAAACTCGTCGCCCTCATCGAGCACATGGACGACGGCATCGGCCGCGTCCTGAAGACGCTGGAGGAGACGGGCCTGGCCCGGAACACGCTCGTCGTCTTCACGAGCGACAACGGCGGGCAGACGGGCGTCGGCGCCCGCAACGGGCCGCTCCGGGCCGGCAAGGGGACGCTGTACGAGGGCGGCATCCGCGTGCCGATGGGCGCGGCCTGGCCCGGCCGCATCCGTCCGGGCAGCCGGACCGACCGCATCGTCCTCTCGATGGACGTCCTGCCGACGCTGTGCGAGGCGGCGGGCGTGACGATCGCGCACGAGATCGACGGCGCGAGTTTCCTCCCGACCCTGCTCGGCAAGGGCGATGAGGGGCCGGAGCGCGACCTCTTCTGGGGCCGGCGCGAGGGCGGCCGGTTCAAGGGCGACGACGTCCACGCCATCCGCCGCGGCGACTGGAAACTCCTGGAACCGATGCCCGGCCGGCCGCGCGAACTCTACAACCTGGCAGCCGACCCGCAGGAGAAGACGGACCTGGCGAAGGCGGAACCGGAGACGTTCAAGGAACTCGCCGTCGCCCTCGACGCCCAACTCGCCCGCTACGCCAGGGTGCCCTGGAAGCCGGAAGGAAAGACGTAACGGCTGGCATTGGTCCTTGGTCATTGGTCATTCGTCATTGGCGGTGCGGGGCGAGGGGCTGTTCGCGGATGGGGCGCGTTCCTCCGCTGCAACAAACGCGACGCCGCGCAACACAAATGACAAATGACAAGTGACCAATAACAAACAAAGGACCGCCCATGATCCGAGTCGCGTGCTTCGTCGTGGCTGGAATCCTCTCGGCATCGCCGGTCGTCGTGGCCGATCTTCCCCCCATCGAATCGGTCGCCATCCGCGACCGGGCGTTTCACGTCAACGGCGAGCCGCTGCTGCCGATCATGATCTGGCTCCAGGACGCGGAGAACTTCCCCGCCGCCCGGGCGTGCCACATGAACACCGTCGCCGGGTACTGGCCGACGTCCAGCGGCACGAAGGACGTGACCGAGTACCTGGCGCTCGTCCGCGAGGCCGGCCTGTACGGCGTCATGCCGTTCCACGAGGGGCTGAAGGGCCGGCCCGCCCTCCTCGGGTACATCCACGGGGACGAGCCCGATTTGCCGCACCAGGTCAGCGACGCCGAGATCGTCCCCGCCGACCACCTCCGCATCAACCGCAAGACGCCGCTCTGGAAACTCGTCGACGGTGTGACGCATTCCTGGTCCGTCCTCGACCCGATGAAAGGGGCGGAGGTCACCATCAGGCCGAAGGAACCCGTCACCGCCGTCCGCCTCGCCGTCCACCTGACCGTCTCGAAGGGCCTCGCGGTGGCGAAGACGGTTCTTTTCGAGGCCGACGGCAAGCAGGTCTTAGAGGCCACGCTCGAGAAGAAGAAGGGCCGGCAGGCGTTCGACCTGGCCAGGCCCGTGACGTTCAAGGCCCTGACGCTGAAGGTGACGGCCACGTATCCCGGCGAGCACGTATGGGGATCCATGGGCGAGGTCGAGGCGTTCAACCGGGAGGGCGAGAACGTCCTCCTCGCCCGGCCGCGCCTCGAGCCGCGCACCGAACCGGAAGTCGTGCTGAAGGAATACGAGGCGATCCAGGCCCACGACCCGTCCCGGCCGGTCTTCATGACGGTGACGGGCAACTTCCACCCGCACTTCGAGAAGTACGCCGAGGACCGCCGCAAGCGGCTCTACCCGGCGTACGTCCGGGCGGCCGACGTCGTCGGCTACGACATCTACCCCATCTACGGGTGGAACAAGCCCGAGTGGATTCACCTCGTCCACGATGCGACGGAGCGGCTCGCAGCGATGGCCGGCGACCGGCCCGTCTACGCCTGGATCGAAACGAGCCGCGGCGGCCAATGGACGGGCGACCTCGCGCGGCAGAAGAAGGTCACGCCGCGGCACATTCGGGCCGAGGTCTGGATGGCCCTCACCGGCGGCGCCACCGCCGTCGGCTACTTCACGCACGTGTGGAAACCGTCGTACAAGCAGTTCGGCGTGCCGGAGGAGAACCGCAAGGCCCTGGCGGAGATCAACGCGCGCCTGGCGCGCCTCGCCCCGGCCATCCTCGGCAAGCGCATCGAGGGGAAGGCGACGGCCGCCGAGGCGGGCGTGAAGGTCGACGCCGTCTTCCGCGCACGCGGCGGCGCCCGCTACGTCTTCGCCGTCAACTACGACGAGCGGCTGACCGGCACGGGCGTGACGTTCACGGTGCCGGGCCTGGCGGACGGGGCGGCCGTGGAGGTGATCGACGAGGACCGGACGCTCCGCGCCGCGGGCGGCCGCTTCACCGACCGCTTCGATCCCCTGGCCGTGCACCTGTATCGGGTGAAACGGTGATCTTGAGCGCGAACGGCTCGCGCGGCGCAAGCGCCGCGGCGAACACGTAGCACAGTGAAGTGACGTTGCGTTCGCTGGCCGATTGGTCGGGGGGCTTGAGAATCGCGAAATGACGCCCGTGTTCGCCGGCCCGCTCGCGGGCCGCGCGCCGTACCGGAAGAACGGGAGGCTCCCATGCGTATACGATGCACGCTGTTGCTTACGCTGGTTCTGCTGATGGCCGCGGTCGCCGCGCCCGAGGCCGCAGCCGCCCCCGCCGCCGAGTCCGATGACGCGGAGGCCGCCGCGCGCGCCGTCCGCCGCGACACCGGCGTCCGGGGCGGGCTGGTCGTCCACCTCGGCTCCGGCGACGGGCGATTGACCGCCGCCCTCGGCGCCGGGAAGGGCTGGCTCGTCCAGGGCCTGGCGCGCTCGGACGCGAATCTCGCGGCCGCTCGCGCCCACATCCGCTCGCTCGGCCGCTACGGCCGCGTCTCCGTCGCGCGGTTCGAGGGCAGCCGGCTGCCGTACGTCGACGGCCTCGTCAACCTCTTCGTGACGGAGGGCCTCGGCGGCGTGCCGATGGCGGAGGTGCGGCGTGTCCTGGCGCCGGGGGGCGTGGCGTGGGTCGCCGGGCAAACGAGGGTCCAGCCCCGGCCGGAGGCGTTCGACGAATGGACCCACTACCTGCACGACCCGTCGAACAACGCCGTGGCCCACGACGCGGCGGTCGGTCCGCCCCGGCACTTCCAGTGGGTGGGCAGCCCCAGGTGGTCGCGGCACCACGACCGGATGGCGAGCCTGAGCGCGATGGTCACGGCCGGCGGCCGCGTGTTCTACATCATGGACGAAGGCCCGCGCTCATCCATCATGCTGCCGGCCGAGTGGAAACTCATCGCCCGCGACGCCGCCAGCGGCGTGGTTCTCTGGAAGCGCGACATCCCCGAATGGTGGACGCACCTCTGGCCGCTGAAGAGCGGCCCGGCCCAACTGCCGCGCCGGCTCGTCGCCGTCGGCGACACCGTCTACGTGACGCTGGGCCTTGGGGCGCCGGTCGTCGCGCTCGACGCCGCCACGGGCGAGACCCGCCGCACGTACGAGGGCACCGAGGACACCGAGGAACTCCTGCTCGCCGACGGCGTCCTGTACCTCCAGGTGAACCCGTCGCCGGAGGCGGTCGAGTACGAACCCGTGGAACGCAACATCGGGGCCGCCCGCGACCGCGTCATCCTGGACCACGGGTGGGACAAGGGGCCGCGGCGGCTCCTGGCGGTCGAGGCCGCCACCGGCCGCCTCCGCTGGCAGACGGAGGCCCGCATCACGCCGCTCAGCCTGGCGGTGGCGGACGGGCGGGTGGTGTTCCACGAGGGGGAGTCGCTCGTCTGCCTCGCCGCCGCCGACGGCAAGGAGGTGTGGCGGACGGCCGTGCCGTCGCGGCCGCACTCCATGCCCCGGTGCTTCGGCAAGAGTTCCGAGAGGAACCTCAAGGGCAAGGACCTCGGTCCGACGGACCTGGCCCGCTCGTTCGGCGCCACGCTCGTGGTCGCGGACGGCGTGGTCCTCTTCACGTGCGGCGACGGGACGGTCTCGGCCGTCCGCGCCGCGGACGGGACGATGCTGTGGTCGGGCGAGATTCCGCCCTCCGGCCACTACTGCCCGGAGGACCTGCTCGTCGCCGGCGGCATGGTCTGGACCGGCGACACGGCCTGGGGCAGGAAGGATACCGGCGTCTTCGTCGGCCGCGATATCCACACCGGCGAGGTCGCGAGCCGGTTCACCCCGGACGTGTCCCCCGAGTGGATGCACCAGCGATGCTACCGCAGCAAGGCGACGGACCGGTACCTCCTGCCGTCGCGGATGGGCATCGAGTTCGTCGACTGGCAGGCGAAGCACTGGACCATCCATCACTGGGTGCGCGGCGGATGCCTGTACGGCATCGTGCCGGCGAACGGCCTCGTGTACGCCCCGCCGCACGACTGCGCATGTTACCTCCAGTCGAAACTGTACGGCTTCTGCGCGCTGGCGGCGGCGACGCCGTCGCGGCGCGTGCCGGCGGAGGTGGATGACGCGAAGCGGCTGCAGCGCGGGCCGCAGGCCGATGGGCGGTTGTCAGCACCCCGCGCCGTGCCACGGCCGGCCTTGTCCGGCCGTGCACCTGGCACGGAGAAGCGCACCGCGGGGCAAGACCCGCCGTGGCACACTCGTGCCTTGGCTGCGCCGCGTGAAGCCGCCGCTGCGCCAATCCGAAATCCGCAATCCGCAATCCGAAATGATGATTGGCCGACGTATCGTCACGACGCCGCCCGCAGCGGCCGGGCGCCCGCGGCCGTCCCGGCCGACCTGAAACCCGCCTGGACGGCGGACCTCGGCGGCCGCCTCTGTGCCCCGACCGTCGCCGGCGGCCGGGTGTACGTGGCCCGGGTCGACGCCCACGCCGTTCACTGCCTGGACGCGCGGGACGGCCGGACCCTCTGGTCGTTCACGGCCGGCGGGCGGGTCGACTCGCCGCCCACGCTGTGGCGCGGCCGCGCCCTCTTCGGCGCCGCCGACGGGTGCATCTATTGCCTGCGGGCCGAGGACGGGGCCCTCGTCTGGCGATTCCGCGCCGCGCCCGACGACCGCCGCATGACCGCCTTCGAGCAGGTCGAGTCCGTCTGGCCGGTGCCCGGCAGCGTGCTCGTGCGCGGCGGCGAAGGAAAGGACGGCGGGGCCGTCGTCTACGCCGTCGCGGGCCGGTCGATGTTCACCGACGGGGGCCTGCGGCTGGTGCGGCTCGACGCCGCCACGGGGCGCAAGATCTCCGAGACCGTCCTCGACGACCGCGACCCGGCGAGCGGCAAGACGCTCCAGGACCTGATGGAGCAGCGCGGCAAACGGATGCCGGTGGCCCTGCCGGACGTCCTCTCGTGCGACGGCCGGCACGTCTACATGCGTGCGCAGCGGTTCGACCTCCAGGGCCGGCGCGAACACCTCGACCGCACGCCCGTGGCCGAGCAGCGCGGCGAGGGCGTCCACCTCTTCTCGCCGACGGGGTTCCTGGACGGCACGTGGTTCCATCGGTCGTACTGGATCTGGGGTCGGGACCACGCCGAGGGCGCCGGCGGATGGCCGCAGGCCGGCCGCCACGCCCCCGCCGGCCGCATTCTCGTCGTCGACGACGAGACGGTCTACGGCTACGGGCGGCAGCCGGCGTATTACCAGTGGACGACGCCGCTGAAGTATCACCTCTTCGCGGCTCACAAGACGCCTCCGGAAATGGAGCAGAAGAAGCAGCGACCGCGCAAGCAGCGGCGGCCGACGTACCGCTGGTCCCGCGCCGTGCCGCTTCACGTCCGGGCGATGGTCCTGGCGGGCGAGGCGCTCCTCGTGGCGGGTCCGCCCAACGTCGCCGACGAGGAGGAAGCGTTCGAGAAGTGGCGGAGCCAGGGTGTTCGCGAGCGCCTGCGGCGGCAGCGCGACGCCCTCCGCGGCGCCGAGGGCGCCCGCCTCTGGGTCGTCTCGGCCGCCGACGGCGCCAAACGGGCCGAGGTGCGCCTGGAGGCCGTGCCCGTCTGGGACGGCATGGCCGTCGCCCGCGGCCGGGTGGTCCTGGCCGACGCCGACGGGCGGGTCCTCTGCCTGGCGGGCGAGTGAGGGCGGTGTGGACCGGCGATGAAGCGCGGCGGGTCGGAGCCTGTCCCGAGCGACGCGGAGGGGCACCCGCCGCGCTCGCACGTCGATGGGCTTTCGGGCGCGGTGGGTACGGAGACCCACCGCGCCCGCTCATCTCGGACCCACCGCGCCTGCTGTGTTACGCTTCGAAGTAGACGCCTCCCTTTTCGAGGGCCCTCCGCAGGTCGGCGTAGGGCAGGTCGCGGGTGCCGCAGCCCTTCGCGGCGCACAGGGCGGCGGCGGTGCCGGCCCCCTGGCCCTGGCCCATGCAGCAGACGGTGTTGCGGGTCGACATGTGGGCCCGGTGGTCGCTGGTGATGAGCATCCCCGCCGCCAGCAGGTTCTCCAGGCCCTTGACGCGCAGGGCCTTGTACGGCAGGCCGTAGGTGCCGCCATTCGCAATCTGGAGGCGCGGCGCCGAGTCGTGGAACCCGTAGACCATGACCTCGTCGTCGAAGTGGCGTCCCTCGATGACGTCCTCGTGCGAGACGTCGTAGTCGCAGACGATCTGCCGCCCCCGCCGGATGCAGAGCGTGGGGCTCGTGCGGGCCATGAACGCCTTCTCGAACCCCGGCACGAACTGGCGGAAGAGGTGGACGGCCTTCGCCTGCCGCTCGCGGAGTTCGAGTTCGGCCCTCGAGACGGCGTCGCGGTCCGTCGGGCTGACCCGCATCTTGAAATTCAACTTGATGAACATGAAATAGTTGTCGTGGCACGAGGTCGTGACGGGCGACATGCCGATCCTGCCCGCCCCCTCGCGGAAGCCCTTCGGCAGGCGGCCGCGACCCGCGTTCAGGCGGACGATCCTGCCCGGCTCGCCGCTCCGCATGCCCTCGGCGTACTGCGTGACGGCGTCGTGCTCGGCGAGCCAGGCGTGGTACTTCTCCATGCTCACGTTCGCCAGGCCGATGGAGCCCGCGACCGGGTAATCGTTCGGCTCGTTGTACTCGGCGCCGGCGTAGGCGGCGAGGTCGCCGAACGCCGTGCAGTCGATGAAGCACTTGGCGAAGACGGCCTCGCGTCCGTTGCGGCTTTCGGTGACGGCGCCCCTCACGCGGCCGCCGTCGACGATCGCGCCGACGAGCAGCGTGTTCATCTGGCAGGTGACGCCGGCCTCGTCGAGCATGCGGAAGGTGACGAGTTTGTAGAGTTCGGTGTCGATGGCGGTGCAGACGGAGTCGTAGTTGGTGCCCTTGGTCATCTCGGCGTGGCCGGTGCATCCGCCGAGGGGCATGAGGCGGTCGATGATGTCCTGGGCGATGCCGCGCACCACCTGCCGCTTCTTCGCCTGCGGGAACGCCTTCCAGAGGTTGTAGAAACTGTGCAGGGCCGTCCCGCCCTCCGTGACCGTCCCGCCGGGGTAGCCCTTTCGCTCGATGAGGACGGTGCGGGCGCCGGTGCGTGCGGCCGCCAGGGCCGCGACGACCCCCGCCGTCCCCGCGCCGGCGACGACGACGTCGCACTCGTGGACGGGGAGGCGGCGGGCGGGTTCCTCGTAGTAGCGGGCGGATGGGTCGGCGTCATCGGCGCGTCCGGACGGGGCGGCCTGGCATCCCGCGCCGCCGAGACCGGCGGCGCCGAGGACGACGAGGCCTCGGGAAAACTCGCGACGGTTCATGGGGGGCTCCTTACAGGTGCGGGTCAGGACAGCCGGGTGGCATGCTCTCCCGCTGTTGGGAAAGCATGCGGTCTCCGGTGAAGCGCATGCTTTCGCTCGCGAAAGCATGCCACCCGCCATGTTGAGCCGGCGACGGCACGTCGCCGGTCGTTCGGCGCGGCGGGCCCGGCGGACCTTCGCGGCGACCTTCGGTCGCCGGCTCAACGGGCGGGGGTCACTCCTCGAGTGTCATGATCTCGATCTTGCGGAACTGGCAGGGGTGGCTCTCGGCCTGGATGGAGATCGTGCCGCCCGTCAGCCGCGTGCCGTCGTCGAGTTGCGGCTTGTCGTACTGGAGGACGACCTTGCCCTCGCAGATATGTTTGATCGTATCTCTGTGGACCTCGACCTCGACGGTCACCCACGCATCGCCCCTGTAGGTCTTGCTCTTCGAGTTGATGATGTGCGGCTTGTAGAGTTTGCCGTCCTTCACCACGTGGGTGCCGGGGGTGCAGAGGTTGGCGGTGGACCGCTCGCCGCTCTCTTTGCCGCCGAGCAACTGGACCTCGATGGAGTTCGGGAAACTCTGATTCTTGTCCATGCTTTCGGGCGACTGGCCGTGGATCATCAGGCCGTTGTTCCGCCAGGCCCATCCGGGTCCGCCGGGCACCTGCTCGCCGATGAAGCGGTACTCGGCCCGCAGGCGGTACGGGGCCTCGAACGGTTTCTTGTAGAACAGGTGGCCGAAGCGGCTGTCGAACGTCTCGTACTTCTCGTACGAGACGGTCAGCAGGCCGTCCTCGACGCGGAAGGTGTCGTTGTAGTTGACGCCGGCCTCGAAGCCCTTGAACTTGGGCGTCCAGCCGGAGAGGTCCTTGCCGTTGAAGAGTGGGATCCACTTGCCCTCGGCCTTCTCGCCGCCCGTGGCGGCGGGGGCGAGGGCGAGGGCGAGGACGAGGACGGCGGCGAGGGCGACGGCGGTGGCGTGACGGGTTCGCATGGGTTGATCCTCCGGTTCGGGTCGGTGGTTCCTGTGTCAGACGTTTTGCGCGTTGCGGCATTCAGTGCGCGCGCGGATGATACCCCCGTTGAGCCGGCGACCGAAGGTCGCCGCGAAGGGCGGGCGGGCCCCGCCGCGCCGAACACCGGCGACGTGCCGTCGCCGGCTCAACATGGCGCGCGACAGCGCCGAAATCCTGTTCTACGTCTCCTCGCCCTTGTACGTCTCCCAGAAGTCGGGCATCAACTCGCGGGTCTGCTCCTCCATTTCCCGGTCGCTGATGGCCGTCAGGCGCCCCTCCTTCTCGTACTGGTCGATGACCCACCGGGCGAGTTTGGCGCACTTGATTTTGGAGATCCGCTCCTCGCCCTTCAGGCCGAAGAACTCGTTCACCCAGTGGGCGATGCCGTCGGCGCCGCTCTTGTCGGTGATGGCGACGCGGGGCGGGCGGTCGAGGAGGGCGGCCGTGTCGAAGATGTTGTAGATCTGCTCGTTCCGCCTCAGGCCCCCGGCGTGGATGCCCGCCCGGGTCGTATTGAAATATCGGCCCACCAGGGGGTAGTTGTCCGGGATGGGGAAGCCGATGGACCGCATGTACCCGGCGAGTTCCGTGATGGCCCGCGTGTCGATGCCCGCGGTGTCGTGCTTCAGGGCGATGTACTCGATGACCGAGCCCTCCAGGGGCGGGTTGCCCGTCCGCTCGCCGAAGCCGAAGATCGTCGTATTGACGAAATCGCATCCGTACAGCCACGCCGTGGCGGCGTTCGCGTGGACCTTGTGGAAGTCGTTGTGGCCGTGCCATTCCAGCCGGTCGCTCGGCACGCCGCATTCGCGGTTGAGTTTGTAGATGAGTTTGGGAATGCCGCGCGGCAGGCTCGCCCCCGGGAACGAGAGGCCGAAGCCCATGGTGTCGCAGAGGCGGATCTTGACGGCCTTCTCCTCCGGCACGCCGTCGCACATCTCCATGAGGCGGTCGACGAACGGCAGGACGAACCCCTCGATGTCGGCCCGGGTCACGTCCTCCAGGTGGCAGCGGGGCCGGACGCCCGCCTCCAGGGCCGCGTCCACCACCTCGCAGTAATGGTCCATGCACTCCCGGCGGCTCTTGAAGCCGAGTTTGTGGAAGATATGGTAATCGCTGGAGGATGTGAGCATGCCGGTCTCTTCGAGGCCGGCCTCGCGGACGAGGCGGAAGTCGCCCTTCTCGGCCCGGATCCAGCCCGTGCACTCGGGGTACGGGTGGCCGAGTTCGCGGCAGGCATCGAGCGCCTCGCGGTCGTTCTGCGTGTACAGGAAGAACTCCGTCTGGCGGACCACGCCGCCCGGCCCGGAGATGCGCCCGAGCAGGTCGTAGATGCGGACCATCTGCTCGGTCGTGTACGGCGGGCGGGCCTGCTGGCCGTCGCGGAACGTCGTGTCGGTGATCGCGATGTCGCGGTCCGCCACGGTGCGGAAGTCGAACGTGACGGCCTCGCCGTCGATGACCTCCGTGACCGGCCCGTCGAAGTGGATGAGCGGCGGCAGGTCGTAGGGGTACGTGTCCTGGACGAGGTT
>JAWODB010000321.1:0-4479 GCA_046483505.1 Phycisphaerae bacterium
GTTCGCCGGCCCGCTTGCGGGCCGCGCGCCGTTGACGGATCACAACACACCGGCGGCAAGCCGCCGTTGCCACCCGCCGCTACTTCCCCGTCCCGCCGTTCAGAAGGACGTCGATGCGCGGGGCGTGATGGTGGTAGGGTTTCAAGAGAATGTCCAGGTCGCCGTCGCCGTCCAGGTCGACGAGTTTGCCCTCGTGGATGCCCTGGCCCTGGGCGGCGACCGTCTCGGTGAAGCCGCCCTTCCCGTCGCCGTACCAGATGAAGAGGCGTGCCTTGTCGCCGGCGCCCGGGTCGCCCATTTCGCCGACGAAGATATCGAGATGGCCGTCGCCGTCCACGTCGCCGACCTCGCACGTGTGGCCGTGGACGACGTACCGCAGTGTGTGGGGCTTCCACGCCCCGCTCTCCCACGCGTACCACTTCAGGTCGCCGTTCATGTCGCCGGGGGAGAAGACGACCTCCGGCCGGCCGCCGTCCACGAGTTGGCCCGCCGCACACTGGGTGAACCGCATGGCCTCGTCGATGACGTGGACGGTGAACCGGTCGCCGCCCGCGTGCCGGAACCACCGGCCGCCGCCGACGATGTCGATCCGCCCGTCGCCGTCCACGTCGACGGGCGTGGAGGGGAACCCCTCGTGCTCGCGGCCCTTCTTCCAGGTGTAGATGGTGGCGGCCGGCCACGGTCCCGCCCGGCGCGGGTCCTCCGGGATGGTGAACAGAAGCAGCCGCTTCGCCCGCTGGTTCCACGACACCAGGTCCATCCGGCCGTCGCCGTCGTAGTCGCCGACGGTCTGGTCGTGGTGCTTGCGGCCGCCGCCCTTCTTGACGAGGCGGCGGGTCCAGGGGCGGGAGAAGTCGGGGTTCGGATTCTCCCACCACCACATCTCGTCGCCGGAGGCGTCCTGGCCGAGGACGATGTCCGGGTCGCCGTCGCCGTCCACGTCGCCGACGTCGCCGCCCGCCTCGGGCTTCAGGGGTTTGTCGTCGACGACGAACCGGTCCCACCCCTTGCCGTTGAACTTGTACCAGACGACCGAGGGCGTGCGGGTCCGTTCGCCGACGGCGAAGTCCGTGACGCCGTCCTGGTCGAAATCGCCGACGACGCAGCAGGTCTGCTGGCTGCCCGGGTTCGGGACCGGCAGGTCGCCGGTGGTGCTGCTCTTTCGGACCCACGTGACGCGGGCCTGGGCGGTGCCCGCGGCGAGGCAGGTCACGAGTGCCGCCGCCGCGAGCCACCGGCCCGCGCACGGGCGGCGCGCGGCCGTCCGACGGAGTGTCGTCCGAGTCATCGTTGGTCCTCCTTGACCTGGCGTGCGCGCCGCCGGCCCGAAGGCGGAAGCAGCGCGTCATCGCCGTCCGTCATGGCATGTGCCACGGCAAGCGTAGACCGGCGGGGCATCGCGTGTCAAGCGCAAGGGGGGCGGAACCTCGCGCCCCTGGGACCGTTTGATCCCGTAGCCCAGTTAGCACGACAACGCTAACTTGTGCGCGGCGGGTCTGGAGTACCCGCCGCGCAGCCCTGGAAAGGCCGTTTCGAGCGCGGTGGGTGCCCAGACCCACCGCGCAAATGGCCGACTTAGCGTTGTAGTGTGAGGACGCCCCGACGCCGCGCCGTGGGCGTCGCCATCGCTCCGAGCCCGCCGCGGGAGCGGCGGGTCATCACCATCTGCCGGGGCACATGCCACCGCCAATCGTAAGTGACCGGCTGCTCCCGCAGCCGGCTCGAACGGCGCGCGCCTCGCATGGTCGCGCAAGGCTGGCCGGGGCACCGTGTACCGCAAGCCCGGCGCGTTATGTGTCGCACGCGCTGCGCCGCCATGCTATGATGCCGGGGGGCTGATTCCGGGAAGGACGCCGCATGATGCGCCCACGCACCCTCGGGCTCGTTTGCGTTGCGCTGGTCCTCGCGACGGTCCTCGCGGCCCTGGCTGCGCTGCCGCGGCCGGCCCGGGCGGCGGACCGCCCCCTCGGCGAAACGATCGGCCGGCGCGGGCCCGCCCCCGGCGAGGTCACCGACGCCGACGTCACCGCCGCCCTCGAGAAGGGCAAGGCGTACCTCCTCGGCCTCCAGAACCCGGACGGTTCCTTCTCGCACAGCGTCCGCTGGCGGAACTGTTACACGTCGCTGATCCTCATGACGCTGGCCTACATGGGCGAGCATCCGAACCGCCCCTACATGCGGGAGGGATTCAACTACCTTATTAATCTCGAGGCCAACCGGGCCTTCGGCGGCAAGGAAGGCTACGCCGTCCCCGTCCGGATCATGGCCCTGGCGTACCTGTACCGTCACCTGACGGCCGAGCAGCGCGAGCGGGCCAGGCAGGTGATGACCTCGGACCTGAACCACATCATCCGCGGCCAGAGCGGCACCGGCGGCTGGCGGTACCATTTCGACCGGTCGGACCAGGACTTCTCCGCCACCCAGTGGGTGCTGCTGGCCATGTACGAAGCCTCCCGCGTCGGCATCGAGTTCCCGAAGGAACCGCTCCTGAAGGCCCTGAAGTACTACCATCGCGGCCAGAAGGCCGACGGCGGATGGCCGTACAGACTCGACGGTCCCTCCTACGGGGCGATGACGGCGGCGGGGCTGGCCTCGCTGCGCATCATCGAGGACCTGGCCTGCCCCGCCTCCGGGTGCCCCTGCCGCGGCCGCCGCAGCCAGGGCACCGCCACCGAGAACGACCGCCGCATCGCCGCCGCCCTCGACTGGCTCGCCCGCAACTTCTCCGTCCGCAAGCACCCCAAGTGGCCGTACCCCGCCACCAACTTCGACGAGATCTACTACTGGCTCTATTGCCTGGAGCGGGTCGGCATCGCCTGCGGCTACAAGCACTTCGGCCGGCACAACTGGTACCGGGAGGGGGCGGCGTTCCTCCTGGGTGAGCAGCGGCCGGACGGCAGTTGGCAGCAGATCGACCCCGCCGACCGCGAAGGCGTCACCGATTGGGCCGGCGGACGCGTCCCCGACACCTGCTTCGCCCTCCTCTTCCTGTTCAAGGGACGGGCCCCGGTCCTCTTCAACAAACTCCGGTTCCGCGGCGTCTGGAATCCGCACCGGTGCGACCTGGCGAACCTGACCCGCTACATCCAGCACGCCAAGGAACAACTCTTCCACTGGCAGATCGTCGACCTGGCGGCCCCCATCGAGGAACTCCACGACGCGCCCATCCTGTTCATCTCCTCGGAGTCCAGCCCCACCTTCTCGGCCGACGAGCGGGCGACACTCCGCCGCTTCACGGACACCGGCGGCACGATTCTGCTGGAGGCCTCGTGCGGCAACCTGCGGGTCCGCCGATGGGCACGCGACCTGGCCCGGAAGGTCTGGCCCGAGTGGCCGCTCCAGCCCCTCGGCACAGACCATCCCGTCTACACCGACCCGTACCCGCTGAAGGAGCGGCCGGAACTCATGGGCGTCGACGACGGCATGCGCACCGTCCTCTACGTTGCCATGGACGACGTCTCGTGCCCCTGGCACATGCGGGCCTTCGCCGCCAAGGACTACCTCTTCCGGTGGGGCATCAACCTCTTCACGGTGGCCACCGACCAGGCGCCGCTGCGGGCCAAACTGGCCGACCGCGCCGTCGCGGACGCTGAGCGGTACGCCGATGCGCCCAAGCCCGGCCCGCGCAAGAACCTGACCCTCGTGCGCCTCGAAACGACCGGCGACTGGCACGTCGGCGCCAACTACGCGCCCTTCGCCGGCCTGGCCGACCATCTGAAGGAGACGTGCGACCTGGCCCTGACCGTCACCGGGCCGGCCAAGGCGCCTGTGACCACCGGCGGCGTGAAGGCGACCGACCTGGCGGAGCAGGACGTGGCCTACCTCGCCGGCACGGAGGCGTTCGACCTGCCGGAAGCCGAGCGCGAGGCCCTCAAGGCGTGGCTCGCCGGCGGCCGGTTCCTCCTGGCCGAAGCCGCCGCAGGAAGCAAGGACTTCAACACCGCGTTCCGCGCCCTCGCGAAGGCGTGCGGATGGACCCTCCGGCCGCTGCCGGCCGACCATCCCATCATGACCGGCACCATGGGCGAGGCGAAGGGCTTCGACCTGACGAGCGGCGTCCGGTTCCGCCGAGCCCTGCGGATTCCCCGGGCCGGCCAGGACCGGGCCGACCTCGTCGGCGTGTGGGCCGGCGACCGCCTCGCCGGCGTCTACTCGCCGCTGGACCTGGGGTTCAGCCTGAACCCGTACGAGGCGTGGGCGATTCGCGGCTACGAGCCGGCCGACGCCCGCGCCGTCGCGACGAACCTCCTCGTCTACCTCTCGGCGCGCCCGTAGCCGAGTCCGCCCACACTTAGCCGCCGACCTTGGTCGGCGCGTTCTCAACGGCACGCGCCGCGCAAGCGCGGCGGCTAACACTACAACGCTAACTCGTGCGCGGCGGGTCTCCGTACCCGCCGCGCAGCCCTGAAAAGGGCGTTTCGAGCGCGGTGGGTGCGGAGACCCACCGCGCAAAATGCGGACTTAGCGTTGTAGTACTAA
>JAWODB010000051.1:0-6734 GCA_046483505.1 Phycisphaerae bacterium
AGCGATGATGCTCCGGTTCCCCAGCGCCCTTGGTCCATATTCCATCCTTCCCCTGAACCAGCCGATAACAGCTCCCTGCTCCAGCCGTTCCACTCGGAGTGCGGCAAGTGCGGCAAACGCGCGCTGGGTCTGCTGCGGGATCAATGCGAAACCGCAGTGAATCTGGACCTTCAACCGCAGGAATGATACCGTGGCGACGGCCCCGCCAAGCCGGGCCACGCCACGGCGTAGCGGGGCGACGGCCCCGCCAAGCCGGGTGCTCGTGGCCGACGAATTCTGCTCCAGCCTCGACCGCTGCTGCGCGCGGGCCCTGGCGTACCGCGTCCGCCGCCTGGTGGACCGGTGCGGGCGGGACCCGAACGGCCGCGCCCTGACGGTGCTGGCGGCCTCGGCCCACGACGACCTGGTGGAGGACCTCGCCCCGGACGTCCTCGTCACGAAACACGAGGGCGAGGGCGTGGAGGTCGCCTACGCCGACGCGTCGCGCGGCGAAGAGACGATGCGCGGCGGGTCTCCGGACCCACCGCGCACGGACCAGCAAAGCCCACGGCGAGATTCTTCGCTCGGTGCGCTCGCTCAGAATGACCTCGCGGAGCGCGGCGGGTGCGAAGACCCGCCGCCCAACGAGGCGCGCCCCGGCGGACAAGCCGCCGGCGGCACAGGCGCTTCCGGCGAGGAGGGCCACCGGTGACCGCCACCCTCCCCCACCGCACGTGCACGCTGCTCGACGGCGTCCGTATCGAGCGCGGCACGATGGCCGACTGGCACGCCATGGCCCCCCTGCACTACCGCAGCCGGAACGCGGGGGCGGTGACGGATGTGTTTCGGATGGTCTGGGCCAGGGAATTCGGATTTCGGAATTCGGATTTCGGATTGGCGCGCTCAGAAGCCACCGACGCCGGCGCCGGGCTCGCCGACGAACGAAGCAATCCGCAATCCGAAATCGCCAATCCGAAATCGTCGCCGTTGCTCATCGGCGTGATCGTCTACGCCCGGCCGGCGCTCTCGCTGGCGGCGCGGGACCGGGCCACCGGGGGGCGGTACCGGTCGGCCGGCCTCGGGCGGACGTCCCTGGCGACCCTGCTGAACCGGGAGGTCCGGGTCATCAGCCGGGCCGTCATCGCCCCGAACTGGCGGGGCCTGGGCCTGGCGACCCGCCTCGTCGCCGAGACCCTGCCGCAGGTCGGCACGCCGTACGTCGAGGCGCTGGCGGCAATGGGGCACGTGCACCCGTTCTTCGAGCGGGCGGGGATGACGGCGTACCCGCCGCGTCCCTCGCCGGCGGGCGAGCGGCTGACGGCGGCCCTGGAGGCCGTCGGCCTCGGCCGGACCGACCGCCGCAGCGGCGCGGCCCTCGGGGCGGCGCTGGCGGGCCTGGCCCCGGCCGCGCGCCGGCTGGCGGAGCGCGAGATCGCCCGCTGGGCCCGCTCGTACCTGGGGGCCAAGAACCACCGGACGAACCGGCCCGACCGCCGGCGGGCCCTCGCCCTGGTGGCCCGGCACCTCGACGCGGCGCCCGTCTACTACCTGTGGCGACGGCCGGAGGAGGGGGGATGAAGCCGGCGGAGGCCCGAAACGACAACGACCACGGCGAGATTCCTCGACTCGCTGCGCTCGCTCGGAATGACATGTTTCACTCTAACCGGGAGGACGTGCCATGAACCTGACGAACCGGCATCGCCGCATCGCCCGCACGATCTGGGAGTGCGGCGGGCGGCTGGACGAGGTGGCCCGGCGGGAGAAGGTCCGCCCCAACACGCTCCGCAAGTGGCTGGCCGATCCGGGGTTCCGCTCGCTCCTGGGCGAGGATGCGATGGAACCGATCCTCCAGGCGACCAGCGCCCTCCTGCGGTGGGCGCCGGCGGCGGTAAAGCGGCTCATCGAGGAGTTGGACAGCGAGTCGGCCGGCGACGCCCGCCAGGCGGCCCGGGAGATCCTGAAACTCGCCCTCGACACCCAGCGGGAACTGGCCGGCCCCGCGCCGGCCGGCGACCGCAAGGCCGCCGAGGCGCCGTCCCGCCCGGGCGACGACCCGCTGTCGCAGACGGTGGCGAACCTGCCGGACGACCAACTCGTCCGCATCCTCACGATCCTGAAGCACGCGAAAGGAGACGCGCCATGACGCTCCAGTGGATTCCTCTCGAATCGCTCGAAGCCCACCCGGAGAACAGCAACCGCATGCCGCCGCACCTCGTGGCGAAACTCAAGGCCCACCTCGCCCGGACGGGCCGGTACGAGCCGCTGGTCGTCCGGCCGGTGGCCAATCACGCCGACGCTCGAACGTGTCCCGCTGCTTCCGCAGCGGGCTCGAACGGCAGCGCGTCGGGGCGGTACCAGATCCTGAACGGCCATCACCGGGCCCGGGTGCTGCGGGACCTCGGCCACACGCACGCCCGGTGCGACGTGTGGGACGTGGACGACGAGGAGGCCCGGCTCCTGCTCGCCACGCTCAACCGCCTGGAGGGGCGGGACGACCCGTCGCGGCGGGCGGCGCTCGTGGCGCGCCTCGGCGAGGGGCGCAGCGCCGAGGACCTGGCCCGCCTCCTGCCCGAACCGCCGGACGCCGTCGAGCGGCTGCGGGCCCTGGCGGCCCCCCCGCCCCCGCCGGCCGACCCGGACGCCGCCGCCCCCCTGCCCCGGCCGATGACGTTCTTTCTGGACGAGGACCAGGCGGCCACGGTCCGCGAGGCGCTGCGGGCCGCAACGAGCGCGTCGCGCGGTGGGTCTCGGCACCCCCCGCGCCGTTGGCGCGAATCGCGCGGCGGGTGCCCCTCGGCTTCGCTCGGGACAGGCTCCGACCCGCCGCGCACCAAGCGCACGGGCGCACGCCGGGCCGAGGCGCTGACGTGCCTGGCCGAGTGGTACCTCGAGGCCCGGGGGCGGCGGTGAGGCCTTTCGGGGCGCACAACCAAACGGCAACGACCACGGCGAGATTCCTCGACTCGCTGCGCTCGCTCGGAATGACAACTGCAAGGAGCGTGTCATGTCACAACCTCCCTCAGCCGCGCCGTCGCCCGACCGGTCGGCGGCGCTCGCGCACGTGCGGTCGGGCCTGGCGGAGGCGCTGGCCCGGGCCCGCCCCGCGTCGGCGGAGGCCCTGTGGTACTTCGTCCTGACGGCGTACGGCCTGGCGGTGCCGCGGCGGGCCGTGTGCCCGGAGCACCAGGCCCCGTTCGACTACCTCGTGCGGGCGGTGCTGAAGCCGGGGCGAGACCTGGTCGTCTGGGCCTGCCGCGGCGGCGCGAAGACCGAACTCGGCGCCCTGGCCGCCCACCTCGACTCGATCCTGCGGCCGGGGTGCCAGACGCGGATCCTGGGCGGCAGCCTCGACCAGTCCGAGAAGATGTATGAATACCTCGTCCGGAAATGGGAGGGCCCGTTTGCGGCCATGCTGGCCCGCGAGCCGACGGCCCGGCGGACGGAACTCGTAAACGGCTCGGCCGTCGAGGTGCTGACCCAGTCGCCGCGGTCGGTGCGGGGGCAGCGGGTCCATCGCCTCAAGTGCGACGAGGTGGACGAGTTCTCGCCGGAGGTCTGGCGGGCGGCCCAGTTCGTGACGCAGTCCGGCCGGGGGCGGGACGGGGCGTGGATCCCCGCCCAGATGGAGGTCTTCTCGACGATGCACCGACCGTTCGGGCCGATGGCGGCCCTCGTGGACCGGCTGGAGGATTGCGGATTGCGGAATGCGGATTCCGGATTGGCGCGCTCAGGGCCGGCCGAAGAGGGCAAAACGCGTCCCGACGGCCGAGGCAATCCGAAATCCGAAATCCCCAATCCGAATTCTTCGCCGTTGCTGTTGAAGTGGTGCCTGTGGGACGTCATCGAGCGGTGCCCGCCGGCGCGGTCGTGCAGCCGGTGCCCGCTGTGGCCGGACTGCGGCGGGAAGGCCCGGCGGGCGGAAGGGTACTTCCCCATCGCCGACGCCATCGCCCAGCAGGCCCGGGCGAGCCGGCCGGCGTGGGAATCGGAGATGCTCTGCCTCCGCCCGCGGACGGAGCGGCTGGTCTTCTCGGAGTTCGACGCCGCGCGGCACGTGGCCCCGGTCGCCTACGACGCCTCGCTGCCGCTCTACCGGACGCTGGACTTCGGCTACGCCAACCCGTTCGTGTGTCTGTGGGTGCAGGTGGAAGGGCAACGCGGATTTCAGAATTCGGATTTCGGGTTGAACGGCAACGACGCACGTTTAGCCGCGACGCGCAGCGGAGCGGGCTCGCGTGCGGAAGGCGGAACGGACGCGGGCAAGGCGGTCACACCCGCCGCTCGCGGCTCGGGGCTCGCGGCTCGCGGCCCGTTCTCGGACGTCGACCTCTCGGGCGTGCGGGTGCGGGTGCTGGCCGAGTACGTCGAGCGGGAGCGGGCCATCGCCGACCATGCCCGGGCCATGGCCGCCCGCGACCCCGGACCCGTCGTCCGCACGTACGCCGACCCGGCGGGGTGGCAGCGGTCGGACGTGACGGGCACCGGCCCGTGCGAGGAACTGGCCCGGCTGGGCATCCGGTGCCGCACCCCGCGGGCGGGCATCCTGGAGGGCATCGAACTGGTGCGGCGGCTGCTGAAGGTCCGGCCGGACGGGTCGACGGGCCTGGTGATCAACCCGTCGTGCGAGTGGCTGCTGCGGGCCCTGGCCACCTACCGCTGGGAAGAGACGCCCGACGGCTCCCGGACCGAACGGCCGGCCAAGGACGGCGCCGACCATCCGATGGACGCCCTGCGGTACCTGGTGACGGGGCTGTTCCTCGGGCGCGACGGCGTACGCGTACGCAAGTGGTAACGCGGTTTCATCCCTCCTCCCACGGCGACTCCAGGGGAACGGGGCAGTGGTCGCGGCGGCCGCAGGTCCGGCACAGGGCGCCGGACCAGACGGCCTCGAAGAGGTCGGCGACCTCGTCGACGAGGGCCGGGTCGGCCGTCACGAGGCCGACCTCGACGTTGCGGCGGTCGGCGCTCTTGGCGCCGAGGCCGGCCCCCGTCAGGTTTGCGCTGCCCAGGTACAGCCGCTCGCCGTCCACGATGGCCGCCTTGAAGTGGGTGCGGGGACAGCGGCGCATCTCGAAGGCGTGCGGCTCGATGCCTTTGAGTTCCTCCAGGAACGGGCCGGAGGGGACGCCGGAGTGGAGGACCCGCACGGCCACGCCGCGCCGGCCGAGGCGCGCCAGCAGCCGGACGACGCTTTCGGCGGAGCCGCCTGGGCGGACGATGCGGGTGGCCTTCAGCGTGGCGGTGGCGATGAGGAGCGAGTCGCGGGCCGAGGGGAGCAACTCGCCGACGACGCGGTCGTAGATGTCCGGGCCGGTCAGGATCTCGAGGTCCGCCATGGCCGATCCATGCTACAAGCCGCAAGCCTCAAGCAGCAAGCAAAAGGCGCAGGCCACGGGCTGCAAGCGGCAACTCACAGGCTGCAAGCCAAAAACACAGGGTACGAGCCGCGAACGTGAGTTCGCGGGTATCCTCGTCTGCCGATGATCTTCGCGCGCCGGCATCGCGCCGCCACTCGGACGTACCCGCGATCTTACGATCGCGGCTCGAAGTGCGCCTTTACCATTGGCTCGCGGCTCGCGGCTCAGAACACCAGCAGCAGGACGTTGACGAGGATCGAGAGGACCAGGAAGATGAGGCAGATGATCACCAGGTGGTTGACGGCGAAGGGGCGGTCTTCGGGCAGGATCGGCCGGCCGTCCTGGGTCCCGCCGGCGCTCTGGCCCTGGGCGAGGTTCGCCATCAGGTCGAGTTGCGTGCCGACGCGTTCGCGGGCGATGCGGGGCGGCTGGCCGGCCGCGATCGACTTCAGGTCCAGCAGCAGGTTGTCGGTGCTGCGGTAGCGGTCCTCGGGCCGTTTGCTCATCATCAGTTCCACCACCTCGCTCACGCCGGAGGAGAGGTCCGGGTTCACGTGATCGGGCGGCACGAGTTGGGCCTTGACGTGCTTCTGCATGATCTGCTGGGGCGTCTTGGCGGTGAAGGGCGGGCGGCCGGCCAGCATCTCGTAGAACGTGGCCCCGAGGGAGTAGATGTCGGCCCGGAAATCGATGTCCGGGTTGCCGACCACCTGTTCCGGGGCGATGTAGTACGGCGTGCCGAACGCCTTGCCGATCTCCTCGAACGTGCCGTCGCCGATCTGTCGCGCCAGGCCCATGTCGGCGAGTTTCGCCACGCCGTCGGGCGTGATCATGATGTTCTTGGGCTTGACGTCGCGGTGGATGAACCCGCGGGAGTGGGCGTGGGCCAGGGCCTCGGTCACCTGGAGGATGATGCGGACGGCCTCGGCTTCCTCCAGCGGGCCGCCGCGCTCCTGCATCAGGTCCGCCACGGTCCGGGGCGGGTCGACCATCTCCATCAGGAAGTAGACGTACCCGTCGGCCTCGCCGGCGTCGTACGCCTGGACGATGTTGTTGTGCGAGAGGCGGGCGGCGGCGCGGGCCTCGTCGAGGAAGCGTTCGCGGGCGGCCGCGTCCCGGGCCGTATCCGGCGCCATGATCTTGACCGCCACGATGCGGTCCATGGAGAGTTGGCGGCCCTTGTAGACGACGGCCTGGCTGCCGCGCCCGATCTTCCGGAGGAGTTCGACCCCGGGGATGTGGATGCTGGGGCTGACGGTTTCCTTCTTCAGGGCGGCGAGGACGCGGCGGGCCTGGTTCCGGGTGATGCCGCCGGCCTGGACGAGGGCGTCGGCGATGGTCAGGTCCTCGCCGCGCATCGCCGCCTGGTTCAACAGGCGGCGGGCCTCCTTCACCTCC
>JAWODB010000319.1:0-8067 GCA_046483505.1 Phycisphaerae bacterium
CTCAGGTAGTACCGGCCGGTGCTGGGCCGGTCGAGGCACCCCAGGAGGTTCAGCAGGGTCGACTTGCCGGAGCCGCTGGGTCCCCGGATGACGACGTACTCGCCCGCCTCGATGGTGATGGCCACGTCGCGGAGGGCGTGGAGTTGGACCGCGCCCATCTGGTAGATCTTCGAGAGCCGTTCGGTTCGGACGAGCGACATTCCTTGGGTCCTCGCGGAGTGCGGTGGGCGGCGCCGCCGGCGCGGCGTCAGCCGGTGCCGGCCCCGGCCGGAGAGGCCGGCGGCGCGGGCGGCCGGGCGGTCTCATCGTCGGCGGGCCCCGGAGGTCCGTCGGGGTCGCGCTGGTCGGGGTCGCCGGCGTCGTCGGGGTCGGGGCGCCGGGCGCCGGCGTCCTCCTCGTTGTCGTCGTCCTGCGGCTCGTCCTCGTCGTCGAACTGCGGCGGGACGAGCGAGATGAACTCGCCCTCGGCCAGGCCGTCCTTGATCTCGATGAAACTGGCGTTGAACTGGCCGGTCTCCACGGGCCGGGCCTCCAGGCCCTTCCGGGAGACGACGTAGCACACCTTCCCGCCCCACCGCGTGGCGACGGCCTGGAGCGGCACGCAGAGGACGTTCGTCAACTGGTCGATGATGATCTCGACCTTGGCCGACATCCCCGGCCGCAGGATCCGCTGCTCGCCCTCGAGGGCCACCTGGGTCGTGTAGACCTTCAGCCCGGTGCGCATGTAGCGGCTCTGGGGGTCGGGCAGGGGGGCGACGCGGATCACCTGCCCCGTGAACACGCGATCCGGAAACGGGTCCGCCACGACCCGGACGGGCAGCCCCGGCTTGATGCGCTCGACCCACGACTCGTGCACGCGGACGATGGCGTCCATCTCGGCGGTGTCGGGGATGGTGATGATCTTCTGGCCCTTGTGGACGCCGTCGCCGATCTCGATCGGGTCCCGCATGCGGGCGTAATAGTTCGTGCTGGTGCCGTAGATGACCATGCCGGGGGCCGTCGCCCGGATGGTGCAGGCGGCCAGTTGTTTTTCGAGTTTCTCCAGGCGTTCCTTCTGGAGGTTGAAACTGGCCTCGGCGCTGCGGAGTTTGGCCTGGGCCTGGGCGAGCGTGGCGCGGGCGCTGGCCCGGGTCCGTTCCAGTTGGCGCTTGGCCTCCTGGTAATCGCTGATGAGTTTCTCGACCTGCTTGGCGAAGTCGTAGCGGAGGAAGAGGGCGAGGGCGGTCTGGGCCTGTTGGACCTCGATCTGGGCCTTCTCGTAGGCGAGTTGGTCGCGTTCGACCTCCAGGCCCGCCACGTACCCCTTCTCGCTGAGTTTCTGCGTCCAGAGCAGGCGGTTGCCGTCGCGTTTGAGGGTGCTCTCGGCGAGTTTGATGGCCGATTCCAGCAACCGCTTGTTCTGCAGCGCCGCGCCGCCCCATTGCGGGTGCGCCGGGTCGGCCACCAGGCCCTGGATGAGCGACTTGACGACGGCGTCGGCCGGCCGGCCGGAGGACTCGATTCGCTCGAGCAGGGCCGCCGCCACTTCCTCGGAGAGGTACTTCTGGAGGTCCATGAGGCCGAAGCGGACGGCCAGTTCCGCGGCCTTGACGTCCGACTCGTTCTGCTTCCGCTGGATCTCCAGGGCTTCCTGGGCCTCGGTGAAGTTCGCCTCGGCCTCGGCGAAGTCGATCTGCTGCCGCGTGAGCCGCTCCTCGATCTCCGCCGAATCGAGTTGGACGATGATGCGGCGGTTGGCGACGTCGTCGGCCGTGATGCGGGTGCCCTCGGGCACGATGTCGGCGATGGTGGTCGTGCCCTCGACCTCGCAGACGTAATCGGTGTAGGAGCGGGCCTGGATCTCGCCCGCCTCCGTCACGCTGATCGTCAGGTCGCGGCGCTGGGCGGTGTAGGTGGCGCGCGGCAGGGACGTCTGGGACGAGCCCGCGAACGGAATCCATCCCAGGGCCGCCCCGAGCACCCCGACGGCCAGCACCAGCCCGCCGACCATGACCAGTGCGGGTTTCTTCGCCACCGTGTGTCCCCTGCGCGAGATACGATTCGGCCGATCCGTCGGTTGCCGCGGCAGCCGCCACGGCCTCCAGGCCTCGACACGCCGTCCGCCTGCAGCCGACGGACCCTATGATTCTAGCCCTTTCGGCAGGGGAGGCAAGCCCGCATCCGGCCCGCGCGGCGTCGGGCGGCCCAAAAAAGGTTCAACTCCCAATTCCGGGGGCGCTCACCCTGGACCTCGGCGTGGCTGCGGCGAGGCACACCCTGGGGGAGATGCCCTCTCCCCCAGCCCCCCTCGGCCCATGCCCAACGCAAGCGGGGGAAGCCCCCCATCGGCGGCCCCCTTAAGCCCCTGGAGCCCCGTCGCGTCGGCGTCGGCCTCACCCGCGGCCCGAAGCCTGGAGGGCCGGCGCCGAGGCGACGGGGCGAAAGGGGCGTCCCCTGGCAGCCTCAGAGCCGAGGCCGAGGCCCTCCTGTCCTCGCATCGTCCCCCACCTTTGGGACGATACTAAAAACGGGCGTCGCCACCATGGGGGTGAGTGGCGACGCCCTAGGGCCAAAGGGCGGTCCGGGAAGGACCGCGGTCGACCGGGTCTTGGAAGGGGCGGTTCGACCCGGCCGTCTATTCCTTGGAACCCCCTCGCCGCGGAGTTGTTCCGGGAAATCGGATTTTTTTCATTTCCCGCCGGCGCCGCCCTTGCGGCCGCCCGGCAGACCGAAGCCCGGCGGCATCTGCGGACCCGGCCCCGACTCGGGTACCTGGTCCAGCCCCAGCCGCTGGATCATGGCGGGGTAGGCGGCCTTGGCGGCCTGGACCTCGGCGGCGTAATCGAACTGGGCCTCGGCCGGGCCGGCCGTCTTCGCCACCAGCGGGCCCGAGGTGCCGAAGAGTTGCTCCAGGGCCTCGTCGCCGAGCGGCGGCTGGCCCATGCCGCCTTTGCCCGCCAGCATGTTCTCGCGGACGTAGGCATCGTCGGCCATGAGTCTGTCGACGACTTCCAGGACCTTGGCCCCGTCGAAGACGAACTGCACGGCGCCGTCCGGCGTCTGCTGGAACCCCTTGACCTCCACCAGTTTGCCGGGCAGGCGGAAGGTGGCGTCCATCCGCATCTTGCCGATGGTCATGGCCATCATCGGTTTCATCTGCTGCCACTTGGCGCGTTCGGCGGCCAGGCGCTGCTGCATCTCTTCCTCGGACATCTGCGGTTCGGGTGTGGACTGGTCCGGCGGGGGTGTCTCGACCCCGCGGCCGCCGGGCTTCGGCCCGGCTTGCTGTTGGGGCTGGAGGCGGAGCAGCATCCCGCCGTCGGGCGTCTGCTCGAGCGTGACGCCCTGCATCTTGCCGGCCTGGAGGGTCATCGCCGTGAAGTCGGGGAAGTACGCCGTCCCCGTGAAGCGGTTCCGGTTGTCCTCGGTCCGTTCGACGGTGACGTCGGACCAGGTCTCGACGCCCTTCGACCCGTCGAGCACCGACTTGGCGAACCGCCTGGCCGAGACCTGCGGGTCCGGCGGTTCGTTCTGCGGCATCATGGCGAACGGCATGTCCGACATGACGAGTTCGACGCGCATCTTGCCCGAGCGGTCCGGATTCAGCGTCACGTCCTGCTTCGTCTCGAGGCAGCCGGCGATGAGGATGGCCGCCGCGAGCGCGGCCAGTGTAAGCGGTAGCATGCGCATGGGAGACTCCTTGAAGGCGGCGTCCGGCCGGGCGGCGTGCAGCCGCCCCCGCGCCGCGACGCCCTCACCCTAGCCGGGCGGGCCGCCGGTTTCCAAGACAAAATGGCGTGAACAGTGGGCGCGGCGGCCCCGACATGCCCGCCGTTCGAGCCCGCCGCGGGAGCGGCGGGCCATCCTCATCCGCCATGGCCGCATCGCGCTGGCGTTCAGCGGGTGCCATGCTTTCACGCTGTTGCGAAAGCGTGCGTTGCAGGTTGCAGGACACGCTTTCGCGGAGCCGCGAAAGCGTGCCACCCACCCGAAGCGGTCGGCGAGGCCGGGCGTGTGCCGCCTTGCTCCGTCCGCCGAGGCCGACTACAATGGCCGCGGACCGTCGGGGCCTGCCTCCGGCGGCGAGCCGCCGGCGCTGCCGGTACGTCGAACGCGAAAGGCCACCGCATGAACCGCCGCCACTTCCTGAAGGCCACGGCCGCCGGCATCGCCGCCGCGGGGTCCTTTCCCGAACGGGCCGGGAGCGGGGAGACCGGACGCAGGCCCAACATCGTCATCCTCTTCATCGACGACCTCGGCTACGGCGACGTGGGCTGCTTCGGGTGCCGGGACATTCCCACGCCGCACATGGACTCGCTGGCCGCCACCGGCGCGAGGTGCACGAACTCCTACATCACGAATCCGCCGTGCTCGCCCAGCCGGTGCTGCCTGATGACCGGCATGTACATCCAGCGGTTCGGCAAGTCCGGCATGGCGCGCGGCCTGGCCATCCCCGACGACCATCCCACCGTGGCGGAGTTCCTGCGGGACGCGGGCTACGTGACCGGCCAGATCGGGAAATGGGACATCGGCTCGTGGGAGCAGGGGCCCCTCGACCGCGGGTTCATGCAGGTCGCGCGGACCGCCCCCACGAAGAAGCGCTATATCGCCCTTCGCGAGGACGGATCGGAGGTGTACCAGACCGACCTCGACGGCGACTACATGGCCGAGTTCGTCGAGCGGAACAAGGACAAGCCGTTCTTCCTCTACTTCTCGCCGCGGGCCGTCCACGCGCCCAGCGGAAACACGCCCGAGCGCTACCGGGAGCGGACCACGGCCACGGGCAAGCGCCGGGCCCTGGCCGGCGCGATCGTCGCCGTCGACGACGCGGTCGGCAAACTCCTCGCCGTGCTGAAGAAGCACGACCTGCTGGAGGACACCCTCATCTTCCTCACCGGCGACAACGGCCCGAACCTGGGCGAGGGCGGAAGTCCGGGGCCCTATCGCGGCGGCAAGCACCCGGGCAACACCCATTTCGAGGGCTGGGTCCACACGCCCGCCATCTGGTCCTGGCCCGCGCACGTGCCGGCGGGCAAGACCTACGAGGGCCTCACGTGCACCATGGATGTCTACGCCACCGCGGCCGCCGTCGCGGGCAAGCCGCTGCCCGAACGCTGCGAGGGCAAGAACCTCCTCCCGTTCTTGCGCGGCGAGAAGACCGGCGACGCCCACGAGATGTTGTTCTGGCACAATGCCGATCCGAAAGACGCCAAACATCGGCACCTCCAGGTCGTACGATGGAAGAAGTGGCGGCTCGTCAAGTACGCGGACGGCTGGCGCCTGTTCGACCTGAAGGCCGATCCCAAGGAGACCGAGGACGTGGCCGAGGCCCACCCGGACGTCGTGGCGCGCTTGCGGAAACGGTACGAGGCGTTTGTGGCCGAACTCCCTCCGCCCGACACCTCGTGGCAGAACAGCCGCGGCGGACGAACGCCGAAGGGATGGGGCTGGGCGACGGACCCGCAGGCGGAGCCGTGGAAGGGGAAACCGCGGAAGCGGCGGCGGAAGTGACCTCGGCCCGCTCTTGACCGGGCGTGTGACGGCTTGCTCCCTCCGCGCCGGCCGATTACAATAGGGGGCGACCGGTCGCGCCTGGTCCGTTCGGATCCCTGGGGAAGGGTCGCCATGATCCAGCCGGTGCCGGTGGTGGAGGAGCGGTCGTCGCCCCGCGCGGCGGGCCCGCCGCGCGAGACACCGCCCGCCGGCGCGGAGACGGACGCCCGTCCGCCCGACGCCTGCGCCCTCTCGCGTTCGGCGCCGGAGGAGATCCGCGAGGACGCCGTTCGCAGCCGCATCATCTCGCCCTCCCTGCTCCTGCCGGCCGAGGTGGTCCTGTTCGAACTGAAGCCCTCTCTCTGGTACGTCCTCTTTGCGAGCCTGCCGATTGCGGCCGTCGGCGTGGCCCTGGTGGTCCTGGCCCTGGCGGTGGAGCAGTTGCAGAGCGTGCGGCACCTGGGAATGGTGATCGGGATGTGGATCATCGGCCTGCGGGTGGCGGTGGCGCTGCTCCAGTGGCTGGGCCGGACGTACGTCCTGACGGACCGGCGCATCCTCATCCAGTCCGGCGTGTTCGACGTGCACGTCGAGGCGCTGGGCCTGGAGCAGATCGAGACCACGTTCGTCGCCCAGGCGGTGGTCCAGCGGCTGCTGGGCATCGGCACGATCTTCTTCCGCACCGGCAACGCCGGGCGCGGGTCCCTCTCGTGGGAACACGTCCGCCGGCCCAAAGAGGTGCACGGCCACGTGGTGACGCAGATCGAGCGGTGGAAGCACACGCTCGAAACCAAAGGGCGGGCGTAACGGCAACACAACAATCATGAACAAGGAATATCCAACACCCAATTATGAAATGGCCGGGCTTTACACGAGCGCGACGTCTCCTTTGCCGCGCGTAATCGTGCCCAGCCGGTAAACGGTCTCGCCTTCCCTCTCGAGTTGCCGGGCGATGTGGTCGGCGAAGTACGCCGAGACGACCATCACGAAGCCGATGCCCATATTGAACACCCGCCGCATCTCCTTCTCCGAGACGTTCCCCGCCTTCTGGAGCCAGGTGAAGAGGGGCGGCACGGGCCAGGCGTCCTTCGCCAGGCGGGCCCGGACGCCGCGGGGCAGGATGCGCGCCAGGTTCCCCGCCAGCCCGCCGCCCGTCACGTGCGCCATGCCGTGCACGACCCGCTTCGTCGTGTAGTGCCGCAGCACACGCAGGACCGGCCGGACGTACAGGCGGGTCGGCTCGAGCAGCGCGTCGGCCACGGTCCGGCCGAGGCCGGGCACCTCGTCCGTCACGGCCAGGCCGGCCGCCTCGAACACGATCCGGCGGGCCAGCGTGTACCCGTTGGAATGCAGGCCGGAGGAGGCCAGGCCGAGCACGACGTCGCCCGGCCGCACCCGCCGCCCGGTGACGATCGCCTTCTTCTCGACCACGCCGACGGCGAAGCCGGCCAGGTCGAAGTCGCCGTCGGCGTAGAAGCCGGGCATCTCGGCCGTCTCGCCGCCCAGCAGCGCGCAGTCGCACCGTTTGCAGGCCTCGGCCACGCCCAGGACGACCTCGGCCGCCACGGCCTCGTCGAGGCGGCCGGTGCCCAGGTAGTCGAGGAAGAAGAGGGGCTCGGCCCCCAGGACGAGGATGTCGTTGACGCACATGGCCACGCAGTCCTGGCCGACGGAGCGGCAGCGGCCGGCGTCGATGGCGACCCGCAGTTTCGTGCCCACGCCGTCGGTCCCCGCCACCAGCAAGGGGTGCCGGTAGTTGTGCTGGAAGAGGTACTCGTCGTAGTCCAGGCTGAAGACGCCGGCGAAGTGGCCGTAACGGTCCAGGACGCGCGGGCCGTGGGTCCGTCGGACGGCGGAGCGGATGGCCTCGACGAACCGGTCGCCGGCCTCGATGTCGACGCCGGCGTCCTTGTAGGTGAGGCGCTTGGCCATGGCGGGTGGGCTCCTTGCGAAGGCGCGGGCATCGTATCGCGCGCGGTGCGCGGCCGCCACTGTTTTTGCGCGGGCGCGAGCCCCCGAGTGCGCGGTGGGCAGTCCTGCCCACCGCGCGGTGCCCAAGACTGGGCACCGCGCGCCGCCCCGCGCCGTCGTTCGAGCCGGCCGCGGAAGCGGCCGGGCATCCTCATCCGCCGTGGCCGACGGTCGTGGCAGGCGAGGATGACCGGCTGCTCCCGCAGCCGGCTTACGGCGGGCGGCTCGGGGCTTCGCCAATTCGCTTGAGATTCGCCGCCGCCGCGGGGTAGACTGGAACCTCCTGATACTGGGGGGTGTTCCCCACAACGCGGCGCGCCGGCGGCGCATCCGCGCCGGGCGGGCGGCAGGGATGGCGTCTCGCATGGCCAAGGCCAAAGACAAGCCGCGATGGATCTGGCTGGCCACCGCCTGCCACCGGGAGAACATCTACCTCCGCTTCCGCCGCCGGTTCGTCCTGGCTGCCGCGCCCGCCGAGGCCCGCCTCCGGATTACCGCCTTCTCGCAGTACGTCCTGTACGTCAACGGCGCGTACGTGGGCTGCGGGCCGGCGCCGGGGCCCGTCGAGGCGCCCCTCCTGGACGAGTACACGGCCGACGCCCTGCCGCTGAAGCGCGGGGCCAA
>JAWODB010000130.1:0-34445 GCA_046483505.1 Phycisphaerae bacterium
AAGAATCGCCTACCGGCTGCGGGAAATCCACTGGCGGGCGCAGCCGCGGCCGATGCTGGCGGCCCGCAACATTCAGTACGAGGTGGCCGGGCGGGCGCGGGGCGTGGCGTGCGGCGGGATCGGGGCGATGCACCGGGTGGCGCTTCGGACGGGACTCGTCGAGGCGATCGACCGGAACCTGCACCTGCTGAAGCGGCACCTGCCGTACCACGAGTCGGACCACGTCTTGAATATCGCCTACAACATCCTGGCCGGCGGCACGTGTCTGGAGGACCTCGAGCGGCTGCGGACCGACGAGGCGTATCTGGACGGCCTGGGGGCGCAGCGGATTCCCGATCCGACCACCGCCGGGGACTTCTGCCGGCGGTTCGCCGAGGCCGACATCGAGACCTTGATGGACACGATCAACGAGGTGCGTCTGGGCGTCTGGCGCGAGCAGCCGCCGGCCTTCTTCGAGCAGGCGGTGATCGACGCCGACGGCACGTTGGCGACGACCTGTGGCGAGTGCAAGGAAGGCATGGACATCTCGTTCAAGGGCCAGTGGGGGTATCATCCGCTGGTGGTGTCGCTGGCGAACACGGCCGAGCCGCTCTATCTGGTGAACCGCAGCGGCAACCGGCCGTCGTCGGAGGGGGCGGCCGCGCGGCTGGATCAGGCGATCGCCCTGTGTCGGCGGGCCGGCTTTAAGAGGATCCTCTTGCGGGGCGACACGGACTTCACGCAGACGGGGGACCTGGACCGGTGGGACTCGGGCGGCGTGGCGTTCGTGTTCGGCATCGACGCGATGGCGAACCTGGTGAAAACGGCCAATGAATTGGCCCCTTCCGCGTGGCGGCCTCTGGTTCGGCCGCCGAAATACGAAGTACGCACCGAGGAGCGGGCGCGGCCGGAGAACGTCAAGGAGCGGATCGTGCGGGAGCGCGGGTTCAAGAACATCCGCCTGGAGTCGGAAGAGGTGGCGGCGTTTGCGTATCGTCCGACGAAGTGCCGCCGGGCGTACCGGGTGGTGGTGCTGAAGAAGAACCTGGCGGTGGAGAAGGGCCAGACGCGGCTGTTCGACGACTGCCGGTACTTCTTCTACCTCACGAACGACCGCGCGAGCGTGCCGGCGGAGATCGTGCGGGGGGCCAACGGTCGGTGCAACCAGGAGAACCTGATCGAGCAACTGAAGAACGGGGCGCGGGCGATGGAGATGCCCGTGGGGGGCCTGGTGTCGAACGGGGCGTACATGGTGATGGCCTCTCTGGCGTGGACGCTGAAGGCGTGGCTGGCGCTGGGGCTGCCGGAGACGGGCCGGTGGCGGGAGAGGCGCCGGGCCGAGAAGCAGACGGTGCTTCGGATGGAATTCAAGAAGTTCGTCAATACCTTGATGCGTGTGCCCTGCCAGATCGTGCGGACCGGGCGTCGGATCGTGTACCGGCTGCTGGGGTGGAACCCGTGGGTGGGGGTGCTCCTGCGGGCCGCCGACGTGCGGCGTCATCCGCTGCGGTGCTGACGGCGACGCCCCGACGTCGGGGTACGGACGCCCCGATCCGCCGCGGACGCGCGATGGGATGGAAAGAGAGTCGTCCATGATTCTGATACAACCGTGCGAGGCATCGGCGGGCCAACGAGGCCCGACGGGGGCTTCCTGCGCCGCGCCGTCACGCCCCGTGGCCCACTTCACGCCCGGGGCAATACGCTTGTTTTGGGTCTAGAGTTACGGTGTGCCCTGCCCGAACCCGTCACCGGGCCCCGCCTCCAAATCCGTCCGGATCCGGAACTCGTCCAGGTCGAACGTCGCCGGCTCGCCCCGGGCCGGGACGAGGACGGCGATCTTCTCGACGCGGCGCACCGTCTCGCGCCAGGACGCGGCAATTGCGTCGGCGGACCATCCCGCGGCCCGCGCCTCGGCGTCCGACCAATCGTACCGGAAACGGACGGACCGCTTCGACCAGCCCTTCCCGGGCGGGGGGAGGCGGTCGTAGATCCACTGGCCCACGCCGTCGCCGAAGATCTCCAGCCGGGTATACACGGCCTCCTGGGCGGAGCGGACGGAGAACGATATCTCCACGCCCCGTCCGGCGTACCGTTGTGGCAGGTCGCCGACGAAGGCGCCGTCGGCGGCGTCGGCCGTGCAGACGGCGAACGGCCGGTGGCCGTCGGGACGGGTGACGGTGAGGTACCCGCCGGGGTCGCCGCCGTCGGCCCGGTGCTTGCTCTCGGCCACGGCACTCCAGCCGTCCGCGCCGCCGGTGAAGGACGCGGTGTGGGCGACGGCCGCCCGCTCCACGCCGCTGAAGGCGTAGAGCGTGGCGTCGGTCAACTCGAACACGAGGCGAACGGAGCGCCCTTTCAGCGGGCGGGAGGACGCATCGGCGTGCCACGTCACGGGCGCGCCCGTGACGTCGGCGGCAATCGGGGTGCAGGCGTCGAGGGGACGGTCGCCGAGGACGCCCACGCGGACGCGGCCGCCCGCGGCGTCGGCGGTGATCCGGATCGTCTCGCCCGTGCAGCGGACGGGTTCGGTCACGACGACGGCCGGGGCGTTGTCGTCCGCCGGCGCATAGCCGGCGAAACCGTCCACGCGGAGGCGGGCCATGCAGGGCAGGCAGTGCCGCTTCCATCCCCGGTGCGGCACGTCGCTGCCGCCGTAGAGGATTTCGATCTGGCCGTCGCGGAGGATGGGCGGACCGGACGGGGCGTAGATGCACATGGAATCGCAGGTTCCCTTCGGCCCGCGGGGGATGAGCGACCGGCCCGGACACACGCGGTGCCAGCGCACGGAATCCGGGCTCCACGTCAACTCGCAGTCCACGCTGCGGTCGCCTGCGACGTTGTACATCATGAGGTAGCCGAGGTAGATGCCCGCGTATCGGAATGCGGGCATGCAGTACATCTGGCGGTGGCGGCCCTCGCCGATGCGGGGCGTGATGGCCAGCGTGGGAGCGGTCCAGTGGAGGAAGTCCTCGCTCTCGGCCCGGGCCACGAGCCGCTGGCCACGGTAGAAGCGCGTGATGAGGACGTACGCGCCGCGGTCCGGGTCCCACCAGGCGTTGTTGTGCGTGTCGCCGACGTTGCCGAGGCCTTCGGGGACGATCGGGTCCGACCAGTGCAGGCCGTCCGGGCTGAACCGCACGCGCATCTTGCCCCGGCCCACGTCGTAGATCATCTTGTACCGGCGGTCCGGCGGGCAGTCGTCCCGCGTGTCCTTGAAGACGCCGACGTTGGGCGTGTCGCGGGCCACGGCGTTGGTGGGCTTGCCGTCGAACGGGAAGCGGTCGCTCAGGGGCTTCGTCCAGTGGATGCCGTCGGGGGAGGTGGCGTGGAGCAGGTACCACCCCACGCCGTGCACCGTGGAGGGGCGGCGCATCTTCGCGATGGCGTCTTTATCGGCCAGGACGCACTTGTACCACAGGCGGTACCGGCCGGTCGCGTCGTCGAGGAGGACGTTCGGGTAGAGGTTGTTGAGGGAGTTTTCCCAGGGGCGGTCCGCCTCGAAGAGCGGATTCTCCGGGGCCTTCGCCACCTGCCCGAGCACGAGGCGGGCGTTCTCGGTCCGCCCGATCACGCGGTCGTCCAGGACGAGGTACTTGGCGGCACGGGCGGGCGGGGACGCGAAGGCCACGAGCAGGACGGCGGCGACCGTGCAGGCAGCGATCTTCGCGGGCGTGGTCATGGGGGTTCTCCCATCGAGGAGGCGACGTTTCGAACCTCGAACGGCGAATCTCAGATTTCAGAGTTCAAATCCCAAATCCCAAATCTCAAATCTCAGATCTTGGGTCTCCGATCTCGAATTTCGAATCACACGTCTTGAATCTCAGATCGCGAATCTGACGCATCCAGCCGCGCAGGCCCCCGGCGACTCGGGGCCGGAGATGGGAGGGCGCAGATTCCGGCGCGCCAATCCGAAATCGGCAATCCGAAATCGACTGGCGGAGAGGCCGGGATTCGAACCCGGGGTACCCGAAGGTACACTCGGTTTCCAACCGAGCCCATTCGACCACTCTGGCACCTCTCCGCGGCCGCGATGGGACGGCCCGGCCGGCGGGGCCGGGCGCCCGCGCCAAGGATATCGCCCACGGCGGCCGCCGTCAAGCCGCGCGGTGCAACGGCCCAATTCGGCTTGACTTGGCCTCTTGGGCCGGGCTAGACTCGCCGCCCGCCCAATCGACCCCAGGGGCCGGCATGACCACCTCCGCGACGCCCAATCCTCCCGGCGTGACGGTCGTCGTCCTGAACTGGAACGGCCGCCGCGTCGTCGGCGACTGCGTCCGGTCGCTCCAGGCACAGGACTGGCCCGCCCTGGAGGTTGTGGTCGTCGACAACGCTTCGACGGACGGCTCGGCCGAGATGATCCGGCGCGAGTTTCCCGGCGTCCGCCTCCACGTCAACGCCGAGAACCTCGGCTTCGGCGGGGGCAACAACGTCGGCATCGGCCTGGCCGCCACGCCGTACGTCCTGATGTGCAACAACGACACGCGCCTGGCGCCCGACGTCGTCCGCCGCCTCGTGGCGGCGCTGGAGGCCCGGCCGGAGGCGGGCTCGGTCACCCCCTGCATCGTCCTCGCGAAGACCGGCAAGGTCGATGCGACGGGCATCGTGGTGTGTCCGGACGGCCTGTCGCTCGGCCGCGGCCGGGGCGAGCCCCCGGAGGCGTACGCCGAACCGGCCGAGGTCTTCTACGCCTCCGACTGCTGCTGCCTGTACCGGCGGACGATGCTCCAGGCCCTCCGCCTGCCGGACGGCGAGTTGTACGACGAGGATTTCTTCGCCTACGCCGACGAGACGGACATGGGCTGGCGGGCCCAGCGGCTGGGCTGGAAAAGCCTGTACGAGCCGTCGGCCGTGGTGTACCATCACCACGCGGCGTCCTCGGGCAGCGTGAGCCCGCTGCTGGTCCGGCTGGTGGAGCGGAACCGCATCTGGGTGGCCGTCAAGAACTTCCCCCCGTGGCTTCTGGCCTGGGGAGCGGTGTGGTCCGTGTGGCGGACCTTCTGGCAGGTGTGGGGCGGCCTGACGGGCCAGGGCCGGGCGGCCGCCCTCGGCGCCGAACGGTCCAAGGCCGAGGTGGCGGCCATCCTGTGGCAGGCGTACCGCGAGGCGGTGGCGGGCCTGCCCCGGATGCTCGACAAGCGGAACGCCATCCGGCGGTCGGGCCGGCTGGGCCCGGGGCGGATTTGCGAGATCTTCCGCCGCTTCGGCATCGGCGCACGCGACATCGCCCTGCGGGAGTAGCGATTTCGACGATTTAGCCGCCGCGCTTGCGCGGCGCGCTTCGGGGAGCAGGTACATGACCGTCCCGGTGTTTCGGCCGAGTTACGGCGAGGAGGAGTTCGAGGCCGTCCGCGAGGTCCTGGCGTCCGGATGGGTCGGGCTGGGCCCGAAGACCGCCGAGTTCGAGAAACGCTTCGCCGAGTACCTGGGCGTGGCCGAGGCCGTCGCCTTGAACAGCGGGACGGCCGCCTTGCACCTGGCGATGGTCCTGGCGGACGTCGAAGGCCGCGAGGTCATCACCACGCCCCTCACCTTCGTCTCGACCAACCACGCCATCCTGTACTGCGGCGGGGAGCCGGTCTTCGCGGACGTGGAGCCGGACACGGCCAACATCGACCCGGACTCGGTCGCGCGGCTCGTCACGGACCGGACGCGGGCCATCGTGTGCGTCCACTACGGCGGCCGGCCGTGCAAGATGGACGCGCTGACGGCCGTCGCCCGCGAGCACGGCCTGCTGGTCATCGAGGACGCCGCCCACGCCTGCGGGGGCCAGTGGCACGGCCGACACCTCGGCGGCATCGGCGACCTGGGGTGCTTCAGTTTCCATGCCGTCAAGAACCTGGCTACCGGCGAGGGCGGCATGATCGTGACGGACAACCCGGACGAGGGCACCCGCCTCCGCCGCCTGCGATGGCTGGGCATCACCAAGGATACCTGGAGCCGCGAGGACCAGACCCGGTACTCCTGGTACTACAGTGTGGAAGAACTCGGCTTCAAGTACCACATGCACGACATCTCGGCGGCCCTGGGGCTCGTCCAACTCCGGCGGCTGGACGACCTGAACGCCCGCCGCGCCCAATGGGCCGCCCGCTACGACGAGGCCCTGGAGGGGCTGGACTGGATTCGCCGGCCCGTGGTCGAGCCGGAGACGAGGCCCTCCTGGCACAACTACGCCATCCAGACGGACGAGCGCGACGCCCTGAACCTGTCCCTGGCGGCGCGCGGCGTCTCGACGGGCGTCCACTACATCCCCAGCAACCATTACGCGATGTACAAGGGGTGCCGCGGCGAGACGCCCGTGGCCGAGGCCCTCTGGAAACGGCTGCTCACCCTGCCGCTGTATCCGGACCTGACGGACGAGGACTTCGAGCGGGTCGTCGAGGGCATCCGTGCCTTCGGCCGCGAGAAGGGCTTGAACGGCTAGTACGACAACGCGGCGAGGCGCGCTTGCGCGGTGGGCCTCCGTACCCACCGCGCCCGAACGAGCGTTGGCGCGTCCGCGCGGCGGGTGCGGAGACCCGCCGCGCACGACGTAGCGCCGCCAGGTTAGCCGGATTCGAGCCGCCCGCCGACCGCATCGGCGTGACCATGGAACAGGTGTCCTGCATCCTGTGCGCCCGCGAGGGCGAGCCGGTGTTCACGAAGGCCGACAAGTTCCCCCCGCACGAGCGGTTCACGGTGGTGCGGTGCCCGGCGTGCGGCCTGCGGTGGGTGAGTCCGCGGCCGGAAGCGGCGGCGCTCGCCCGCTACTACCCGGACACCTACTCCTGGAAGCCGCCGGACGAGGCGGAATCCGAGTCCGCCGTCCATCGCCTGGAACGGTGGTATCGGTTCCACCTGCTGCGGTTCGAGACGCGGCAACTGCTGCGGCACACGGACCTGTCCCCCGGCGACGCCGTCCTGGACGTGGGCTGTTCGAGCGGCGACCGGCTCCTCGTCATGCGGGAGGCGGGCCTCGCGCCCGCCGGGGTGGAACTCGGCCCGGCGGCCGACTTCGCCCGCGAGCGGCTCGGCCTGGACGTCCGGCGGGGCACCCTGCGGGACGCCGCGTTCGACGACGCACGGTTCCGGGCCGTCACGCTGCACAACGTCCTGGAGCATGTGCCCGACCCGGCCGCGCTCCTGGCCGAGGTGCGGCGGGTGCTGGTGCCCGGCGGGTGGGTGGTGGTCCAGGTGCCCAATGCCGCCAGCCTCCAGGCCCGTGCGTTCGGCCGGCGATGGGCCGCCGCCGACGTGCCGCGGGACCTCTGGTACTGGACGCCGGCGCTTCTGGCGCGGCTGCTGGGGGAAGCGGGACTGGCGGTCGCGCGGGTCGTCCATCGGACCAGTCTCTTGCATCCGCCGACGGCGGCGGTGAGCCTTGTGCCCTGGGCGGACCCGCAGCGGTTCTGGGCGGCGGAGGCGGGGGGCAGCGCGCTCGGGGGCCTCGCACGGCGGCTGGCGTGGGCGGCCGTCACGGTGGCGGCGATGGGGCCGGTGTGGCTGGAGTCCGCCCTGGGCGCGTCGGCCATTCCGACGGTCTTCGCGCGGAAGGAGTGACGACCGGCCGCGGCGTCAAGCCGCCAGGCGGCGTTCCACCAGGGCCGACGCGGCCCTGCGGCAGCACCCCAGCACGGAGGGACCTCGGCGCATGAGCGAGTGGCAGATTCTCGACGCCACGGACGGTTGCCTGGAAGCCGTCTCCCACTTGCGGGGCGCCACCTTCTTCCACTCGCCGCGTTGGACGCGCGTGCTGGTCCGGGGATTCGACTGCACCCCGCGCGTGGTAGCGCTGGTTGGGCCCGGCGGGGGGTTTCGGGCGGCCTGGCCGGCTTGCCTGCTGAAGATGGGGCCCATCCGAATGCTGTACGGTGTGTTCCCGAAGGGGAACTTCGTCGGTGATGCGGGGGCGATTGCCGAGCACATCGACGGCCTCGGCGCATGCGTGCGCCGCGAGGGGCTGCACGCCATCCGGATGATCGCCTGCGAGGATACGCCCATCCGGGGGCTGCCGGTCGGCTCGCGGGCGCGGCACGTGCGGCACGTGCTGGAGATCGACGGCCGGTCGGCCGAGCAGATTTGGGAGGATTATCCCAAGAAGATCCGTCGCGACGTACGGGTGCCGATGAAGGCGGGGTACGTGGCCCGGCCGATGCGGCGAGAGGAGTTCCCGGTGTTCCACCGGATGATGGGCGAGGTGTTTGTCCGCAACGCCGCCGCCACCGGTCTCCCGCCGGCGTTCTATGAGGCCGTCTGGGACGAGATGACCGACGACGGCACCGCCGAGTTCATCGTGGCGGACAAGGACGGCGTTCCTCACGCCGCGGTCGTGGCGATCCATGCCGGCTCGACCACGTACTACTTCGCCGGGTGCAGTTGGACCGAGTCGATGAGCGACGGCGTGAACGACCTGACGGTCCACGCGCTGATTGCGTCGGCGGCCCGTCGCGGCGCCGCGGAGGTCGACATGCTCTCCAGCGATGCCCGCCACGCCGGGCTGATCCGGTTCAAGTCGAAGTGGGGGGCCGAGCGTCGGCCGTTCGACGTTCTGGAATGGTGGTTCGCCCCGGCCCGGCATCTTCTCTGGAAGACCGGCCTGGCGGTGGCGGATACGCGGGCGGGCGCGGCCCTGATTCGCCGGCTGCGCGGCCGCAAGTAGCCCTGCCGCCGCCCGGCCGTCTGCCACGGCCGCGCGTCACGGCTTTCGGATCCGCCACGAGGTCTGGGTTCGAAGCGGGGCGGGCCGCAGCCGAACCGCCCACGGATGCAGCCGTTCCAGCAGGTGCGTCATGCGGGGACCGGTCGGCCACCGCCAGCGGCGAAGCAGGAACGTGGCCAGGGAGGGCAGCGGCATCGTGTGGCCGTAGGAGAAGCCGGTGATGGTCAGCCCCGGGACCGAGGCGATGAGGCGGCGGAGGGCCCGGGGGCTGGTGTTCAGGATGCCTCGCTCCGGCGGGCGGGCCCACGCGAAGACGCGCTGGTACGGATTCCAGGGATTGGGCTCGATGATGGCGATCTCGCCCCCGGGCTCCAGGACGCGGGCCATCTCGCAGAGGGCCGGCCGGATCGCGTCCCCGGCCAGATGGTGCAGCACGCCCAGGCAGCCGACGCGGTCGAAGGCCCCGTCGGCGAACGGCAGGCGGGCGACGTCGGCGACGGCCAGGTGCCGCCCCGGCCGTTGCCGGCCCACGCGGACGAGGGTCTCCGAGAGGTCGATGCCGACGTAGTCGGCCCCGCCGGCATAGACGGCGGCTTCACCCACGCCGCACCCCACGTCGAGGATTCGTCGTGCCCCCTCAAACATCTCGCGGTAGCGGCGTTCGGTCAGCCGGGCCACATAGCCTTCGCCGAACCGCCAGCGCACGAGGGCCTCGTCGCGGCCGGAGAACCGCGTGAACCGTTCCTCGGAGGAGCGCTTGGGTGGTGTCACGGCTTCGTCTCCGGGGTCCGCGGTGCCGTTCAGGGCAGACCGCGGACGGCCATCCCGACGGCGAAGATCGCCGCGATCAGGCCTGCGACCAGCGCCGCCCGTCCCGCCACGGGGCTGTGCAACTTGAATCGAATCAGCAGCAGTTTGGCCAGCCACGCCGGCACGAGGGCGCCGACGAAGGCCACGGCAATGCCCGTCAGGTAGTGGGCCTCGTAAAGCGGGACCGCCAACGCGCACAGCAGGCCGAACTTGCTCCATTCGATGCCCGTGACCCAACGGGCCAGCCCGGACCCGTTCAGCAGCGGGTCCAACGCGCACCGCTGGGCCTCGAAGGCCATCGCGAGTGCCAGGATCATCAGCGGCAGCACGAGGTGCTGGTACTCGCTCCCGAACAGGCCGAGGAGATGCTCCGGCACCGCCATGAAGAGGCCCAGGACGGCGGCGGCGGCCAGGCCGGTTCCCGTCAGGGCCCGCCGGACCAGCCCCGAGAGGACGGCGGCGTCGCGGGTGCCGTGCGCGTCGCTGACGGCCGGCAGCAGGGCGATCGCCACCGGCCAGAGCAGCACCTCGTACGCGCGGGTCAGGCTCCACATCGGCACGTAGAACCCGACGCTGCGATACCCTTCGCCGTGGGGGTCCATCCACCAGATGATCCCCATGGCCAGGTACTGGAGGATGAACGCCGCCGCCAGCGGCGTAAACAGGGCGGCGCCGAGGCGAAGCCGGCGGAGCGGATGGTACCCGGACAGGCTCAGCCGAGCGCCGCACCGGCGAAGGACGGCCATCAGGAGCCCCAGGGCGAAGACGCCGGCCAGGCCGTACCAGAGCGTCCACCCGTGGACGATGTGCTCCCACGGCTCGGCCAGCAGGGCCACGGCGGCGCAGATGCCCAGCCGCGGCAGATGGGTGACGGCGTTCTGGAGCAGGGTGTACTGCATCCGCTGAAAGCCGGCGAACACGCCGATGGTCTGCTGCATGAGCGTGCCCGCGAGCACCCAGAGGGCGACCAGCCGGATAAGGGACCTCAGGTGGAGGATCTCGGCGGCGCGTTCCGGGGCGCCCAGAACGTCGGCGAGGCGCGGGACGAGGGTGGGAATCAGCAGCACCAGGCCGCCCAGCAGTGTCCCCCCGACCGCCGCGTGGAGCAGCCCGGCTCCGACGGCCTGGCCGGGCTTCGGCCCGCCCATGTCGGCCATGCGCCGCGAGATGAGCAGCGTGGAGGCCTGGCCCGAACCGAAGTCCCCTGCGAGCGAGCCGATGCCGGAAAACAGCAGCAGCATCCCCACCTGGCCGACCACGTCCACCGAATAACGCCACGCCACGATCACCGTACTGGCGAACGAGACGACGTTCACCAGGCCGGAGTCCACGAGCAGGAAGACGACGTTGCGGGAGAGGCGGCCTCGGATACGTTGAACCTGGGCCATCGAAGCCTTTCCCGGAATGCCCGCGGGCGCGGATGCGCGGCTCAGCCGGCGTTGACCCGCAGGAGGATCAGGGCCACCGCCTTTCCCTGGTAGTCGACCTGGGTGATCGAGGCGCCGACCTCGCGGAACAGGACGGGATAGTCATGGGCGAACGTGTAGTCGTTGATGCTGAAGGACCTGCCCTTCGGGTTTGGAATCCGTACCTGCTCTTCGATACACCAGAGCGTCCGGCGGGTGACGCGGATCAGTTCGCGGATGGCGTCGCGAACGCCCTCGGGAGGCACGTGCATCAGCACGCCGTGCGTGACGACGGTCTCGAAGGCGCCGTCGGCGATGGGCAGCCGCATCACGTTGCCGCAGACGAGCGGCACGTCCAGGCCGAACTCGCCGTTCGCCCGGCGGAGCAGTTCCAGGCTGATGTCCAGGCCGTAGAGCCGGCAAGGAAGGTCCGAGTCGTCCTGGAGCATTTTGAGGTTCCGGCCGAAGCCGCAGCCGACCTCGAGGACCTCGGTCGGCGGGGCCTCGTGAAGCCGCTCGAGCAGCCACCGGTTCGATTCGTGAAGTTCCCGCTGGTACGGCTGGCGGACGAACCGGTCGGACCATTCATCCCAGAACCGTTTGGGATCGTAGCCGTGGCGCAGGAACCGCAGGGTTCCGTTCTTCAGGTTCACCAGCCACCGGGCCAGGCGATAGCGGGTGAGGAGGATTTTCAGCCGGTTAATCACGCGCGACATTCTCCACGAACGCCGCAACGGTGTCAACGAGCCTCTGCTTCAGACGGTGGGTCTGGTAGGCGTGTCCGTCGCGGCGCCTGGCGATGGCCCTTTCGAGGGCCGGTCCGAGGTCTTCGATGTGGAGCACGATCTCCCGCATGGCCGACTCGCCGCGGATGGCCTCGCAGACCTCGCACTGGTGGTCGTTGTAGCATTCCCCGTGCCGCTCCTGCCGGGGCACGAGCACCAGCGGCAGACCCAGGCGGCGGGCCGTCAGAATCGGGCCGGCCGAGCCGTGGGCCACCGCCACGTCGGCGGTGCGGAACCGGTCCTGGAAGACCGCGAACGGGGCGAAGTCGAACCATTCGGCCGCGTGGACCGGCCGGTGGGTCGAGTAGCCGATCTGCATGATCACCTCGTGCGCGGCGTGCCCGGCGGCCCAGGCGTCCATGGCCCCGACCAGGCGGTCCATCGGGTACGGCAGGCTGCCCACGGTGACGAGGATCCTCACAGGACGCGCCCTTCGTAACGGGCCTTCGGCCCGAACATGGAGACCTGGTGCGGCCACTGGACCAGGAACAGGTCGCTCCAGCGGTACAGCCAGTGAGCGGTCACGGTGCACTCGTGGATGCGGGTGACCGTCTCGATATAGATGTTGCGGGTCCGCCAGAGGAGTTTGGCCATGATGAACGGGCCGATGGCGATCTCGCTTCCGGTCGAGAACAGGATGTCGGGCCGCTCCTGCAGAAAGATCCGGACGAACTCAAGCAGGTTGACCGCCAGCGACAGGTAGAGCAGCGGCCCCTTGGCGCCGAAAAGGCTGACGAGGCGCACGCGGCGGACGTGCGGATGGGTGAACGAAGCCATCTCGCCCCGGTGCCGGTACGCGACGACCACCAGGTCGGTGTCGGCGAAGGCGTCGAAGCATTCGATCGCCTCCTCGAGGTGGCCTCCGCCGGAGACGATACACAGGGTCTTGGGTCGGCGGCTGCGGCGGCTCATGGCGCGTTCTCTGGCCGCTCGAGGGCCATGTGGAAAGAATCATGCCGCCAGGCCCGAGGGCCCAACCGTCCGACGGCCCGGCAGACGGCCCAGGCCGCCCGGAACAGCCAGGGGGAGGTCTCGCCCTCGGCCGGCGGCAGCCGCGTCACGTAAGGGTAAAAGCCGACCGACCCGGCTACCGGCCGCAGACCGACCCGCCGGGCGCGGTCGGCAATCCGCCCCGGCCAGAGCGCCATCTCGTTATCCGTGAACGTCCGGTCGATGACGTCCAGGCGGGCGATGCGCTTGATCACCTGGGCGCCGCCGAACGCCAGGACGTGGTACGGGTACAGCAGGCTCAACTCGCCGATGAATACCCGGCCGCCGGGTTTCAGCACCCGGCCGGCCTCCGACAGAATGCGCTCCAACCCGTGGAAGAAGAAGTGATGGAGCACGTTGAACAGGAGCACCGTCCGGACCGTCCGGTCGCCGACGGCCAGGTGCAGGGCATCGGAGGCCACAAAGCCGACGTCGAGGTGCCGGGCCCGGGCTTCGGCCAGGCCGCTGCCGAGCATGGCCAGGCTGACGTCGATCGCCACCCCGGGACGATCTCGTGCCTCGGCCAGGTTCAGCAGATGGAGGCCGTCGCAGGCACCGATTTCCAGGACCGGCTCGTCCGGCGGCCGGGTGTCGAGCCAGTCCAGCAGGCCCATGTCGCGGTAGATGGCCAGGTGCTCCGCCAGGGGTAGGCGGGTCCGGCGCCGCTCCTCTGCCATGCGGTCGAAGGTGGTCGCTTCCAGGTGCCAGTCCTGTCCCCCGTTCGATTTGGGCCCGGCGGTCTCGTTCATTGCAGGTCTTCCACGACGGTGCCCAATCGCGCATCGTATCCGCGGGGCGTCTTGACGCGAAACGCCCTGGTTCCGGCGAGGGCCTCCGTCAGAAACGGCCGGAGGCCGGCGTCCCACTGCCGTCCGTACGCCGACGCGGGCACCACGTACCGGTAGGCCTCCAGAAAACGCCCGATGCGAAAGCCGTGGCCGAGGTAGGCGGTCCGCTCCATGCGGCAGTTCAGTTCCACGGCTTCCGCGGCGGGGGCGGGGGGAAGCGGCCCGGCCTCGGGGGCCTCTTGCCCTTCCATCGCCTGGAGGAGGACCACCCGGTCAAGCGACGCCTCCGCCGCGAACGCCACGCTCACGTCCCGCCGGTGATACAGGTACCGAAGCAGGCGGAGTTTGTCGCGCAGCGACAGGACCTCGTCTTCCTTGTGCCGGAGTTGGAACTGGAACCACCGCGGACTCGTGGGCATCGGAAGCACCATCGTACCCTGGGCGGGCCGGTGCTGCAAGAGAACGAAGTCGTCGCTCAATGGCCGCCAGTCCCTTCGGCATAACTCGGCCACCAGGGCGGTCTTGTTCACCCCGCCGCGCCCGGCGATGAGGACGGCCCGGCCGTCGCGCTCCACCGCCCCGGCGTGGACCAGCCACAACCCCCGGGCCGCCGACTCGCACTCCAGCACCGGCCAGAGCACGTAGAGGTGCATCACCAGGTCCGGGAACAGGCGCCACGGCAGGCGCCGGCGGTTCGCCTTGCCGTGGGCGAAGCGGATGCGCAGCGGCCGGCCGGCCGGCCGGTCCAACCCCTCCACGTCCATCCGCCACGAGAGGCCCTTGTCGGACTCTTCCGCGTACAGGTAACCGGGCCGGGCCCAGTACCGGCGGTCGAGGGCGAGGCATCCCTTGCGGTCCGGCTCGAAGGGGCCGATTCGCACCTCGATGTCCGCCCCTCGGCCGTCGTCGGCAATCTCGAACCAATGCAGTTTGGCGTTGATATCGGGAACGGCGGCGCGGCAAAGGCCGTCGACGCGGACGGTCAGCCCGTGGATGTCGTAGAGTGTGCTCACGAGGGCGTTTTCCCCGCCACGTCGGTTTCCGCCTGGGTTCGAATGGTCTCGAAGACTTCCGCCGTATAGCGATCGGGAACGGTGATGCGGCGGCACACGCAATCCGCCAGGCGCCGATGCAGCGCTGTGCGGGCTTCGTCCCACAGCGCCGCCAGCGGGCTGCCCGGATTGCCGTAGCGATAGGCCAGCAGCATCGCCTGCAGTTCGTCGGCTTCGAAACGGGTGTTGATGAAGACGGCCTCGGCGAACGGCTCGACGGGCCAGGGTTCGGAGACGGCCGTTTCGGCTCCCTGCAGGAGCAGGTAGACCGCGTCCAGGGGGGCGGCGTCCACAATGCGTCCGCCGAAGACCTCCGCCGGGGCGATCTGCGAGAAGAGGTTGATCCGTCCCAGGGTGGCCACCGACAGGCACCGCTTCATGAAGATCTCCAGCCGCTTCCGTCGGCTGAAGCGGATGCCCAGCAGGCGCTGGACGTCGTAGGTGAACCGCAGGTTGAACGGCACGATGAAACTGCGAACGCCGTCGTCGGCCAGGATGGTGGAGTCGTCGCCCATGAAGCCCCAGCCGCGGCGGGCGAAGTTGACGGCGGTGATGGTCTTGCCGGCCCCGCTGCGGGCCGCCAGCAGCAGCGCCCGGCCGCTCCACGTGACCGCCGGGCCGTGCAGAAGCAGGTGCCCGCGCCGGGCCAGGACCAGCCGCAGGAGCGAGTAGATCGTCTCCCCGGGAAACACCATCCGGGCGGGCGTGTTGGAGGCGATGCGGACGCGGAGCCGGTCGCCCTCGAGCCCGTCGATCTCGGTCCGCCAGCGGCCCACCTTGAGGCGGGAGTCGTACACGATGCGGCCGGGGGCGACCCAGTAGCGGCCGTCCACCGACAGGGTGCCGGCCAGGTCCGGCTCGAAGGAGCCGACCGCCACGTCGACGTCGACTTCGTCGGTGGTCGGTTCCACGCGGTAGTGGGCAAAGGTGGAGTCGAGCACGCTGTCGGCCCAGGTTCGGCGGCGCCGGCGGACCCGGAGCGTGACGAGATCGTTGATGTTATACTGGTCGACGATCACCGGCGGGCTCTCTTGGAAACGTTCAGGCGCCGACCGTCTGGGCCCGGCGGTCGGCCTCGGCGTCGGCCAGGGTTTCGGCCCGGCGGCGCAGATCGGCCAGGAGGGCCTGGTCGTTTGAGTAGTCCTTCGGTTGAATGTGAAGCAGGGCCCGGGCCAGCGCCCGGTCGCTGAGAATCCGAAGGAGTTGCCGCGGCCGGAGGTAGAACGTCAAGACCGCCTTCCGCTGCCAGCGTTCCAGGTCGCGTTCGCTCAACGCCGGCGTCCGAAGCACCGGGTGCTTCTGTTTGAACATGGCCGGGTTGTTGCAGAGTTGCGAGGGGTCGAAGTTCGTGATGAGTTCCTCGGCGACCGCCTTCTCGAACAGTTCCGTGCCGGGGAACGGCGTGGTTATCGTGAAGATCGCGAAATCGGTGTTCAGGGTGCGGGCGTAGTCGATGGTCTGGCGGATCGTCTCGGGGGTGTCGCAGTAGTTGCCGATCATGAAGAACGCGAGCGTCCGGATGCCGGCCTTCTGCACGATGTCGAAGGCCTCGCGGGCGCGGTCGAGGTCGAGGTTCTTCTTCAGCACCTTCTGGATGGCGGGGCTGCCGCTCTCGACGCCCAGCCCGAGGTGCCAGCATCCGGCCTGGTGCATGGCCCGGGCGAGGTCGGCGTCGATCGAGTTGACGTGCGACAGGGCCATCCACGTCAGGTCCAGGTTCTCGCGGTGGATGCCCTCGCAGAACTCGTAGACCCGCTGCTTGTTGGCGGTCAGGTTGTCTTCGCGGAACAGGACCTCGCGTGCCCCGTAGTCGCGCATCAGGACCTTGGTTTCCTCGAGCATGCGGTCCGAGGAGTTGAACCGGTACCGCTTGCCGAAGATCTCGTGGGCGCAGAAGATACAGCGGAACGGGCAGCCGCGGCTCGTAATCATCACGTGGACGGGCTTACGCTTATACACGCGACCGAAGTTGCGGTACAGGCTCATCGGCAGCAGGTGCCGGGCCGGCATGGGGATCTCGTCCAGGTCGGCCACGAGCGCGCGGTCGGGCCGATGGACCTGCTCGCCGTTGGTCTTGTAACTCAGGCCGTCGACCGCGAAGGCGTCCCGCCGGCCGCCGAGGTACGCCCGGCAGAACTCGCTGAAACTGAATTCCGCCTCGCCGCGAAGGACGTAGTCGACCTGGGGCTGGGCGAGCACACCCCCGGGGTCGAGCGTGGGGTGCGGTCCGCCCAGCACCAGGGCCCGGTCGGGCTGGTCCGCCTTGACGAGGGCGGCGAAGTCCTCGGCGGCCTGGATCTCCGGCGTCGTGGCCGTCAGGCCCACAATCGGCGGATCGATTTCCGCGATCCGCCGCAGCCCCGCGTCGGCGTCCAGGCCCTCCATGCCGGCGTCGACCACCGCCACCCGGACGCCGTCCCGCTCCAGTTGGGCCCCCAGGTAGAGAAAGCCCAGGGGCGGGGTGTTGCTCCGGATCCCCGGCGGGATGATCAGCAGGACGTCGGCCTCGGCCATCGGCGGTACCTCATTGACGGCTGGAGGGCAAGGTGCCCAATTTCGGAAGGATAGGCCTGCTGCCGCGTCAAGTCAAGCGAAAGGGACGCGCGGCCTCGCCGGGCCGGCGGCGCAGCCGGGCGACGGTTGCGGCCGCCCCGCCCGCCCCGTATACTCTGCCGGTCCCGTTTCAGGGCGCGTTTCGGAACCATGTGTCACCGTGAGCCCGACAATCAGGAACTGAGGGGCAAGGCCCGGCTGTTCGACCGCTGGATGCCGGAAGGGGTCGAGACGGTCCTGGACGTCGGCTGCGCCTACAGTCCCATGCTGCACCTGCTCGGGCGCAAGGCCCGGCAGGCGTACGGCGTGGAATACGACCTCGACAAACTCCGCGAGGCCGGCCGACGGTATCCTGCGCATCGCTACATCTGCGCCTCGGGCGAGGCGCTGCCGCTCCAGGCCGAATCCATGGACGTGGTCACCTTCATCGAGGTCCTGGAGCACGTGGACCGCGAACGGAGGTTTCTGGAAGAGGTGCACCGGGTCCTCCGCCCCGGCGGACGCATCATCCTGAGCGTACCCAACAAGGGCCTGGCCGAACCGCTCGACATGGACAACCTGGTCTTCAGCCCGGCCCTGAAGGCCGGCAAACGCCTGGGCCTGTTCCGGCACGTCAGCGACTACCACCTGCGGTACCACCGCCATTACAGCGTTCAGGATTTGCAGGGGCTTTTCGACGGCCTGTTTCGGATCGACGCCGTCTACTACGGGGGGCTGGTCGCCAACCAGATCGGGTTCCTGCTCTACAAGTCCGGGACGATCGGGTTGCGGTTGCTGGGCGTCGGCGAGGACGCCCCCCTGATGAAACGGATGGAGACCTGGATGAACGTCGTGACCAACTGGGACTTCGAGCGCACCTACGGCCCGCGGTCCGACAAACTGGCCGTCCGGGCGCAACGGATCGGGTGAAGGAGCGGGTGCCGTGCAGGTTCAGACCTCCGGGCCACCGTTCAGGAAGGCCGGCGGGCGCGGACCGCGCGGGCCGGTCCGCGCGATGCTGCACGCGCATCCGGCGGCGTGCGCCTGGCTGGTTGCGGTGCTGGTCGGCGGGGCCGTCTTCGCCGCCGGTGCCCTGACCGATCTGTCGCTGGGCGACGAGAACTACCATTTCCGCAAGGCAGCCCACTTCGCGGAGGCCGGGCAGCGCCTGACGCACGATCCCGACTACGGCCCCACCGTGCCCCCGGGCATCCCGTACTACGACGGGCCGCTGTGGCACGGCCTGCTGGCCCTGCTCTGGCGCGTCACGGGGCCGAGTGTCCTGGTGGCCCAGGCGTATCAGGCCGTGTGGGTGGTACTGTTTGTGGGGCTGGCGTGGACGGCGGGGCGGGACCTGGGCGGCCCGGCGGCGGGGTGGTGGACGGCGGTGATGGCGGCCTCGTTGCCTGCGGCGCTCTTCTTCGGCGTCGTCCTGTACGTCGAGGTGGCCATGCTGGCGCTGCTGGCGGCGTGTGCCGTCCTGCTTATTCGCCGTCGCGTGCTGCTGGCGGGACTCGTCTTCGGAGCGGCGTTTCTGGTCCGGCCCCCCGTGGCGGTGGGGTATCCGGCCTTTCTGGCGGGATGTCTCCTGCTGAACGCCCCCTCGTGGCCGAAGCGCTTGCTCAGCGCGTTTCTCGGCGGCCTGGGGGTCGCCTTGCCCGTCGTGCCGGACCTGGTGTGGCGGCAGATCCACCTGGGCACCGTCGGCGTGGTGTACATGACGCGGTCGGGCGGCGATCCCGAGATTCCCGACTCCATCCGCCGGATGCTCCTGGAGAAAGGGCCGGAGACGTTTCACTGGGCGGCGAGTGTGCTCGATCCCGCCGACGTGCTCATGCACGTGGGGGTGTTGGTGCCGGTCGGGCTGGTGCTCTCGCTCGTTCTGATCCGCCGGCTGGGTCGGCCCGCCCAGGGCCTGTGGGTCGTGGCCGTCGCGTTTCTCGTGCCCCAGGCGGCCTTCATGGCCGTCAACCGTTTTCCCGACGTCCGCTACGGGATGCCGGTGTTCCCCGTGCTCGTGTTGCTGGCGGGCTGGGCGGTGTCGGCAGCGCTGAAGCGGGGCCCCAGGCGGGTCCTGCCCGCATTGATGATCCTGGTGGCCGCGGCCCAGGCCGGCAGCGTGCTGGCGTTTGTGCACGGGCGCCGACAGGTGGCCCCGGACACGATGGCGGCCATGCGGCAACTAAGCCGGCTCGAGGTGCGCCGCCCGCCGGGCTTCGTCCTGTGCCCGGAGCCTTTCGTGACCACCTACAGCGGCCGACCGATTCTCTGGGTGGCCGTCAACCCGGGCGCGTTCTTCTTCCGCTGGTCTCCCGAGAAACAGTGGACCCTGCTGGACTACTACGGCGTCGAGTTCATCGCCGTCCCGCAGCACCGCGTCTACGACGACACGAAGACGAAGCATACGGGCGGGATGCCGAGAAGTTACGTCGAGCGCCTGCCGGAACTGCCCTATGTTGTCAACGACCCGGTCATCCGGCGGGGCGGGTTAACCGTTTACCGGGTCCGCGCGCGAGGCCCGGTGTCGGGCGGGGCGGCGGGCTCGTCCGGCGGGGGCCCGGCATCGCCTTGAGGATCGGTGCCGGTGGGCCACACCGGCGTCTCGGGTTGCTCCGCCTTCCGCCACGCCCGTGGCATTCGCTCGGGCCGGACCCGGTAGATGAGGAATTCGCCTTCCGCGTTGCCGTCGGAATCGGGCGGATACACGAGTTCCAGGTACGGGCGCCCGTCCAGGGTGGCGATCCAGTCGCGCGGATACGCCATGACGGGGCGGGACGGGACGGCAGGCGGCCCGCGGCGCGTGGGATGGACGGCGATGTAGTCGATGCCGACCACCATCAGGATGCGGGCCTGGATGGACTCGTCGCTGGTGAAGAAGAGCCGGGGCAGCGCCGCCGCCCAGAAGATGGGCCGGCCGGTCAGCGTCGTCAGGTTCTCCTCCAGGTACAGGAAACGGGCCTCCGGCTCGGTGTGGCGGCGGATCCACCGGTAGGCGGCCAGGGTCTTCTCGGGCAACTGGCGCCTGGCGTGCACGGTGACCGGGGCGGCGGCCAGTTGAACCGCGCACACGGCCAGCAGGGCCGCTGCGCCCAGGCGGGCGGGCCAACGCCAGCGGTCGGTCCGCCAGAAGGGGCGGACCGATACCATCGCCCCGGCCAGGAGGAGGCCGGCCGGAAGCGTCACCGGCTCCAGGTACCGCACGTCGTAGGCCTTGCGCAGCATCACGGTATACGCCACCAGGTAGAAGAGCAGCGGCAGGCCGCACACCACCACCGCCCTGAACCAGGAGGCGTCCGAGATCGCTGGGTGACCCTCGGACCCTTTGCTCAGCCTGGCCCTCACGAAGCGGCCGGTCCAGCACACCGGCGCCCCCACCGTCGCCGCGACAGCCCAGCCGAGCGCCACGAGGCCGCCGATGCCGAACATCTGGAGATCGTCCCTGAGGTTGAAGATGATCATGGGCACAGAGGTCTGATCGGGGACCGGCAGCCGGTGGCAGGCGAGCAACAGCCAGGCGGGATAGAACTCGGCCGCGCTCCCGTAGTGGCGGAACTTGATCGGTTGGCCGAAGTGGACGGTTTCCCAGATCAGGTCCGGCGCCGCGGCTGCCAGCATGACGGCGATGGCCAGGCCCACCCGGCCCAGGCGCTGTTTCCAGCGGTCTCCCATGATGAGCAGCGCAGCAGCAAGGGTCGGCGGGATCAGCACCGACGCCGTCGTGTGCTTTGTCAGGTACATGCCCGCCAACGCCAGGCCCAGCAGGACGGCCCGCCGGCGCAGCAGGCAGTAGAAAGCGGCGGCGGCGAAGGCCAGGACCGGGATCTCCAGGTAGAACGTCATGGCAAAGAGCAGGTTCATCGGGACCGTCATGACCAGCACCCAGGCCCACACCCCGCCGCGATGGCCGTACAGGTCCCGCCCGCACAGGTATGTGAAGAGGCCCAGGGCGAAGAAAAACACCGTGTGGTAGATCTGGGCCGCCCACAGGCTCGGCGTGCCCAGCACCTTCCACACCAGGGCCAGGCCGACGTGCCACAGGGCCGCTCCCCAGTAGAGGACCGAGGCGGGTCCCTCGGGCGGATAGGCCGGATCGTGCGTCACGCGGATGCCCGGCCACGACGCCTCATAACAGTTGACGGCGTGGCGGAAGTGCCGGGCCTCGTCGCCGAGAATGGGTTCCGTTCCGCATGTCCACACCGCCGCGTACCCGCAGACGAGGAGCGTGGCAAGGGAGATGGCCAGGAGCCGCCGGGGGGTTGACCTCGGATCCGGCTCCGTCAGAAGGCCCGCGGCGTCGTTCAAGGACGGATGGGTCATCGCGGCCCTTCAGGCTTCGGCCTGTTTCCGGGTGCATAGCGTGGCGGCGCCGGCTCAGGAGCGGGCTTCCTCCGGCGCCCCCGATTCCGCATCGCCGCGGTAACGGATGACGCGTGCCGGCGCTCCCACGGCGACGGCCCGGTCGGGCACGTCGCGGCGAACGAGGGCGGCGGCGCCGATGACGGCCCGGTCGCCGATCGTGACGCCCTTCAGCACCGTCACGCCGGCGCCGAGCCAGACATCGCGGCCGATATGGATCGGCTCGGCCTGCACGGGCTGCCGGAGGACCGGCGTATCGGCGTCGGCGAAGCCGTGATTGAAGTCTACCACGTTGGCGTGCGGGGCGATGATCGTATCGGATGCGATGTGGACGGCGGCGTTGCTCGTGACGACGCCGTACTCCCCGATGTATACGTTATCGCCGAGTTCGATGCGCCCGCTCCGGCTCGTCGACAGGACCACGCCGCGCATCAGACTTACGCCGTCACCAATCAGAATGGGTCGGTGCCGCGCGCATGCCAGGCAGACGCCGGGTTGGATGGTGCATCGGCGTCCGAGGCGCCCGCCGCGGAGGCGAAGCACCAGCCGCCAGAACGTGACGCGGCAGAAGTTGGCTAACCGGATGGCCGTTCCGATCACGCCACGCCCCTTCGCGTTCGTGAGATGTCGAAGCCGGGACGGGCCGGGGCCGCCGCCCTCCGGCACGCAGGACGCCGATTCGAGCGATCAGCGTATGCCGTTGGGCGGGGCGTGTCAAGCATCGAAGGACGCGTCGCAGGCGAATGGGCCGACGGGGATGGCCCTTGAGGTGTCCGGCCGGGGCGGCTATGATAGCCCCGGCCAACAGGGAGGGGATGCCGAACGTGACCGGGCCGCAAGATTCGGCGGAGGCCGAGCCGCGCCTCGACCTCGGCGACCGACGCGCGCTGGTCATCGTGCCGGCGCTGAACGAGGCCGAGGTCATCGAGGACGTCGTTCGCGACCTGCGGCGGTACGCGCCGTGGGCGGACGTGCTGGTCGTCAACGACGGCTCCCGCGACGCCACGGCCGAGGTGGCCCGGGCGGCCGGGGCCAGGGTGCTCGACCTGCCGGTGAACCTGGGCATCGGCGGGGCCGTCCAGACGGGCTACCGCTACGCCTGGTCCCGCGGATACGACGTGGCGTTCCAGTTCGACGGCGACGGACAGCACCGCGCCCGATGCCTGGCCGACCTGGCCCGGCCGCTCCTGGCCGGCGAGGCCGACATGGCCGTCGGGTCCCGGTTCCTGAAGCCGCGGGGCATGACGGCCTACGGGTTCCGCCTGGTCGGCATCAAGATGCTGGCCGGCCTGATCTCACTGGTGCTGCGGCAGCGGGTGACGGACCCGACGTCCGGGTGTCGGGCGGCCGGACCGCGGGCGATTCGCCTCTTTGCCGCCGATTACCCCCAGGATTATCCGGAGCCGGAGTCCCTTGTCCAACTTCGCCGACACCATTTGCGGGTCCGGGAGGTGCCGGTCACGATGCGCCGGCGCCGGGCCGGGCGGTCCTCCATCGGCCTGTGGTCGGGCCTGCACTACATGACCAAGGTCATGCTGGCCATCGTGATGAATACGGTCAAAACCCCCGTCCGCCCGGAAGGATAGGTGCCCTCATGCTGTGGATGCAGCGGGTGGCGTTGCTGGTACTGGGTCTCGGGCTCTTGGGCCTGACGCTGCACCTGATCCGTCAGCGTCGCCTTCGGGAGGAGTACGCCGTCCTGTGGGTCCTGACGACGCTGGTGGTCCTGGGGTTCGTGCTCGTGCCGGACGTCCTGTTTACGCTGGCGGCGTGGCTGCACCTGGACCACAGCGTCCTGCTGCTGTTCGTGGTGTTCCTGTTCCTGGTGGGGATTCTGATCCACTATTCGGTGGTCATTTCGCGTCACTCGGAGTGCGAGAAGCGGCTGGCGCAGGAGATCGCGCTGCTGAAAGACGAGATGGCGCGGCTTCGCGACGAGGCGAAGTAGGTCTTCCCCCGGCCCCTGTCGAGGTGCGCGTGGCGCTGTTGCCCGGCCTCAGGGCTTTTCCTTTGACCTTCCACGGGGTGCCGCGGATGATACGCCGGCCATGACCGGTGTGCCCCCCATCCCCGACGAACCCGGCCTCGGGGCGTATCCCGTGGCCACGCGGCGATGGCTGCCGGCGATTGTGCTCGCGATCGCCGTCCTGTACGCCCTGGCAGTGAACGGGCAGTGGGCGATCCGGCCGGACTCCGCCCTCTACCTGGCCCTGGGCCGGAGCCTGGCCGAAGGGCGGGGCATGGAGTTCAACGGACAGCAGACGTGGGGCATCCCGCCGCTGCTTCCCGTCCTGGTCGCCGGATGCCGGCTGCTGGTGGGCCCGCATCATCTGTGGGTGTTGAACGCCCTCGTCAGCCTCTGTGCCCTTGGGACGGCCCTGGCGATGACGGGCGTGGTGAACCGCCTGACGCCGTCTCTGCCGGACCGGGCGCGTTCGCAGTTGATCGTCGGGACGCTTCTGGTGACGGGCCTCTCGGCCCGCCTGTTTGCCGACGCGACGCGCATTCTGACCGACGTGCCGTTCGCCTTCTTCTTCCTGCTCTGCGTGTACGGGTTTGTCCGCAGCCGGGACGGCCACTGGGCATGGTGCCTGGCGGGGACGGCGGCCATGGTGGTCGGCACCGCCACGCGGCTGGCAAGCCTGGCGCTCTTCCCCCCGGTCGTGCTGGCCGTCGTCCTGGGGTGGGGAAGACCGGGCTATCGCAAACGCCTTCTCGCCACCCTCGGCGCTGCCGTGTTGCTGGCGGCGGGGTTCGGGTTCTGGTTCTGGACGGTTCGCGGGCAGGCCGACCCCGGCTCGGCGGACTACTTCCAGGGGGCGGAAGCGCGCATGGGCAACGTCCTCGAGCCCGCCTACTGGAGCCGCATGCTCGAGGGGGTGCTCCACCTGCCGCAGGCCATCGCCGACGCGCTCACGGACCAGAAGATGTACGGGCTCAACCTGGTGCCGGCGGCGTTTGTCGCGATCGGCCTCGGGGTGGCGGGCCGGCGGCGCGAGTGGATCGTGGTCTTGCCGGTGGTGTGTTACGTCGCCTTTCTCATCGCCTGGGCCGCCGAGGCCGCCGTGGCCGCCCGGTACCTGCTGCCGGTGATGCCGCTCTGCGCCTACGCGCTTCTGCTCGGGGCGCGGTGGACGGGCGGCGTGGCCGTCCGGTGGGCCCGCAGCGACAAGGTCCGTCGGGCGGGACCGCATGCCGTGGCCGCCGCCGCCGTCGTCTTCTGCCTGGCCGTCAGCCTGCCGAGGAGTCTGAGGAGCATCTACTGGGCCCGCCACGCGGAGTTCTACCGCGTGTACGAGCACGGCAAGTGGGAAGACGTCGTCCGTGTGTCGCGGGTGCTGCGACGCCGCGGCCGGACCGGCCGAGACGCCGTCGTGACGCCGGAATTCACCGTCGTCCACTACCTGACGCGGCTGCGTGTCGTGACCGGGCCGTTGTGGGAGCATCAGGGGCAGGATTTCGGCATGTGGAATCCGGAGGCGATTCCGCCCCGCGTGTTTGCCGACGCCGTGGCGGCGAAGCGGGTGCGTTTCCTGGTCATCCCGACGGACGAGGCGGGGTGGAGCGATGCCGTCCTGGAGGTGCTCGCGGAGACCGGCGCGTACGGCTCCCCCCAAGCGTGCGGCACGTTAGCCGTGCTGGAGCGGCACCCGGCCGGTCCGGTGCCCGCCGGCGTGCGGCGGGGCGGGGCCCGGTTGCACAACGCGGTGCAGGTCCCCCGCCGGTGGGGCCGGGTCTCGTCGAGCCCCGTGGAGCGTGACGGATGGTATCGGAGCCGGCGATGAGCCTTTTCCGTTGCATCGCGCTCTCGGCCGCGTAGAATGCGCGTTTTGACCTGGACCGGGGACCCCCCATGTCTGAGCGGCATCGCGTTCTCGTCATCGGCCTGGACGGCATGTCGCAGGAGGCGTTGGCGGCGGTGACCGGCCGCGGCGCCGTGCCGGCGCTCGCCTCGTTACTCGACGGGAGTGTGAGCGGCGTGCTGGAATCGACCGTCCCGCCGTTCACCTGTCCGGCCTGGCCCACGATGTGCACGGGCGTGGGGCCGGGCCGGCACGGCGTCTTCTCGTTTATCCACCGCGACCCGAAGGAGGGCCGGGACGGTGCCCGGATCGTGGCGTCGAGCGACATGCACGCCCCGCGGTTCTGGCAGTTGGCGGCCGAGGCGGGTCGGCGGGCCGCCGTCCTGTACGTGCCGACCATGTATCCGGCGGACCACGTCGAGCCGCTGTTCGTCAGCGGATTCCCGGGCCCCGATCGGCCGGACGTCGGGGCCGTTTACCCGCCGGAGGCGGAGCCGCCGCTTCGGCGGGCGATTCCCGAGTTCCAGGAATCCAACATCCACATGCAGATCCGCTCGCAGCCGGGCGAAACGCCTGAAGCGGCCCGCCTGCGAAGCATCCGTGAGCACGCCGAGGCCGAGGCCCGGCGCGTCAGGAGCACGTTCGACTTCGCCGCCCGCGAGCGGCTCGACCTGGCCATGGTCGTCTTCAGTTACCCCGACCGGGTCTTCCACCCCTACTACGGGTGCGTGGTCACGGAGGGCGACGACGTCCCCGCGGACCACCTGGCCCTTCGCGACGCCATCGACGCCGGCTTCAGGCGCATCGACGGGGCCATCGGCCACCTGCTCGAGACCTTCGGCGAGCCCGCCACGGTGCTCGTCGTCAGCGACCACGGCTTCACCCGCAAGCGCGGAGCGTTTTACGTGGGCGAGTGCCTCCGCCAGGCAGGCCTCCTCAAGCCGGCCGGACTGCGGTACCTGCTGAGCCGGCTGACGAGGCGCGGCCGGGTGGACGACGCCGCCGCGAACCTCCTTGCGGAAGACCCCTGGATCGACCCGTCCATCAACTGGCGGAAGACGAAGGTGTTCGCGGCCCATGACCACGAGCGTGGGCTGTTCGTGAACCTGGCGGGGCGGGGCCCGACCGGCGTCGTTGCCGCCGACGAGTACGACGACGTCCTCGACCGGGCTCGCGAGGCCGTTGTGGCCGTCCGCGACCCCGAGACGGGCGAGCGGCCGGTCCGCTCCGCCCGGCGCCGCGAGGAGGTCTACGCCGGTCCGTACGTGGACCGGGCCCCCGACCTGGTGCTGGAAATGGAGAGCGGCTGGCACCTTCGCCGCAAACTCGCGTCCCGGCGGCGCGGACGGATACCCCTCCGCCGGGCGGACGGCGTCATGGGCATCCATCATCCCGACGGCATCCTGCTGGCGTCCGGATCGGCCGTCCGGTCCGGCGCGGTCCTGGAGCGTGCCCATCTGGCGGACGTGGCGGCCACGGTCCTGGCCCTGGCGGGCCTGGCGCCGGCCGAGCCGCTGGACGGCCGGGTCCTGGACGAGGTGGTCGACGTCCCCTCCGATCGTGTGACCGTCGAGCACGCCGCCCCCGCCGGGTCGGAGCGCTCCGGCTATTCGGCCGAAGACGAAGCCGAGGTGGCCCGCCGCCTCGAGGACCTGGGGTACCTTTGAGCGCCGGCGGCCGAGGGCGGCGGGACGGAGGGCCGGTGAATCCCGACCTGTCCATCATCATTGTGGCCTACCACTGCTGCGACGACCTGGCGCGGTGCCTGGAGTGTCTCCCGGCCGCCGCCGGCGACCTCGCCACCGAGACCATTGTCGTCGACAATGCCAGCGGCGACGGTACCGTGGAGATGGTCCGCGAGCGGTTCCCCGAGGTGCACCTGATCGCCAACGCCGAGAACCGCGGTTTCGCCGCCGCCAACAACCAGGGGCTGGCCGTGTCCTCCGGCCGGCACGTCCTGTTTCTGAATCCCGACACGCGCCCGGCCGAGGGGGCCCTGGCCGTGCTCGTCCGGACGCTCGACGCCGACGCCGAACTCGGTGCCGTCGGCCCGCAACTGCTGAACGAAGACGGCTCGGTCCAGCCGTCGGTCCGGACCGACCCCACGTTGGCGTCTCTGCTGCATCAGTACACGCCGCTGCGGCTGCTGCGGGTGCTGGCCCCGGCGTACCATCGGTACAAGCGGCGGGACATGGATTTCGGGTCGGCCGCCGACGTCGATACGCTCATGGGGGCCGCCCTGTGCGTGCCCCGCGGCGTCCTGGACGAGGTCGGTCCGATGGACGAGCGGTTCTTCGTGTACCATGACGATGCGGACCTGTGTTTGCGGATTCGCCAGGCGGGGTACCGCGTGCGGTTCGAGCCGGCCGCCCGCATCACGCACGTGGGGGGCGTGTCGGCCGGCCACGCCGCCTCGGGGGTCCTGTACCTGCGGAGCCTGTACCGGTTCCTTTACAAGCACCACGGGCCGCTGAAGGGCGGGTTGATGGTCACGGCCGTGCGGGTGGGGCTGTTCGTCCGGGAGGCCCTGCAACTGCCGCTGAGCGGGCTGGCGGCCCTTGCCCTCCTGCTGGCGGGACGCGCCGACCGGGCCCGCCGCCACGGACGCCGAGCCGTCCGGGCCCTCCGGCACGTCTGCTGCGACGCCTGGCGGACGCTGTTCGTCTGATGGGCATCGGGGGGAGGGCGGATGCCCCGCGGCGCATGCAAGGGACGATGCCACGGAAGACCAGCCGTGACCGAACCGCACCAGCCCGAGATCCGCCTCCAACCCGTGCCGTGCGATTACTGCGGCTCGGAGGAGGCCGAGCCGTGCTTCTCCGGACCCGACCGGGTGTGCGGACTGGAGGGCGAGTTCCACGTCGTCCGGTGCCGCGAGTGCGGATTGCTCCGGACGAATCCGCAGCCGGTGCCGGAAGACTTGCCGAAGGCCTACCTGCCTTCGTACGATGTGCATGAGGCGTCGGTGAGGATTCCCGAGCCGCCGGGCGGCCTGTTGCGATGGGCCCTCGTGAATTACCGGGCTTATCCCCTGGGCTCCAAGGCGCCGGCCGTGGTCCGGCTGGCGATGGGCCCCTGGGCCGTCCTCCGGCTTCGAGGGCGGAAGTTCATCGATTACGTGCCCTACCGCGGCGAGGGGCGGCTGCTCGACTTCGGCTGCGGCACGGGCCGGTACGTGGCCCGGATGGCCGCCGCCGGATGGCACGCCGAAGGCATCGACCTGGTGCCCCAGGCGGTGGCCGCCGGACGCCAGGCCGGCCTCACCATTCACGAGGGCACGCTGCCGGGCGGGGCGTTGCCGGCCTCGCATTACGACGTGATTACCATGTGGCATGTCCTCGAACACGTGCCGGGCCCGATGGCGACGCTGAAGGCGGCGCGGGATCTTCTGCGCCCCGACGGGCGGCTGGTGGTGGTGTGTCCCATGGTGGACAGCCTGGCCGCCTCCTGGTTCGGCGCCTCGTGGTTCGGTATGCGGGAACTGCCGCGGCACCTGACGCATTTCTCGCAGAAGACGCTCCGGCGGCACCTGGAGGCCGCCGGGTTCGACGTGGTGCGGGTCGTGCCCATCCGCCGCCCCACATTCATGCGCCATAGTCTCCTGCAGGAGGCCGAGGACACGGGCAAGGCGCGGTACCGGTGGCTGGCGCGGTCGCGGATGCTGTCGCGGGTGCTGAGCCATCTGGCGCGGCTGCTCGGCCGAACGGACGAGGTTCTTTTCGAGGCCCGGCGCTGTGAACCGGAATCGCCGGGCGGAGGATGACGGCCCGCCGGCTGCGGCGCGGCAGGCGTCCTCACGCCAGGCAGGAAAGGTGTACGACGTGAAGGTGCTCCTGATACGGTCGCCCCAGGTCTTCGCGCGCGGCGGTCACGTGGCCGTCCACGCCGACGTGCCGCTGGCCCTGATGTACCTGGGCGCGGCCGCCGAACGGGCCGGGCATGAGGCGGTCATCTACGACGCCGCCACCCAGGCGGAGCCCGGCCCCCTGGAATGCGATGCCCTGGGGCGCCTGCACGTCGGGGAACCCTGGGACGAGGTGGCCCGCGCCATCGAGGCGGCGGCGCCGGACGTGATCGGCATCACCAGCCTGTTCTATACGCAGATGCCGCAGGCGTTGGAGACGGCCCGGATGGCCCGCCGCGTGTGCCCCGAGGTGCCCATCGTGATGGGGGGCGCGCCCGTGACGGTGCGGCCGGAAGATTACCTGGCCGAGCCGGCCGTCAGCATGGCCCTGGTGGCGGAGGGCGATGCGGCCCTGCCGCTTCTGCTCGATGCCCTGGCCGGCGGCGACGACCTTGCGGGCGTGCCGAACCTCGTCTACCGCACGGGCGGCCGCCTCCAGCGCCATCCCGTCGCCTCCTTCGTGGAGGACCTGGATACCCTGGCCGGGCCCGCGTATCACCTGGTGGACCTGTCGCGATACATGCGGGCCCTCAGCCAGGACCCGGCCGGCCGATGGCGGTGGAAGCCGCGGCGTATCATGACGGTCCAGACCAGCCGGGGCTGTCCGTTCGGGTGTACCTACTGTGCGGTCCGTCTGCACATGGGTCGGACGTACCGCGTGCAGTCGCCCGAGCGTGTCCTGGCGCACCTGCGATTCATTGCGACCGATCTGGGCATCCGGCACATTCATTTCATTGACGACAACCTGGGCCAGAATCAGGAGCGCTTCCATGCGATCCTCGACGGCCTGATCGCGATGAAACGCGAAGGTCTTCCGATGGTCTGGGACACGCCCATCGGCATGCGGACGGACCGGTTGACGTACGACATCCTGGCCAAGGCCCGGGAGGCCGGGTGCCGGTCGATGTATCTGACCGTGGAGTCCGGCTCGCAGCGCGTGTTGGATCGCGTGATCCGGAAAGGGCTGAAACTCGAAAAGGTGCTCCAGGCCGCCGACGCCTGCAAGCGGCTCGGCATCAAGGCGCGGGCGGGCTTCATCATGGGCCTGCCGGGAGAAACCATCGAAGACATGCAGATGACCATTGACATGGCCCGGCACCTCAAGCGCCGTTACGGCATCCGCGGGCACGTGTCGATGGCCACCCCGCTCTACGGCACGCCCCTGTACGACATCTGCGAGCGGGAGGGGTACCTCAAGCAGGAGATGACCCCCGAGGCGGTCGCCCGGTCGTTCGCCGAGGGCGGTATGATCGAGACCGAGGACTGGTCCGTGGCCGATCTCCGGACCATGCGGGATGCGTTCGAGCGCCAGGACGGCTGGCTCCACCAGGTGGTCCGTTCGGCGCGGCGGCGGCTGCGACGGCTCGGACGCAACTGAACGAGCGCGCGAACCCGCCAGGTTCCGGAAGGGCCCGCTGGGCGCGTGGGGCCGCGGCTCGTGGCCGGGGGCCGAGGGATGTTTCCTTGAGGCGGGGACCGGCGGCGGCTATCATATCCGGCGCCGAGAACCGCGGCGGCGTGGAGTCCGGCGGTGGCGATGCTGACGCCCGAGAAGGAGACAGACGCGTCCATGCCCCGTCCGCGCGGCCCGCGGAGCCGGGACGGGGTCTGGCTGCCGGCCGAGGCGTCGGTGCGGGTGCGACCGGCGGTCTCGCTCCGGTCGGAAGGGGAGGTGTCCTCATGACGTGGCCGGAACGCATCCTGCTGCTCGTGCTGGAACTGGCGCTGCTGGCGGTGACGTTCTATCTCATCCGCAAGCGCCGGCTGCGCGAGGAGTACGCCGCCTTGTGGGTCGTCGCCGCCCTCTTGCTGCTCGTACTGACCGGCGTGCCGGTCGTCTCCACGACCGTGGCGGCCTGGGTGAACCTCGATCCCACCGTGCTGATTCTGACGGTGGCCGTCGTCTTTGTGGTGGTGGTCCTGCTGTGCGTCTCGGCGGCCATGACGCGCGAAGGCCGTCGCCGCGACGACCTGGCGCGCGACGTGGCCACGCTGAAGGAGGAGGTCGGCCGTCTGCAGGAACGCCTCGACCAGCCTCCGCCCCCACCCGCCGAGCCGAAACCCAAGCCGCCGTCGCTGCGGACGTGAGGATACGGGAGCGCACCGACGGCAGGCGAGGCGTCAGGCGGGTACGTCCGGCCGCGGGAAGTGGGGTGAGCGAGGGGATTCGAACCCCCGACCCCCTGGACCACAACCAGGTGCTCTGACCGACTGAGCTACGCTCACCACGCGAAGGGGCCGTCCAGACACGCCATTATGCCGGCAGGAACGTGCGGCGTCAAGGATGGCGCCGGGCGAAATCGGCAACCGATACGCTTCCGCATCGTGGCCGAAGCAGGCCGCCCCCCGCGTTTCCGGGATGTTCTTCGTGCCGGTCCCTGAACGCATGCGCCCGGCCTGCCGTACAGGGTCATGACGCCCCGTCACCGTGGTACGGACCTGTTCCGGACGCAGCCGGGCGGCCAGGAATGGGGAACCGGTTGGGTCCCGCGCCGTCTGAGTGTATAATAAGCGAGCGAAGCATACGATCCGTGGTGACCCTTGCCAAGGAAAGGAGGGTCCACAATGGCATCCTCCAGACCACCATACCTGCTGTTGGCCGCGCTGCCGGCGCTCGCCCTGGCCGTACCGGCCACGGCCGCCGTCAGCGTCGGGCAGCGGGCCCCGGAGATATCGGCCACCGATTGGCTCAACGCGCCGCGGCTGTCCCTGGCGAAACTGCGGGGCAAGATTGCGGTCGTGGAGTTCTGGGCCACATGGTGTCCGCCGTGTCGCGCGACGATTCCCCATCTGGCGGAACTGCACAAGACATACCGCGACAAAGGCGTCGTCATCATCGGCCTGACCGATGAGCCGAAATCCAAGGTCGAGCCGTTCGCCGGACAGATGGCCATGACCTACGCCGTGGGCTGCGGCAGCCAGTCGAAGGACGTCTATGGGGTGCGAGGCATTCCGCATGCCTTCGTCGTCGACGTGGCCGGCAAGGTCGTCTGGCGCGGGCACCCCGGGGGCAGCGGGCTCGAGGGGGCGATCGAAGAGCAACTCCGCACGAACCCGCCTACCCTCCTCTCGCCCAAGGAGAAGACTCAGGCCCTGGCCTTGCTGAAGAAGGTCGAGGATACGGTCGGCGAGGAGCGGTATGTTCGCGCCGCCGCCATGCTCGACCGCATCCGGGACCCCGAGAAGGACCCGGATGTCAAGAAACGCGTGGCGGCCGTCCGGAAGCGGTTGGCGGCCCGGGCCGAGGCCCGGGCGGCGGAGGCCGAGGCCCACATCAAGAAGAAGGAATACTACGAGGCGGACGTGGCGCTCGGCGAGGTGGCGGTCCTGGCCCGCGATTCGGACCTGGCAGAGACGGCCCGCGCGCGCCGGGCCGAACTGCAGAAGGATAAGGTCATCCGCGCCGCCATCGAGCAGGGCCGCCGCGAGCGCGCGGCCTCCGAGCCCCTGGCCGACCTCGAGAAGAAGACCCCGGAGATGTCCCCGGCGGCCCGCCTGAAGGCGTACGAGGCCCTGGCCGAGGCCCATCCCGGCACCGAGGCGGGCGCGGCCGCCGCCGCCAAGGCCGAGGCGATGCGCAGCGACGAGGCCCTGATGGCCCGCATCGCCGACCGGATGGCCGAGAAGCATTGTAAGGGCTGGCTCTCGATGGCCCGCAACTTCCTGAAGGCCGGCATGCCCGCCAAGGCCGAACCTTATCTGAAGAAGGTGATGGAGAAGTACCCGGAAACGGACTTCGCCCGGCAGGCGAAGGAGATGCGCGCGAAGATCGAGAAGTGAACCGGGCCTGGATTCGCCGGTCCGGTGAACCGTTACGGATGGGAGCAACGCAATGCATCGATGGGTTATGCTGGCAGGCGTGCTGGTCCTGGGATTTGGATGGGCGGGATGCGCGGAGCCGGCGCCGGACCCCGAGAGCGAATCCCCCGCCGAGACGCCGGCCGCCGAGAAACCGGCCGCCGAGAAACCGGCCGCCGAGACGCCGGCCGCCGAGAAACCGGCGGAGGAACCCCCCGCCGCCAAGGCCAACCCGGCCCCCAAGGCCAACCCGGCGCCGAAGGCCAACCTGGCCCCCGAAATCCAGGTGGCCTACTGGCTCAACACCGACCCGCTCAGCCTCGAGGACCTGCGGGGCAAGGTCGTGGTCCTGGAGTTCTGGGCCACCTGGTGCCCGCCGTGCCGGACGACCATCCCGCATCTCGCCGAGATGTACAAGGAGTACAAGGACAAGGGGGTGGCGTTCGTCAGCCTCACGAACGAGAAGCGCGAGACCGTCGAGCCGTTCGTCAAAGAGATGAACATGCCGTACCCCGTGGGCGGGGGCAGCCCGAGCGGCCGGACGTACGGCGTTCGGGGCATCCCGCACGCGTTCATCGTCAGCCCCGCCGGCGAGGTCGTGTGGGAAGGGCATCCGATGGGCGGCCTGGAGGAGGCGGTTGAGAAGCAACTTGAAGCGACGCCGCCGACGAAGTGATGCCGACCGGCGCGGGGACCGCGGGTGGCGAGCGTCTCGAATGGGTGGACAGGCAGGGGCCGACGGCCATGGCCGTCGCCCCCCTGCGTCTCCCGCCTCGCTCTCGCGCACAATGCGTGCCGAATTCGGACCCGGCCGCGGGTGCCGCCGCCGGCCCGGAGGCTCGTTGGCTACTGGTTCTCCCACAACTTGTCGGCGCGGGTCTTGAGTTTGGGGATGTATTTCAGGATCTGCTGGTAAACGGGGTCGGTCTTGCCGCGGATCGACTTCTCCGGGTGCCCCGCCTCCTTGCCGCCGAGCGGCTTGACGAGCAGCGGGCTCTGCTCCGGGTTCTCGCGGTTGATGTACTGGCTGACGGTGCGGAAGTTCTCGGCCAGCATCTGCTGGTTGGTCGTGCCCTTCAGGGCCAGGACCCACTTGGCCCCCGTGCCCAGGTTGCCGTGGCATTCGCCCTCGGCACACCGCCGCTGAAGAATCCGCTGAACGGCCTGGAACTGGCGGATGACGTCGATGCCCTCCTCCTTGATGAGGGTCTGGACCTCTTCTTCCGTGATCGTGACGGGCTTGCGGCCGGTGGCCTTGACCGGTATGGCCGTGCCCGTATCCGTGCCCGTGGTGCCCCCGGTACCGGCGGCGCCGGACCCTTCTTCCCGGCGAAGCAGGTAGATGAGGTACTTGACGCGGACGTCTTTGGGGTCCTTCTTGTGAGCGGCGACGGCGTCGGTCAGGGCCTGGACGCGGCGGCCCTCCTTGTAGGCCTGCTTGGCCCGGACGTAGAGATCCTCGGCCGACTCGTCACCGCCCGCCGGCTTGGCCCCGGCGGCCGGGGCGGCGGCGGCCGGACGATGGAGCGGGCCTCCCGCGATCCACACCAACCCGGCGATCGCCAGGCCCCCCATCAGCAGTGCCGTCAGCGGATGCCGTTTGCGGC
>JAWODB010000149.1:0-6209 GCA_046483505.1 Phycisphaerae bacterium
TGGAGGCACCGGGGGGCCTCCAGGGCCGCCTCCCCGCCCGTGTACCCCTTCGCCTCGCCGCCCTCCGGCTCCAGCCGCCCGTCCGGCACACCCGATCCGGACGAACTCGCCGAGTTCGTCGCCACGGCTTCGCCGGACGGGCGGCTGGAGCCGGAGGGCGGCGAGGCGAAGGGGTACACGGGCGGGGAGGCGGCCCTGGAGGCCCCCCGGTGCCTCCACTGCGACTGCCGGGCCCGCGACGACTGCCTCCTCCGCCGCTGGTCCGACCGCTGCGGCGCGAAGCCCGGTCGGCACACGGGCCCCCGGCGGCGGGTCCGCATCGACGCGCGTCACCCCGAGATCGTCTACGAGCCGGGCAAGTGCATCTCGTGCGGCCTGTGCGTGCAGGTGTGCGAACGGCGGCGGGAGCGGCTGGGCCTGGCGCTGATCGGCCGGGGGTTCGACGTGCGGGTGGGCGTGCCGCTGGACGACTCCCTCGCCGACGCCCTGACCGAGGCCGCCCGCGAATGCGCCGCCGTGTGTCCGACGGGCGCGCTGGCGATGAAAGGTGCGTAGTCCGGCGCCGAGGTGGTCGCCGTTCGAGCCCGCCGCGGGAGCGGCGGGTTATCTGCATCCGCCGTGGCACCTGCCACCGCCGATGAAGATGACCGGCTGCTTCCGCAGCCGGCTCGAACGGCGGCGAGTTCGCACGGCGACTACCGCTCGGCCCCGGCGAAGCCGAGGTACTCGTCGAGCCAACTGTCGGCCTTCAGGACGCCCTTCCGCTGCGCCAGGGCGAGGCGCTCGGCCCGCCGCTGGGCCTTGTTGAAGAGGCGCCGCGTCACGGGCCCCGAGACCTCCCGCTGGGTCCGCCCGTACCGCCGGCGCAGAAACGCCGAGGCGTGCGGGGCATGGCGGCGGACGAGTTCGTCCTCCAGGCTGACGATGGCCCCCGCCGACCCCGGGTCGCCCTGCCGGGCGGCCCGTCCGAAGAGTTGGCGGTCGATGCGGCCGGCCTCGTGGCGTTCGGTGGCGATGACGTGCAGGCCGCCCAGGTCCGCCACGCCGGCGCCGAGTTTGATGTCGGTGCCGCGGCCGGCCATGTTGGTGGCCACGGTGATGCGTCCCCTCTGTCCGGCGCCGGCGGTAATCTGGGCCTCCTCGCGGTGGCGGACGGCGTTCAGGACGGCGTGCTCCAGGCCCTCGTCGGCCAGGAGGCCGCTCAGGTGTTCGCTCGCCTGGACGCTGCGGGTGCCGACGAGCAGCGGCCGGCCCGTCTCGTGGATGCGGCGGATGGTGTCGACGATGGCCCGCCACTTCGTCTCCTGTGTCGCGTAGACGCGGTCGGGCAATTCGGTGCGGATGCACGGCCGGTTCGTCGGGATGGTGACGACGGGCAGGTGGTAGATCTGCCAGAACTCGCGCCAGGCCTCGGCCGCCGTGCCCGTCATGCCCGCGAGTTTCCGGTACAGCCGGAAGAACCGCTGGAAACTGACGCGGGCGTACGTGTCTTTGGGCGGGTTGACCTCCAGGGCCTCCTTCGCCTCGACGGCCTGGTGCAGGCCGTCGCGCCATTCGCGGTCGGGCATGAGGCGGCCGGTGAACTCGTCCACGATGACGACCTCGTCGTCCTGGACGATGTACTGTTCGTCGCGGAGGTAATACTCGCGGGCCGTCAGCGCCTGGGTGACGAGTTCCTCGCGGCGCCGCGCGCCGGCCCAGACGCCGCCGAGGTCCTCGGCCAGGTCCGCCAGGCGTTCCTTGCCGGCGGGCGTCAGGTCCACCTCGCGGAAGCGGCGGCTGGTGCGGAAGTGGCGCCCCGGTTCCAGGTGCGAGGCCAGGTCCGCGGCCGTCCGGAACGCCACCACCTGCTCGGGGTTCGGCGCCTCGCCGGAGATGATGAGGGGGGTGACGGCCTCGTCGATGAGCAGGCTGTCGGCCTCGTCGACGATGGCACAGGCCAGGCCGCGCTGGACGAGGCGGTCCGTGCCGCGGCCGGCCCCCTCGGCGATGTGGGCCATGAGGGCCTCCGGCAGCCCCTGGAGGCGGCCGAGGGCCAGGCGGTCGCGGAGGAAGTCGGCCGTCACCTCCTTGTTCGTGCCGTAGGTGATGTCGGCCTGGTAGGCGTCGCGGCGGGCGGGCGGGTCCATCCCCTGCTCGACCGCCGCCACCCGCAGCCCGCAGAACCGGTACACGGGGCCCATCCACTCGGCGTCGCGCGTGGCGAGGTAATCGTTGTGCGTGACGACGTGGCACCCGCGGCCCCGCCAGCCCGCGACGGTGGCGGGCAGCACGGCCGAGAGGGTCTTGCCCTCGCCGGTGGCCATCTCGGCGATGCAGCCGGCGTCGAGGGCGAGGGCGCCGGCCACCTGGACGCGGAACGCCGCCATCCCGACCTGCCGGCGGGCCACCTCGCGCACCAGGGCGTACGCCCGTTCCAGGTCGTCGGCCGTCTCCTTGCCGCGGCGGAACAGGGCCCGCATCTCGCCGGCGGCGTCGCGGAGGCGGGCGTCGGCCAGGTCGCGGTACGCGCCCTCCAGGGCAAGCACCCGGGCCGCGCGGCGCATGAACCGCGTCCGCCGCGGCACGAGCGCCTTGACGGTGCCGACGGCGGCGTCCCAGACGGCGTCGAGACCGGTAGGGAGCGGTTCGTCGGCCGCCCGTTCGGCCAGCGTCCGCCAGGTTGTGCTCGGGAGGGTGGTCACGTCAGATCTGGAACCTCTGCTGGAGGGTCTGGAGCAGCAGCCGCCACCCCTGGACCGCCAGCGGCTTGGACGGCGTGGTGAACCGGATGACGACCCGCTGGGCGGCGAGGAGGCGGACGGCGCCCGAGTCGTCCGGGCGGACGTGGATCTCGAAGACGCGCGCCGCGGTCCGCGTGCCGCTCTCGTCGTCGGGTTTGGTGGCAATCGGGCCGCCGACGGCGAAGCCGAGCGCCGGCGAGGGCAGGCGGTCCCGCGCGGCAGGGAGGAACTGTTCGACGCGGCCGGTGAGTTCGAGGTCCGGCCGGCCGGCCACGCGGATCTCGACCTCCGGGTCGGCCTGCTCCTTCAGGAGGCCGGCCACCTCCTGCTCGGCGACGGCCCGGACCTTCAGGCGGTCGAGGGTGGCCACCAGCCCGATCGCCTGGCCGCGCTCCACGTACGCGCCGCGGAGGCGGTCGATCTGCGGCGAGACCCACGTGCCCGCCACGGGGGCCCGGACCGTCAGGCCGGCCAGTTGCTGGCGGACGCGGGCGACCTTCTCGTCGGCGGCGGCGATCTGCTCGTCGATGATCTGGACGGCGGCGGGTTCCTCGCGCAGGGCGGCGCCGCGGCGGGCGTCGAGTTCGCGGCGCTTCGCCAGCAGGCGCGCCAGGCGGCTCTGGAGGGTGGCGTTGCGGCCGCGGGCCAGCGGCTCGCCGTCCGGCGTCACCTGGCGGCCGGAGGGCAGGAACGTCTCCAGGAACCCGTCCGTCCCGGCGTGAACGATCGTCATCTCGTCCGGCTCCACGACGCCCTCGATGGTGAACCGGTCCGGCACGGGCAACAGGCCCAGCCCGCCGACGAGGGCGGCGACGAAGAGGAGGGTGGCCCCCACCGCCCGGCCGCGCGTCCGCACCAGTTCCCCGCTGGACACGAGGTAGTGGACCCATTTGCCGAGCGGCACGAGGACCCAGGCCGTGACGGCCCCGGCGGCGAGCAGGACGCCGACGAACGGCAGGAAGTCCGCCACGAACATCAGGATGGCGATCGAGATGAACACCCGGTACGTGGTGGAGGCGAGGGTGTAGAAGACGAACCAGAACTTCTCGCCCCGCGTGTGCGACGGGTCGTGCGGGTTCCGCACCCCGTACACGTACTTCTTCACCAGGTAGTACAGGTACTGCTTGCCGCGCTGCGCCAGGTTCGGAATCTCCACCAGGTCCGACAGGATGTAGTACCCGTCGTACCGCAGCAGCGGGTTGCCGTTGAACAGGACCGACGAGACGCTGGCGATGAACATGACGTTGTAGCAGATGGCGTGGAGGGTGCCCTCGCCGGTGCGGGCCCAGATGACGGCGGCGACGGCGGCGATGGCGATCTCGACGAGCATCCCGCTCATCCCCACGACCACGCGGTGCCACTTGTTCCGCAGGGCCCAGGCGCTGGAGGCGTCGACGTACGGCAGGGGCGTGAAGACGAGGAACATGACGCCCATGACGTGGACCTCGCCGCCCGACCCGCTCGCCTTCCCGAACTTCTTGCACGCGAACGCGTGGCCGAACTCGTGGAACACCTTCACGAGGACGAAACTCGCGTACAGCAGCAGGAGCGATTCGAGTTGCGGCGACAGGATGTTCGACGCCTGGTCCACCAGGGCGCCCGTCTTGTCGGCGATGAAGTAGATGCCGGTGCCCACCAGGCCGATCCACAGCACCAGGCCCCACCACGAGAAGACGGCCCCGAAGAGCGGGACGAACCGCTCGAGGAACCGGTCCGGGTCGATCAGCGGGATGCGGATGAACAGGAGGTTCGTCAGGTACCCCTGGACCTCGCGGGTGACGCGTTTCTTGTAGCGGCGGAAGAGGCCTTCGGCGTCGGGGGGCACCTCGCCCATCAGCAGGTTCGAGGTGTACAGTTGGCCGAGCAACTGGATGGCCTCGCCCTGGGTGGGGGCGGCGTCGCCGAGGCGGTCGTTCGAGATCTGCCAGACCTCGGCCACGGTCCGCCGGCCGTCGAGCATCGCGACGAACTGGTAGGCGGCCTCGTTCAGGCGGAAGAACTGGTTGTTCGAGGGGTCCTGGAGGACGTGCCACATCCGCCCCCGGTAATGCTGCCGGTACGTCTGGAGGGCGGAGCGCAGGCGCGGCCGGAGGCCGGCCACCCGGTACCACGACTCGCTGAATGTGGGACGTTCGACGGGCATGGGTGGACGACCTCCCCTTCTCCCTCTCCCTTGACGGGAGAGGGCCGGGGTGAGGGTGATGGGGCCTCAAGCCACAAGCCACAAGCCTCAAGCGACAAGCCACGGCAACGGCGCGTGCGGTTGTCGTCTTTGCTTGCGGCTTGCAGCTTGTAGCCTGTGGCTCTCTCTTCCCCCTCACCCTACCCTCTCCCGCCAGGGGAGAGGGAACTGGAACGACCCTAAATCCAGAGTTTCATCCGGACCCAGCGGACGATCGGCCGGGTCCAGATCCACAGGTATCGCCGCTCGCCCACGTCGACCTTCGCCACCCCCTCCATGCCGGAGAGCATCCGCGGGTCCAGCCGCTTCAGCCGCACGCGGACCTTGTACACGTTCTCCTTCTCCTCCACCTGGGCCACCGGCGTGATCCGCTCCACGACGAAGCAGAAGTGCCGGCCGGGGAACCCCGCCGTCGCCAGTTCCCCCTCCTGGCCGACCTCCAGGTCGGCGATGTCCTCCTCGGGGACGGCGAGTTCCGCCCGCAGCGCCTCCAGCGGCGCCACCTCAAAGAGGACGTCGCCGGTCTTGACGGGCGCGCCGATCCGCTTCTTCAGGTCGCCGCTGACGACCCGGCCCGTGATGGGCGCCACGATGCGGGCCTGCCCGATGTGGTGCTCCAGGAGGTCGATACGGGCGGCCACCTGGTCGGCCTGGGCTTCGGCGATCTGGGCCTCGACGGTCTTGAAGTCCCGCCGCGCCGCCGCCGCCTGCTTCAGGTACGACGCCCGTTCCGCCCGGGCCTCGGCCAGTTGCATCCGCAGGTCGGCGGTCTCGAGTTCGGCCATGACCGTCTCGCCGCCCACGACCGGCTCGGGCGGTTCCACGTGCACGGCCTCCAGGAACCCGTCGAACGGGGCCGGCACCACCTGCTGGATCACCGGTTCCAGGGCGAACGGCGCCTCGACCTTGTAGGTGCCCTTGGCGAAGATCGTGAACGCCAGCAGGCCCACCGCCACGAGCACCGCCACCTTGATCCAGGTGTGCTTCGGGCCGACGACGGCGGGGGGGGTCCGGCGGACGCCGGCCGCCAGCCGGGCACCGACCCACCGGTCGTGCGCCTCCAGGTCCGCCAGGCGCGGCGTGACCAGGTCCGCCGCCAGCCGCAGCGCCTCCACCTCGTCCACGGTGAACGGGGCGTCGGACCTTTTGACATAATTATTGATCTTCTACACTTTCAACATAGTCCCCGCCTGCGTCGAGAGTTCGAGACGCCACAATATCCTTGGCAAAACTTTTTCATTTAACTAAAGGTGCGAGTCTTTTCTCTAACAGTCTCAAGTCCATCATATTGATCGATCTCCCAC
>JAWODB010000201.1:0-26039 GCA_046483505.1 Phycisphaerae bacterium
TCGGCACAGGCACCAGCGGTGTGGTGGCAAAACGGCTGCACCGCCAGTGGATCGGCATAGAGAGAAATCCGTGCACTCGGTCGCCTGCCTCGGGGCCACGCACATCCCCCGCCGCTGGGACGAGAACGGCGAGCCCTACGCGTGCACGGCCGACGATGCCGGCTACGCCATCTTCGAGGTCGGCGACGGCATCGTCGTCCAGATGAACTCGTCCTGGTGCACGCGGGTGCGGCGGGACGACCTGCTGGTGCTCCAGGTGGACGGGACGGACGGCTCGGCGGTGGCGGGTCTCCGGGACTGCCGCGTCCAGTCGCTCGCCGACACGCCGCGGCCGGTATGGAACCCGGACGTGCCGCAGCCCGTGGATTTCTGGGCGGGATGGGACGAGGTCGAACCCGACGCCGCGTTCGACAACGCCTTCAAGGCCCAATGGGAGTTGTTCCTGCGGCACGTGGCGGCGGACGAGCCGTTTCCGTGGAACCTGCTGGAGGGGGCGAAGGGCGTCCACCTGGCCGAGGCCGGCCGGCGCGCCTGGGACGAGCGAAGATGGGTGGACGTCCCGCCCCTGGCGCCGTAGACTGGTGGCCGAGGAAATCACTAGCACGCGACGTTGAGCCGTCGACCGAAGGTCGACGCGAGCGTGCGCATCGGCTTCGCCTCAGCGAACGGCCGTCGACGTGCCGCCGACGGCTCAACGGGCTGACGAGGCGTATTTCTAGGAAGGAGACCGACCATGTCCAGCCACGACCCTGCCGGATGCGAACACGGACACCTGCACTGCTGCTGCGGGGCGGAGCGAGGCGACCCCGGCGGCGTGTCGCGACGGAAGTTCCTGGCGGCCACGGGCGTGGCGTTCAGCGCCGCCGCCATGGTCGGGTGCAACTGGTCGTCACTGAAGGGCGGCCAGGCGGATGGACTGTCGGCGACGGCGCCGCCGCGGAAGCCCCTCGTCGTCAAACCCGTCTTCGCCTATGCCACGTACAAGCCGCGGCCGAAGACCAGTTGGCGGCCGTGGGGCGGCATTCAGACCCAGGAGCAGGCCGATGCCGAGGTCCAACGCATCACCGGCGAACTCGAAAAACTCAAGAGCGACGCCGACTTCCCCGTCGAGTTCCTGCCCGTCTCGGCGGTCCGCAATCCGAACGAACTGAAGGCCGTCGGCGACATCGACCGGGCCGACGCCCTCATCGTCTACGCCGCCGGCGGGCCGCAGAGCACCTTCAAGGCGGCCGTTGACACGGGCAAGGACGTCATCTTCTTCGTCCGGCACCGGTCCGGGCCCCTGTACCTCTGGTACGAGATCATCTCGCCGCGCTACCTCCGCCAGCATACGGACTCGCTCAAGGTCCAGGGCGTGGACTACACCGACGTGGTCGTCGACAAGCAGGACGACATCGCCTGGCGGCTGCGGGCGCTGTGCGGCCTGAAGAACACGCTCGGCTCCCGCATCGTCTGCATCGGCGGGCCGGCCGGCTGGGCCACGCCGAACGCCCCGGACCTGGCGCGGGCCAAGTGGAAGATGGACCTGGTGACCGTCTCGTACAAGGACCTCGGCCCCATCATCAAGGAGGCACGGGCCGACGAGGCCACCATGAAGCGCGCCCGCGACCGTACGGAGGCGTACCTGAAGGACACAGGCGTCAGCCTCGAAACGAAGAAGGAGTACGTCGAGGGGTGCTTCCTGCTCGATGACATCTTCCGCCGCCTCATGGCCGAGGCCGGCGCCAAGGCCATCACCGTCAACGCGTGCATGGGCACGATTATGCGGGTGGCCGACGCCGTCGCGTGCCTGTCCCTGTCGACGCTGAACGACGACGGCTACCTGGCGTTCTGCGAGTCGGACTTCGTGGCCATCCCGGCGGGCATCCTGATGGCGAACATCACCGGCCAGCCGTCGTTCCTGAACGACCCGACGTACCCGCATCACGGGATCACGACGCTGGCCCACTGTACGGCGCCGCGGCGGATGGACGGCAAGACGCTGGAGCCGACCCGCATCGTCACCCACTTCGAGTCGGACTTCGGGGCCGCCCCCAAGGTCGAGATGCACAAGGGGCAGGTCCTGACGAACGTCCTGCCGGACTTCAAGGAGGAGCGGTGGGTCGGCCTGAAGGCCGAGATCGTCGACGCCCCGTTCCTGCCCATCTGCCGGAGCCAGATCGATATCGCCTACGAGCCGGACGACGATCTGGTGGCCGAACGCATGCCGGGCTTCCACTGGATGACGGCCTACGGCGACTGGCGGCGCGAGATCGGGTATGCCCTCAAGAAGATTCCCATCGCGTGGGAGGACCTCGGCTAGGACGTTCGCGCGGCCCGTGGACGTGGCCAAGGCCGCCTGCCCGGAGGATACCATGCCCGGCCGTATCGCGGCCTCCATCCTGTTGCTTGCGTGGCTGGGGTTGGGAGGCTTCCACGCCGGCGGGTGCGCCTCCCTGACCGACCCGTTCCTCGGCGTGCCGGAGTGGCAGACCGTCCACTATGGCGACGAGACGCCCGACCCCGCCCTCCGCGGCGTGCCGCGCATCACCGCGGTCGAGGAGCGCGCGTACACCCATTACGTGCAAGCGGCCAGCACGGGCCGGCTCGTCGCGCGGGAAGTGCGCGGCGGATGGATCTACTACGCCGTGGCCACGCGCCGGGCCGTGCGAGTCCCCGGCGCCGATCCGTCCGGGCCGCACCGGGCCGTGGCGGTCGTTTACGAGCGATATCGGGCCAGGCAGCCCGCCAAGCCCGCCCCGAAGCCGCGTTTCCGTCTGCCGGACCAGGAATCGACACCGCCCGAGGAGGCGATCGTTATCCAGCCGGGCACGGAGGCCGAGGAGATGCGCAAACGCATCGAAGAGCGTCTTGAGAAGCGGAACCAGGAGCAGGGCGGGCCGAAGATCATTTCGCCGGAGTCGAGTGACGACGTGGACTGACCGCCTGCCGTGCCGTAAGCCCGCGCGCGGCGCAGCCCTTGAATCCCCCCGCCTCGACCGATACCATACAGGCGAGCCTTCGACGAGGGTGGGGATAAGGTATGCGTGATCGACGAATCATCGCGGCGGCAGTGGTCCTGTTCGTCGGCCTGGCGGTGCCTGCGACCTTGGTGCGGGCGGCGGGCCGGGGCTGGCCCATGCGCCGGGAAGGGGACGTGTGGGCCGTCCAGACGCCGCATTACATCCTTCATACCGACCACGAGCCCGAGGTGGCCCAGTTGATCGCCGCCCAGCAGGAGGCGCTTTTCCGCGAACTCTACAGCCGCATGGGTAAGATCAAGCCCACCAAACTGACGGGGCGGTTCAAAATCAAGGTCTTCCAGAGCCAGGGCCGGTATCTGAAGGAACTGGGGCCCGGCGCCATCGGCTCGCAGGGCATGTACATGCACCATAAGGACTTGCTGGCGGCCTGGGGGCCGCCCGAGTATCTCGAAATCGTTCTCGAGACCCTCCGCCACGAGGGCACCCATCAGTTCGTCATGCATTTCATCGGGGATCAGATCCCCATCTGGCTGAACGAGGGGATGGCGGTCTTCTACCAGCACAGCCGGTTCAAGGACGGGCGGCTCGAACTGGGGGAGGTGCCCCCCAAACGCGTCCTGCGGCTCAAGGAGGCCATCAAGGGACACAAGGTCATCCACCTCGGCCGCATGCTCCGTATGAGCCACATGGAATGGCTTAACGCGGTCCATATGGGCGGCTCGCATGCCGGACTCCAGTACGACCAGGCGTGGGCGATGGTCCACTTCCTGGCGTTCGCCGGCCGGCAGCGGTATCGCGGGCCGTTTACCCAGTTCATCTACTACATTTCGCGCGGGCGCGAGCCGTACCGCGCCTGGGAACAGACCTTCGGCACGAACTTCACGGCCTTCGAGGAACGGTGGATGGAGTACATCCAGGGTCTCGAAGCGTTCGAGAACCTTCCGTGCCGCGAACGGCTCCAGGTGCTCGCCCTGCTTGTCCTCCGTTTCCACAAGAAACACCCGGAGGCCCTGAAGGACATCGGGACCTTTCGCAAGGCCCTCATCGAGGGGACGCTGGGCCACTGGACGATGCGCTCCGCCTCCGGGCTCACGTTCAAGCACGACGACCCCGAGGGCATCGCCCTGCTGTTCCGCTGCCCGGCCGACGTTTGCGAGAAGGTGGACACCAGTTACGAACTGGTTCCGGGCAAGGGCGGCAGCCCGCCCGTCATCCGGTGCAGCCACCACGTCGGCTACATGCTCCAGACCCATTACGAGCGCGACTCGAACGAGGGTGCCTTCTCCGTCAAAGTCATTACGAAGCCCAACCTGTCGAAGGCCGGCCGGTGAGCCTCCGGCCGCGCCGTCGTCCACGCCCCGGCCACAAAGGGAGTCCCTGCGGATGATCGACGGTGTCCGAGTCACCCCCCTGAAACCCATCCCGGACGAGCGCGGCCGTCTGATGGAGATCTTCCGATCCGACGAGCCGGACTTCGAACGCTTCGGCCAGGTCTACCTGACCACCGCCTACCCCGGCGTCGTCAAGGCGTGGCACTACCACAAGAAGCAGACGGACAACTTCGCATGCGTCTACGGCATGATGAAGGTGGCGCTGTACGACGCGCGGGAGGATTCGCCCACCCGCGGAGAGGTCAACGAGTTCTTCCTGGGCGTGTGGAACCCGATCCGTCTGCGCATCCCCAGGGGCGTGTACCACGGGTTCAAGTGCATCTCCACGTGCGAGGCGATCATCGTCAATACGCCCACCGAGGTGTACAACCGCGAGGAACCGGACGAGTACCGTCTGCCCGCCCACACCGACGAGATTCCCTACGACTGGTCCCGCGAGGACCGGTAGGGAAGCCGAATGTTCAATGCGAATGACAAATGACCAAGGACCAAGGGCCGCGGACCAGGGACCACGGACAAGAAGCCAGGAGCCGCCCATGACCCGTGCGCTGCTGCGTAACGCCGTTGTCGTATGCATCGTCCTGGTGACGGCGGCCGCCCACGCTGGCGAATCCACACTGCCCGCCACGGCCGATCCGGCCGCCGCCGAACCGCCCCTTCAGATCAGCGGCGTCTTCCCGCACATGACCGTCAGCGTGCCCGAAGTGCCCGGCTCCGAGACGGGCATCGGCGCCCTCATGCCGTGGGCCGACCGCCTCTGGATGGTCACCTACGTGGCGCATATCCACGGCGAGGGGACCGGCCTGTTTGAGATCACGCCGGACTTCGAGATCACCAAGCGGCCCGAGAGCGTCGTCGGCACGTACGCCAACCGCATGATTCACCCGCAGTCGAAGCAGTGCATCATCGGGCCGCACTTCATCGATACCGACCGCCGCGTCCGCACGTGCGACGGCATCAAGGGCCACCGCCTGACGGCCACCATGACGCACCTGGAGGACCGCAAGAACAAGGTCTACTTCCTCACGATGGAGGGCCTGCTCTTCGAAGTCGACGTGAACTCGCTCGAGGCGAAGCAGGTCGCCAACGTCAAGAAGGAACTCGGCATCCAGGGCCGGGCCCACTTCAAGGGCGGGTACACGGGCGCGGGGCGCGTCGTCGTCGCCAACAACTCCTACGACGAGCAGGACGGGCTCGGCAAACGCCGCGACGGCCGCCTGGCCGAATGGGACGGCAAGGCGTGGACCATCATCGAGCGGACCGCCTTCTGCGAGGTCATGGGCGCCCGCGGCGCCATCTTCGCCACGGGCTGGGACCCGGCCTCGGCGATCCTGAAGGTCTTCTCGCGCGGCCACTGGGCCACCTACCGCCTGCCCAAGGCCAGCCACTGCTTCGACCACGCCTGGTTCACCGAGTGGCCGCGCATTCGCGAGGTCGAGACCGAGCGGTTCCTCATGCACGCCCACGGCATGTTCTACGAACTCTCGAGCCTCACTTACGAGGGATGGCCGTGGGGTCTGAAGCCCATTGCCTCGCACCTGCGGATGATTCCGGACTTCTGCTCCTGGCGCGGCCTGACGGTCCTGGCCGGCGACGAGGCCACCGCCTGCGGCGGGAACCTGTTCGCCGGGCAGCCGCAGTCCAACCTCGTCTTCCTCAAGACCGACGACCTGTGGCGGTTCGGCAAGCCGAAGGGTTTCGGCGGCGTGTGGCGCGAGGCCGACGTCAAGGCCGACGACGCCTCCGACCCGTTCCTCATGACCGGGTTCGACAGGAAGTGCCTGCACCTGGCCCACGACGCCGAACGCGACGTGACCTTCACCGTGGAGGTCGACTTCATCGGCAACGGCACGTGGAAGACGTACCAGGAGATCACCGTCCCGCCGGAAGGGTACGTGCACCACGCGTTCCCGCCGGGGTTCGGCGCCCACTGGGTCCGCGTGACGGCCGACGCTGCCTGCACGGCGACGGCGTGGTTCACGTACGATTGACGGGCAGTAGTAAAGGAAGGGGAGCGCAGGAAAACGGCCGGGGCGACTCTCCCACGTGAGGCAAGGCACTCCGGAAGACCGGATTAGGTCCTGATGCCCCGGGCTATTTCACCTCGTGCCCGGTATTTGGACTCGGGCTCAGCCGCCTCGGCCAGTGGAACTATAGCACAGGATCGGCAAAAGGCAAGCGCAAAATCCCGATGTTCTGATATGGGGGAGGGGCGAGCCTCCTACGCCCCCAGCGCGTCCACCACCACCTGCCGCATTGTCTCCACCGGTGCCGGCCGCCCGGTCCATAACTCAAACTGCTCCACCGCCTGCCGGACGAAGTGGTCGAGGCCGGCGACGGTGCGGCAGCCGGCCTCCCGGGCCTCGCGCAGCAGCCGCGTCTCGGCCGGGTTGTAGACTGCATCGTAGACGACCAGCCCCTCGTGCAGCGCCTCGCGCGGCACGGGTGAGGCGTCCGTCTTCGGATGCATGCCGACGGGCGTGCAGTTCAGGAGCAGGTCGCAGGGCACGTCGGCCACGGCGTCGGCGGGGCACGTCTCGGCGCCGAGTTCGCCGGCCAGGGCCTCGGCCCGGTCGGCGTCGACGTCCGCCAGGGTCACGCGGGCGCCGCGTTCGACGAGGCCGAAGGCCATGGCCCGACCCACGCCGCCGGCGCCGAGCCCGAGGGCCCGCCGGCCCTCGAGCCATCCTTCGCCGACGACGGCCTCGATGGCCGCCAGGCCCGCCGTCCAGTCGGTGTTCGTGGCGAAGAGGCTGCCGTCGGCGCGCCGTTGGAGCGTGTTGACGGCGCCGATGCGCCGGGCGACGGGCTCGATCTCGTCCGCCGCCGCCATCACCGCCTGCTTGTGCGGAATGGTGACGCTGTACCCGCCCACCTCGAACTCCTTCATCGCCCGGACGAACCCGGCCGCATCGCCTTCCACCCAGAGGGGCAGGTAGACGGCGTCGTAGCCGATCTCGGCGAAGGCCGCGTTGTGAATCCGCGGGCTCAGGCTGTGGCCGACCGGGTCCGCCACCACGCCGTACACCTCGGTAGCGGGGCCGATGCGGTCCACGCGGTACAGGTCGCGCATGCGGCCGAGGGTGACCTGGCCCGGTGCCGCCTCGGGGCCGGCATCGTCGGCGGCGTAGGTGAGCGGGGCACCGAATTTCGGGGCCAGAATCCGCGTCAGCACGCCGCGCTCCCCCATCGACAGGGCGATCGTCGGCACGGTGGCGTCGCGCAGCAGGCGGAGCACGGGGATCGTGTCGAGGATGTGGCCGGCGGTGACGGCCACCTTGACGGTGCCAGCCCCGCTCTGGACGAGGCGGCGGTGAATGGCCGCGAGGTCGTCGGGCGTCTCATCGAAGTTGTGATAACTGGCGATAACGCGTTCGGGCGGGAGGTCGCCCAAGCGATCGAGCGCGTCGTGCTCCACGTCGACGTAGCGCGCGCCGAGACGTGCGGCCCGGCGGAGCGTCCGGAGCCGCTCGCCCTCCGGCCCGTCGTACAGGCCGCCCTCGCGCGCGGGACGGAAGGTCACGATGACGGGGCAGGGGGGATGGTCGAGCAGGCGGTCGAGGTCGAATGCCTGCATGGCGTCGAGGCGGATCTCGGCCAGGTCGGCCCGGCCCGCCACGCGGTTCATGGCGGCGAGGGCCTGGTCGGTCGTCTCGGGCATGAGGCTGACACAGAGCACGGGCGTCTCCGTCCGAGCGCGTCGACCGTACCGCCGGGCATAAGGCCGGACCCCGGCCGGGGGAGCGCGGCCGGACCGCAGAAAACGGGCCGGCCACGAGGCGGATGCTCACGGCCGGCCGCGGGGCACGTCAGTCGGCGGCGCCGGCCGCCTGACGCGCCTCGTGCAGATGCCTCTGCATGCGGCTGATGTGCCGGGAGGCGTTGTTCCGGTGGATCGGCCCGTTGGCGGCGGCACGCTGGAAGAGGCGCTGGGCCGCGCGGAACCGCTCGTCGGCGGCGTCGAGGTCGCCGGCGTCGAGCGCCTCGCGGAATCGCCGCTGGGCGGTTCGAATGCGGCGGAGGATTGCACGGTTCCGGGCGCGGCGCCGCACGTTCTGGCGGGCGCGTTTTGTGGCGGACAGCGAATGCGGCATGCGGGTCCGTCTCCTCGGTTGGGGGCGGGTCAGCCGGCGTCCGGCCCACCGCCCGCGTCCTCTTGCTCCTGGCCGGTCTCGCCGCCCTGCTGCCTGCGGCGGAGTTCCTCCAGCCGCTTCGCCACGTCCTGGTACTGGTAATCCTGCTGGACGATCACGCTGTACCATTCGATGGCCTGGTCGACCTTGTCCTGAATCTCGAACGTCCGGGCCAGGTTGTAACGGAGTTCCTTGGCGAGCGGGTCGTCCTGTAACTCGTACTGCTCGATGGCGTTCTCGAACTGGCTCTGCGCCTCGCGGTACAGTTTCTTGGCGAAGAAGCACTTGCCCAGCATGTTGAGCGACTGGGTCCGTCGCTTCGGGTCGCGGGTGGTCGTCTGGAACGAGACGATTGCCTCGTCGTACGCCTTCCTGGCGTACTGGCGGAGGCCGAGTTCGTACCGGATGGCCAGGTCGGTGGGATACTGCTTGTGGCGTTCCTGGAAGGCCTTGAGTTCGAACGCCTCGCGTTCCTCGTTGATCTTCTTGCGTTTGGCCTTGAGGTCCTGGCGGTCGGGTTCGGCCTCGATCTGCTCGTTGAGTTCGCGGATCTGGCGGCGGTACTCGGCCATGCGGATGTCGTCCATCCGCATCTTGTAGCGGTACTCCTTGGTCTGGTCGAGCGCCTTCTGGAGCAGTTCCATGGCCTCGTCGATGTGGCCGCGGCGGGCCTGGCAGTCGGCCAGCGCCTCCTTCTTGACGGGGTTTTCCGGGTCCTCGTCCAGGGCGGCCTTGAGTTGCTCGTACTGGGCGTCGAGTTGCTCACGGGTGCGGACCACCCTCTGCGTGGCCGACGCCGAGGCCTGGGCCCGGTCGCGGATGAGGTCGTGGAAGTCGCCGGCCTCCTCGAGTTTGCCCTCCGTGATGCTCGCCCGGGCCGAGAGGTCGCGGGCCCGCTTGTCCAGCGACCGGTCCGAGGGGTCGATCTTGATGGCCTGGCTCAGCGCATCGACGGCGTCCTGGTACCGTTCCGCCTTCTCGTACAGGTCCGCCAGGGTCGTGAAGACCTGCTTCTGGGGTTTCTTGGTCCGGAGGGTTTCTTCGGCGGCGATTTCGCCGAACCAGATGGCCACCTCCTCATACCCCTGCCGGCGGGCGGTCTGCATCAACTGGCTCAGGAGGGTCACGTTCTGCGGGTCGCGGGCCAACGCCTCTTCCAGGGCGAGCATCTGGTCCTTGTGCCGCCCCAGCATCTGCGAGAAGGCGCCCTTGGCCTGGCCGAGCAGGGCCCCCAGGCCGCCGCCCTTCCCCTGGTTCCGCCGGCGCAGGGCGCAGTCGCGGAGGCCGCGGTGTCCGTCCTCGATATCGCGCGGATTGTACCGCAGACCGTCCAGGTACAGGTGAATGGCGTAATCGAAGTTGTTGCGCTGGGTGGCTTCCTTGGCCCGCTCGAAGCAGCCCTTGGCCATCTGCTTGGCCTCGGGGGTGATTGCCTCTATTTCCTCGGGGGCCTCTTCGGTCTCGGCCTCTTCGGCCTTGGCCTCTTCGGGCTCGGCGGCGTCGGCTTTCTTCTTTTCGTCGGATTCGGGCACGGTCGGCGCCTTATTCCAAAGCATCCAAAACGCAACGGCATGCGGCACGCAGAGTTCCCGCGCCCGCAAGTCATCCAGTCTATCAGATGCCGACGCGGAGTCAACCAAAATCGGCCCCTTGTGGGGGCGCCGCCGGCCTCCTATAATGGACGAACGCGAAAGCGGCAGGCTGCTTGCAGACTGCCGGGAGGCACCCATGGAACTGCGATTCTACCCCGATCCGGTCCTTCGGGAAAGCGCCGAAACAGTGACCGTCTTCGACGACGCCCTGGGGGACCTTGCCCGCGGGATGGTCGACACCATGCACGCCAACCAGGGCCTCGGCCTGGCCGGACCGCAGGTGGCCGTCGGCGGGCGCATCGTCATCGTTTCCCCGGACGGCGAGCCCGGCCACGAGACCGTTCTGGTGAATCCCGAGATCGTCGAGTCGGACGGTTGGCAGGTGGGCGAGGAAGGGTGCCTGAGTTTCCCCGGCATCTTCGTCAAGATTCGCCGCAACGAGCGCGTCCGCGTCCGGTACCAGGACGTGACCGGCGGCGAACACGAGTGGGAGGTCGAGGGTCTGCTGTCGCGCGCCGTCCAGCACGAGTGCGATCACCTCGAGGGCCGCCTCCTCGTCGACCGCATGTCGCCGGTTCAGCGGGTGGCCCAGCGCCGGCGGCTGCGGGAACTCAAAGACCGGCATGCGCGCCAGACCGCCGGCGCCGAAACCGCCGGCTGAGGCCGGCTCTCCCCAGGGCTACTCTGATGCGAATCGTCTTCGCCGGTACAGGGACGTTCGGCCTCCCCAGTCTCCGGGCGCTGATGGACGGCGGCCAGGAGATCGCACTCCTGGTGACCCAACCCGACCGGCCCGCCGGCCGCGGACAGAGTCTTCGCATCGGACCCGTCAAGCGCCTCGCCAAGGACCGGCACATCCCGGTGTACCAGCCGGAGAACGTCAACGCGTCGTCGGCCGTCCGCCGCATCCGCGACGCCAGACCCGACCTGCTCCTGGTCGTGGCGTACGGCCAGATCCTGAAGCGGCGCCTCCTGGACGTGCCCGGCTATGGGGCCATCAACCTGCACGGGTCACTCCTGCCGAAGTACCGCGGGGCCGCCCCCATCAACTGGGCCATCATTCGCGGCGAGAGCGAGACGGGTCTCTCGATCATCGAGATGACCGAGCAGATGGACGCCGGCGATATCCTGGGCCAGCGCGCCACGCCCATCGGGCCGGACGAAACGGCCGGCGAGTTGCACGACCGCCTCGCCGAACTGGGCGCCCGGCTCGTCACGGAAATCGTCCGTGAGATTCCGCTCGACGAGGTGGAACGCCGCCGACAGAACGAGACACAGGCCACCTACGCGCCGCGCTTGACCAAACGCGACGGACGCATCAACTGGGCCAGGCCCGCCAACGAGGTGTACAACCACATCCGCGGGGTCACGCCGTGGCCTGGAGCGTTCACGTTTCTGCCGGCGGCCGGCAAGCAGTCGCCGCTGCGCGTGGTGGTGGACCGGGCCGGCCGTTCGCCCGCCGCGCCGCGGAAGGCCGCCGCGGGCGAGGTCGTCTCGGCCGATGCCGACGGCATCGACGTGGCCTGCGAGCGCGGGGCCGTCCGGATTCTGCAACTGACCCCCGCCGGCAAGCGGCAGATGAACGCCGCCGATTTCCTGAACGGTCATCCGCTCGCCCGCGGAGACCGTTTCCTTGGCATGGAGGAGAAGGCCGGTGCCCGCCCCGATTGACAGGGCCGTCGTGGCCCTCTCGAACTTCTCGACGCGCCTCCGCCGGACGCGGTGTCGGCCGGAGGAAATCCTCGTCCTCTTCGCCAGTTGCCTCCAGCGGTCCGAGTGCGACCGCCGCCTCGACGATGATCTGACCAACTGTGCCCGCTGCGGCAAGTGCGCCGTGGCGGGGTTCCTGGACCTGGCCGACCGTTGCGGCGTGCAGGTGTACCGGGCCACGGGGGGCCGGCAGGCCGCCGCCCGTGCCCGCGACCCGAAGATCAAGGCCGTCGTCGCCGTCGCCTGCCGCAAGGAACTCCGCGAGGGTGTCTTCGCGTGCCTGCCCAAGGCCGTTCTGGGCACCACCATTGCCTGGCCGTGCGGGCCGTGCAAGGATACCACCGTCGAGATGGAGCGCGTGGAAGAGGCGGTCCGGTGGCTGCTGCGATGACGTCGCCCGCCCGGACCCCGCGCGACGCCGCCCTCCAGGCCCTCGCCCGCGCGGAGCGCGGCGACACGTTCCTGACGGACCATCTGCACGCGGTGCTGGCGGAGGCCGACCTCGACGCCCGCGACTGTGCCCTGGCCACCCAACTCGCCACGGGGGTGGTCCGCCATCGCCGGACGCTCCGGCTGTTCATCAGCCATCTGCGCGGTGAGAAGAAGCACGCCCGGACCATCCAGCCGGAGGTGCTCCGCATCCTGGAACTGGGAGCGTTTCAACTCCTCCTGCTTGATCGGGTGCCCGCCTACGCGGCCATCAACGAGGCCGTCGACGCCGCCCGTGGTACGGCGCCCCCGGGGCGGGGCAAGAAGGTCGGAGGCTTCGTCAACGGGGTCCTGCGGAATCTCGAGCGGCTCATCGTCGGCCACGAGCCGGCGGGTGTGCCCGGTCCCGACGCCCTGCCGCACCCCGACGGCGGCGTGGTCCGCCTGGCCGAGGCCGTTCTGCCCGATCCCGCGGACGGGCGGGCCGCCTTTCTCGGTGCGGCGTACTCGTACCCGGACTGGCTCGTCGCCCGATGGGTGGACGCCTTCGGCGAGGAGGCGGAGGCGGTCTGCCGATGGCAGAACCGAAGGCCGAACGTCTTCGCCCGCGTCAATCCGCGGCGCCACACGGCCGGCGAGATGCTCGAAACGCTGCGCGACGAGGTGCCCGGCGTCGCGCCCGGACCACGGCCCGGCGTCCTCGACGTCTCGGCCCTGCCGGCCGAACGGCTCCAGCGGCTGGCCGAGGACGGCGACCTGACCGTCCAGGACCCGTCGGCGATGGCAGCCGTCGAGGCCCTGGCCCCGCAGCCCGGCGAGGCCGTCCTGGACCTCTGTGCCGCGCCCGGCACGAAGACGACGCAGATCGTGGAGGCGACCGGCGATCGCGGCCGCGTCGTCGCCTCCGACAAGAGCGAGGACAAACTCGTCGCCCTGCGGCGGACGGTGGCCGCGCGCGGCCTCGAGAGCGTCACCGTGTGCCTCGCGGACGAGGTGGCGCCGCACGCGCCGGACGGCGGCTTCGATGCCGTCCTCGTCGACGCCCCCTGCTCGAACACGGGGGTCCTGGCGCGGCGGGTCGAGGCCCGGTGGCGGCTCCGGCCGGACGACGTGGAGGACCTGGCCGCCCTCCAGCGCCGGCTGCTGGAGCAGGCGACGGGGCTGGTGCGGCCGGGCGGACGGCTCGTCTACTCCACGTGCAGCCTCCTGCCGGAGGAGAACGACGGCCTCCTCGCGGCGTTCCTCGAAGGCCGTGAGGGTTGGGTCCTCGCCGACCGCGCCCTCATCCTGCCCGGCCCGGACCACGACGGGGCGTTTTGGGCGATCTTGCGCCGCGAGTGAGTTCCCTTCGAGCCCCGACCGAGAGGACGGGGGGCATCGGGGACGAGCCGAAAAGGTCTGGCCACACCTTGCTTGCCGCGCGACAATACCACTATGGCTTCCGTCCCGGACAACCGCGCGCTGTACGGCCCCGTGGCGGTGGGGGCGTGGGTCGGCATCGCCGGTAACGTCCTCATCGGCGTGGCGAAGTTGGTGGGCGGCACGTTCGGCCACAGCGAGGCCCTCGTCGCCGACGCCGTCGACAGCCTGGCCGACGGCGTGGCCAGCGTCGTCGTCCTGCTGGGCGCCTGGCACGCCCGTCGGCCCGCCGACGAGCGGCACCCGTACGGGCACGGCAAGGCGGAGGTGCTGGCCGGCCGGACCGTCGCCCTCATCATCATGGGGGTCGGCGTCGTCTTCGGATACCGGGCGGTCATGAAGATCATCAATCCCGAGGAGGTCGCCGCGCCCGCCCTGTGGACGCTGTGGTTCGCGGCGGCCAGCATCGGCGTGAAGGAGGCGCTGGCCCGGTACAAGATGCACGTCGGGCGGAAGATCGGCAGCGAGAGCCTCATCGCCGACGCCTGGAATCACCGCAGCGACGTCCTGACGAGCCTGGTGGCGGCGGGGGGCATCACGGCCGCCGTCTACCTCGGACCGGAGTGGCGGTTCCTCGACGCCGCCGCCGCCGTTGTCATCTGCCTCATCATCTTCGGCGTCGGCGTCTCGGCGTACCGGCGGACGGGGTCGGCCCTGATGGACGAGGCCGCCGACGCAGAGACGGTGAAAGCGATTCGAGCCGCGGCCATGGGGGTGGAGGGCGTGGAGGACACCGAGAAACTCTACACCCGCCGCAGCGGCGTCGAGACCCACGTGGAACTGCACGTGGAAGTCGATCCGGACATGCCCGTCGGCGATGCCCACGACATCGCGACCGAGGTGCGGTGGGCGATCCAGCGCGACGTGGCCGGCGTGACGCACGTGACCGTCCACATTGAACCCTATGAAAGTGAAGCGACGAAGCGACAAAGTGACGAAGTGACGCAGTAACGTAGTAACGCAGGCGGGATGAGAGGGTCTAGGATATCGCAGCCGAGTCCCGCGCGGCGGTCGTGTTGGGCCGCCGCGCAGACGATGGAGGGCTACGGTCGATGCACGGTGGCTGCGAGGGAAGACCATGACCGCACCCGATCGCCGGATGAAAGAACCCTGGTTGGCCGTCTGTCTGTCCTGGCTCGTCCCCGGCGTGGGTCAGTGCTACGCGGGCGGAAGGGCGACGGGGCTGCTGTTTCTGGTGGGTTGGTTCGGCCTCCAGACGGTGGCGTTGTGGCAGGTGGTCTCCGCCCACGGGCGGCTCGTGACGGCGCTCCCGGCGGTGGCCGGGGGCCTGGTCATCTGGGTGGTCGCCGTGCTTCATGCGCACGGACGGGCGAGGAAGGCCAATCCGCCGGAGGCGGAGGCGGCCCGGCGCGGCGTGCGTGATCCGTACCTGGGCGTCTTTCTGACGCAGATTCTCCCCGGCATCGGCCACCTGTATCTGAAGCGATGGATTGCCGGGCCGCTGCTGCTCGTCGGCAGCCTGGCCGTCTGGCTCGCCGGGCTGGCGCTGCCGGCGCTGCTGCCGGCGGTGGCGGCCGTGACCGTGTTCGGCATCGTCCTTTCCGTCTACGAGGCGGGAGCAAGCCTTTGGGCCTATTACAGCGGTCCGCCGCAGCGACGCCGCGGGGCGGGGGGCATCGCGGCAGTGTGTCTCGTCGGCCTGGCCGTCGGGACGCTGCCCATGGCGACGGCGTTCCTGCTGCGGCAACACGTCGTGGAGGCGTTCCATATCCCGGCGGCGTCCATGGCTCCCACGCTGAAGAAAGGCGATATGGTCCTGGTGTGGAAACGGCCGTTCGAGCCGCGCCGGGGCGACCTGGTCGTCTTCAGAAACCCCTGGGAACGCCAGGTGCGGTACGTCAAACGGGTGGTGGCCCTGGAGGGGGAGACCATTGAGGTCCGCACCGACGGCGTCTACGTGGACGGCAAGCGGCTGGCCGCGGAGCCGTTTGGGGCAATGCGGGACATCCCTGTGCTCCGGCACGCTGGCCCGAGCCGCACGTACGGCGAGCAGGGGGAGCCGTTCATCGTTCCGCCCGGTCATATCTACGTGCTCGGCGACAACGTCGGCCGGTCGGTCGACAGCCGCCTCTTCGGGCCCGTGCCGCTGAAGGACGTAATCGGCCGCGTATACAAGCGGTACTGGCCGCCGTCGCGCGCGGGGCCGGTGGGGCCGGATAAGGCAGTAACGAAGTGACGCAGTAACGTGGTAACGCAGGCGAGGGGGGAAGGCTCCGTGCCTTTTGGCCGAGCGGAAGACGCAATACCAGGTGCGTCGCCTCGGCGATTACGCCTCCGGGACTTCGTTACTCCGTCACTGGCTTTCTTTCTCACTGCCGAGTGCGGTGAGCGTCGAAGGGATGGTGCGGCCGCCGCGTCAGGACAGGCCGCGATAAACCTCGCGCCGGTGGCCGATGCGGACGACCAGCACCAGCAGCACGTCGTCCTGGATCTGGTAGAGGATGCGGTAGTCCCCGGCGCGGACCCGGTAGATGGCCTCGGCGCCGCTGAGTTTCCGGGCGGCCTTGGGGCGGGGGTTTTGCGCGAGGGCGTCGATCCTGCGGGCAATGCGACGCCGGTCTCGGCGAGGCACTCGCTTCAGCGCCCGGGCAGCCGAGGGTTTCAGTTCGACGCGATAGGCCATGGGCGGTTACAGCTCGAGGTCCGCCTTGACGTCGTCCCAGGGGACCGAGCCCTTTTCCTTGAGGGCCTTCCGGGCCGCCTCCAGATCGACTCGGTCCTCCAGCGACTCGAGCAGCGCGAGGTCTTCCTGCGACACGAGGGCGGCCAGTCCCTTGCCGCGCCGCTCAATGACGATCCGCTCGCCCTTGTACGCCACGCGGTTGAGGAGGTCCGCCAGGGCCTGCCGCACTTCGCTGACGGATAGAGAGGTCATGTCGCCACTCCGACGATTTCGTACAAATTGTCCGCCCTGTACGATTATCGGCGGATACGGTGGTTTGTCAAGCGCGGACGACTGAGGATGTGGTGGAGTGGCGCCGTACGGAAGACAGTAACGAAGTGACGGAGTAACGTGACGGGCAAGTAACGAAGTAACGGAGTAACGGAGTAACGGAGTAACGGAGTAACGCAGGCGCGACCGCTGGGACCATGCGCCGGGCAGCGCGTTTTCCGCTCGGCCAAGAAGCACGGAGTCTTCCCGCCTCGCCGTCGTTACTCCGTCACTCCGTCACTTAGTCACTATCAGTTGACCTTCTGCAACCGATACGTGGCCGCGCCCAGCCCCACCTCCTCCATCTGCTGGATTTGCACGTACGGGTCCTTGCCGTGGATGCGCTCCATCATGTGGTTGCCGTCCACGAGTTCGTGGTCGGGCGGGAGGCTGCCGGGCAGGGGCTCGCCGTCGCGCGTGAGGTCGAGGGCGGCCTGCTCGATGGCGACGATGTCGTCGGAGGCCAGGATGCCGACGTCCGGCACGAGGTCGGGCGATGAGAATCCCCAGCAGTCGCAGTAGGCGGTGATCTGCGTCAGGAAGGTGACGTGCAGCACGCGCTCCGGCTCGAAGGTGCCGAGCACTTCCTTCGTTGCCAGGGCCAGCCCGTGCTGGAACGGGATGAATCCGCCGCCGCTGATTTTGATGGCGTCCTGCGGACACGCCAGCACGCAGTGCCGGCAGTAGACGCAGTGGTGGAAGAAGATTTCCAGGCGGTCCTGCTCCTCGTTCCAGCGGGCGGCGCCGCGCTGGCACGCCTCGACGCACTTGCGGCACTTGGTGCACAGGTCCTCGGCATACGTCAAGCCGCCTTCCAGGTAGTGGAGGGCCGTGCGGGTCGGCGTGGTCACGCAGCCCATGGCGAGGTTCTTGCAGGCAGCCCCATAGCCGCAGTCGCCGTGCCCCTTGAAGTGGCTGAGGTTGATGAGGGCATCGGCGTCCTCGATGTTGCCGCAGACTTCAATCTCCCGCAGGTCCTTGTAGCGGACCTTGTGGGTGTAGAAGTAACGGTCGTTGACGCCGGCGGCGCCGAGGACGGGGGCGCCGAGGACCTCCTCGGTGTACCCGCGGGCCGTGGCGGCGTGGATGCCGCGCGAGCCGTCGGTCACGAAGACCCGCTCGGCGCCGGCCTCTTTGACGGTCGCCACAAGCATCCGGACGAACAACGGCGGGATCGTCGTGAAGCCCAGTTCCCATCCCACGTGCATCTTGACGGCGACGGTGGCGCCGTCGGCGACGCGTTTCAGGGGCAGCCGCTCGAGCATGCGCTGCCACTTGGCGCCGAGGCTGGCGTCGGGCTCCAGCCGCTCGATGGCCGCCGGCGCAAAGAGGACCTGGGCGGCCTTGGTCTTTACGGATTTGCCCTTGCGGCCGCTGCGTGGCGTCTTAATCCCCGTGCGTTTTGGCATAGGTTCCTCGCTGGCCTGGAGTTCGGGGTTCGGAAGAGCATGCGACGGTGATTACCTTAGACGTTGCAGGAAGGCAGTGCAAGGGGAGAGGGAAGTCCAAAGGCAGGTAACTGGGTGACTGGGTAACGGGGGAACGGCAGACGACCACGGCGCATGGCGGGGGCCATGCCCGTCCGCGCTTGAGGTGTCCCTTTCGGCCCCGTCGGCCCGGGCCCGGTGCCATTGCCAGAGGACCAGCGCGACCAGCAGCGCGAGGCTGACGAGCAGGAACGCGAAGAACAGGTAATGCTTCGTGGCCGGCTGCATGGGGTCACGCCCCGGAGCGATTGGCGCCGGTCACCTCGTCGCGCCGGCGCATGATGAGGTCGCGCGCGGCCTCGGGGTCCGGGACGCCCAGCATCGCGCCCTCCGGCAACTGCTGACCCGTGCCGGCCGTCTGAATGCGCAACTGCCAGACGCCGAAGTGCCGCATGAGCGGGCCCTGCACCAGGACCACGTCCGTCACGCGGTCCAGGGGGATGCTCTTGCGCTGAAGGAAGATGAACCCGGAGTCGATGCGCAGCGTTGCACCGTCCAGGCGGTACCGCAGGGCCTCCACCTGGCGGCGATGTACCCACGGGCCGATGGCAACATACCACAGAAGGCCCAGCACCAGCCCTGCGCCGAGCGCCCAAATGCCCGCCAATATCATGATGAGCGTGACGAGCGTCCGCAGATACCGGTACACGGCCTCGCGGTCGATCTCGAACTCGTGACCCTGCGCGGTCTCGGGCATGGCCGTTTCTCCGAACGGTTACGGACCTGAGGATACCGTCCCCGGCCGGCCGCCTCAAGGCCTTGCCTTCCCTCGCGTGTACGCCTGCGGGGCACGGTATATTCGACGGGGGCGGCGGTTTCGCGCAGGATGTTTGACTCCCCCGGCCGCGCGGTTACGATAGAGCAGACGCTTGGCGCGGAACCGGGTGGGAGGCGTGCATCCCCGCACAGTCCGCGTAGGGAGACAGGCGGTTATGCGGATTCTGGTGACCAACGACGACGGCATCATGGCGCCGGGGCTGCTGGCCCTGAGGCGGGCGATGGCGGGCCTCGGCCCGGTGGACGTCGTCGCGCCCACGACGCACCAGTCGGCGGTCGGGCACTCGATTACGCTCAGCGACCCGATCCGGGCCCACCGGGTGGACCTCGGCGGCGGCGTGGTGGGGCAGGGTGTGGAGGGGAGCCCGGCCGACTGTGTCAAACTCGCCGTCCTGGAACTCCTCGACGAACCGCCCGACCTGGTGGCCAGCGGCGTGAACCTCGGGGCGAACGTCGGCATCAACGTCCTGTATTCCGGCACCGTGGCCGCCGCCGTCGAGGGCGCGTTCTTCGGCGTGCCGTCGGTCGCGGTCAGCATCGAGGATTCCGATTCGCCGGACTTTGACGGGGCGGCGCGGATCGCGCGGCGGCTCGTCGACCAGTGGCTGCCCCTGGAGGGCGGCCGGGCCACGCTCCTGAACGTCAACGTGCCGGACCTTTCGCGCGGCGAGCCGAAGGGCGTGCGGGTGGCCGGCCAGAGCCTCAAGGGATGGCGCGAGGGCTGGCAACGCCGCACGGACCCGCGCGGCCGGACGTACTACTGGATGGTCGGCGACCCGGAGCACGAGGCGCAGGGGGCCGGCTCCGACGCCGCCGCCCTCGCCGAGGGGTACGTTACGGTCACGCCGCTGCGGTTCGACCTGACGGACCATGCGCGGTTGGACGAGGTGGCGGGGTGGGACTTGACGCTGTAGCGAAATCGGAAGTCGGAAGTGGCGCGGAAGGTGCCGTTCGGCGCGCCGAGTGATCTCCACGTTCGCCGCCGCGCTTGCGCGGCGCGTGCCGTCAGCCTCGTTGCTCGCTCACCGGCCCGGCAGGTACCGGACGGCCTCCTGGGGCAGCATGGCCCTGGGCGACAGGACGCGGGCCGACCGCAGCCGCCACTCGCCGTCCGCATCCGGCCCGAACGTGCCCTCCCATTCCACGCGGGGGAACCGCTCCGCCACATTGACCCGCTGGCCGGGCGCCGAGCGAAATCGGTACGTCTGCGTGACCGTCGCCTTCCCGTCGCGCATGTCGACCGTGGCGCCGCCGGCCGAGGCCCGGACATATTTCAGGCCGTCGCGGACGAGGTCGGCCATGCCTTCCTTGCCCTGCCCGTCGGTGCGGTAGTCCGGAGAGATGCGCTCGATGAACGCCTCGGGCCGGCCCTCGTCGGCGGCGCGGGCCATCGTGTCGAGCGTCCGCTCGAGCCGTTCGCGGTCGGTCTCGACGAGCCAGGCGAGCAGGGCGACCAGCACCGTGGCGGCGAGGCAGGCGCCGGCGGCCGCCCGGGACGCCTTCGCGCCCGTCCGCCGCCAGACGGTCCCCAGCAGGACCGTGGCGATGAGGAGGACGACCAGGAGCGTGGCGGGGTTCTCGAACACGAAGTACCGGAGGGCGTCCATGGCCGGCCCCTACAAAGGCATCTGCCTTCATGATACGCACTTGGGGCAGGGGGTGTCATCCAAAATGTGGCGAAACGCGACGGGCGCCCAACGCTCCGCCGCACACACGCATGCTCTCGCTATGGCGCGAAAGCGTGCCACCCGCGTGTCGGCGCAAAAAATGAGGCGGGGGGTGAGGGCCCCGCCTCGGGTCGGCAAAGGGCGTTAACGGCCTTTGCCGGGACTCGCTGATTATACGCTACCGGGCATCGCACGGCCGGACAAGACCGGCCGTGGCACTTTGCGCGGGGGGGCAGGAGTCCCGCCGCGCGGGAACGCGGCGCCCTAGAAGTACGACGACGGCCGGACTTCCTGCCGCCGCTTCTCGAGGAACCCTTCGAGTTTGCGGCTGCGGACGGGGTGCTGGAGTTTGCGAATGGCCTTGGCCTCGATCTGCCGGACCCGTTCGCGGGTGACGCGGAAGATGCGGCCGACCTCCTCCAGGGTGTAGGTCTGCCCGTCGCCGATGCCGTACCGGAGTTTGATGATCTCGCGTTCGCGGTACGTCAGGGTCTTGAGGACGTGGTCGATCTTGGACTTGAGCATCTCCTGGGTGGCCGCCGTCACGGGCGACTCGACCGTGTCGTCCTCGATGAAATCGCCGAAGTAGGAATCCTCGCTCTCGCCGACGGGCCGGTCCAGGCTGATCGGATGGCGGCTGATCTTCATGACGCGCCGGACCTCCGACAGGGGCAGGTCGGCCTCGTAGGCGAGTTCTTCGAGGGTGGGCTCGCGGCCCACCTCCTGGAGGAACTGCTTCGAGATATTCCTCAGTTTCGACATCGTCTCGATCATGTGGACCGGGATGCGGATCGTCCGGGCCTGGTCGGCGATGGCGCGGGTGATGGCCTGGCGGATCCACCACGTGGCGTAGGTCGAGAACTTGTAGCCGCGCCGGTACTCGTACTTGTCGACCGCCCGCATGAGGCCGGTGTTGCCCTCCTGGATGAGGTCGAGGAACGAGAGGCCGCGGTTCCGGTACTTCTTGGCGATCGAGACCACCAGCCGCAGGTTCCCGCCGGAGAGTTTCCGCTTGGCCTCTTCGTACTCGGCGAAGCACTGCTCGATGCGTCGGACGCGTTTCTTCAGGTCGTCGGCGCTCTCGCCGGCGAGGCGTTCGAAGCCGGAGAGTTCCTCGCGCAGGGCGGCGGCCTCGGCGTCGTTCTCCGGGCCGGAGCCGATCTCCTCCAGGCGGCGGGTGATCTCCTGCTGTTTCTGATGGATGCCGATGAGTTTCTTCATGACGGCCTGGATGCGCGAGGTCCGCAGGCTGAGTTCCTCGAGCAGGTGGACGCACTTCTGCCGGCGGGCCCGCATCCGCCGCCGCAGCCGCTCGGCCGTGCCCTCGCTCGTGCCGTTGGAGGCCAGGCGGTCGTAGTCGTCCTGGTTGGCCTCCAGCAGCCGCTGGACGGTGTTCAGGTTCTCCGGCATCCGCTTGATGATGGTGCCCTTGGCGAGGTTCTCGGAGATGCAGATCTTCATCGTGCGGTCGAACGGCAGTTCGCCCGATTCCACCTGGCGCAGGATGCCCAGGGCGCTGGCGATGGCCTCGTCGCTGGCCAGGACCTTTCGGCGGAACTGCTTCCGCGTCAGTTCGATGCGCTTGGCCAGGAAGATCTCCTCGTCGCGCGACAGGAGCGGAATCTCGCCCATCTGCGTCAGGTACATCCGGACCGGGTCGTCGATGCGTTTCTGGGTTTCGGCGTCGGTGGGCATAGCGGCCTTGGCGGCCCGGCGGTTGGCGCCGTCGGCCTCCCAGTCGCCGTCGGCCTTGCCCTTGGCGTCCTTGCCCTCGCGGGCGGGCACTTCCGCCTCGTCCAGCAGGTCCACGCCCATCTCGTCCAGTTGCATGAGGATGCGGTCCAGGCGCTCCGGGCTGACCAGGTCGTCCGGCAGACTGTCGTTCATCTCTTCGTAGGTCACGTACCCGCGCGCTTTGCCGCGCTCCAGCAGATCCTTGATCTGCTGTTCGGCATCGACCTTTGCATCTTGTTTGGTATCGGACATAGTCACCTCGACTTCTTGCGTCCACCCATCGGTTCCCCGTGTCCGAACAAAGTCCCTGTTGTCATTCTGAGAAGGCTTTTCAGGGCCGACGAAGAATCTCGCCTTGGTCTTGCCGTTTCGCCATTCGCACCCTGGCACGGGTACGGCTCGTGCCGTGGCCGGCGGCGGGATCCTTCGCTTCGCTCAGGATGACAAACCTCGGCGCCTCATCCCCTTACGTCTCGTCGCCGCGCCGGCGGCGGGCCGACGGCGGCAGAAAGCCCTGCCGGCGGGCCCGGGCCTCGGCAAACGCCCGCAGCGCCCGGCCCGACTCGTCTTCGCCCCGGCGGGCGGCCTCGCGGTGCGAGGCCAGCACGGCCTCCTCCTCCATCTCGGCGAGTGCCGCCCGGGCCTCGTCCAGCAGCCGCTCCAGCGGCCCGGGACCCGTGTCGGCGGGGTCGCGGCAGGAGGCCAGCGCCTGGCCCCGCTCGTACAACTCGACCGCCAGGCTCGAGAGGTCCGCGTCGTCCATCCCGCGGACCACGCTGGCGATGTCCAGGTCCCGCGCCGACGGGTTCTGCCGGACCGCCTCGTACAGCCGGCGGAACGGCTCGGTCTGAATCCGCTCGGGCGGCAGTTCGCCGGCCACGTCCTCGACGGCCGACGGCCGGCAGACCAGGGCGGTCAGCAGTTCGCGTTCGGCGGCCCATCGCCGGCCGCGGGCCGCCCCGCCCGGCAGGTTGCCGCCCGTCTCGGTCCCGGCGGCGGACCGGCGGCTCGACCGCCGCAGCCGCCGGAACTCCGCCCGTAGCGTCGCCTCCGGGATGCCGAGGGTGCGGCTCATGTGCCCCAGGATCAGGTCCCGCTGCAGGCGCAGGTCCTGCTGGGCCAGCGCCGGGGCCTTGAGGACGCTTTCGAGCATCGCCCGCAGGGCCCGCTCCCGGGCCGCCGGGTTCGTCGCCGCCTCCAGATCCTGCTGCACGAGGTTCCACTTGAACTTGAAGGCGTCGTCGGCCTCGACCAGGAGGCGGCGGAACGCGTCCGCCCCGTGGGCCTCGCAGTAGTCGCACGGGTCCTTGCCGTCCGGCACGACCGCCATCAGGATACGGACGTCGTGGGCGAGGAAAAGTTCCATCGCCCGGTCGGCGGCCCGCTGGCCGGCCAGGTCGCTGTCGAAGACCACCACCACCTCGTCGGCGTACCGCTTCAGGGCCACGATGTGCTCGTCCGTCAGCGACGTGCCCAGCGTGGCCACACAGTTACCGACGCCCAACTGGTACGGCATAATCACGTCGAAGTAGCCTTCGACGACGACGGCGCGGCGGTCCGTCTCGATGGCCTCGCGTGCCTGCGGCAGGCCGTAGAGGGCCTCCTTCTTGTGAAAGAGCGCGGTCTCCGGCGAGTTCAGGTACTTGGGCTCCTCGTCGCCCAGTGCCCTGCCGCCGAAGCCGATGGGCCGGCTGAGGGCGTCGAGGATCGGGAAGATGACCCGCCCGCGGAACCGGTCGTAGACGCCGGTGCCGTCGCTGCGCGGGATGACCAGCCCGGCCTTCTCGAGCGCCTCGGGCGGGATGTCGTCCCGCCGGCCCGCCCGGATCAGGTTGTCCCACCCTTCGGGGGCATAGCCCAGGCCGAAGGTGTCGATCGTCTCCTCGGTCAGGCCGCGGCCTGCCAGGTACTCGCGGGCGGCCTCGCCTTCCCGCGGATGCGCCAGGCCCGCCCGGAACCGCTCCATGGCCCAGGCCATGACGTCCCGCAGGCGGCGGCGGCCTCGGGCCTTCTGCCGGGCCTCCGGGTCCTCCCGGAGTTCTATACCCGCCCGCTCGGCCAGTATTCGCACGGCCTCGGGGAAGGTCACGCTCTCCTTGGCCATCACGAAGTTGAACACGCTGCCGCCGCGCCCGCAGCCGAAGCACTTGAAAATCTGCTTGCTGGGGCTGACGGTGAAGGAGGGCGTCTTCTCGCTGTGAAACGGACACAGCGCAACGTAGTCCTTCCCGGCCTTTTTCAGCGGGAAGTAGCCGGAGACTACGTCGACGATGTCGTTAGCGCGGGCGACGTCGTCTAGAATGTCTTCCGAGAAGAGTCCCGACAAAGTGACGACCCAGCAGACCCCTCACCCTTGTTTTTGGCCTCTGCCGGGGGCTTTACCCCCCGCGAATTGGGTAAGTATACGTTAAGAAACCGTTCCCGTCAAGCCTAAGAGCCCACATCGCGGGAAGTTATGGGGCCACGGTCAACGAACATACACTCTGGCACCCAAAAACGCCCTCCGGTTTGCCTCCGTATATCGAACGCGGCCGAAGAAGGGACGTTCCGCGGAAAAGGTCCCGGGAGCCGTTTTCGCACACGTTCTGACGGGCAGGGGGATGGGCAGGGCCACGAATCCGCATCCGGAGCCGATTCCCGGAAGCCCCTTTGGCGGCGCCCAGGCCGCAGCGTCCGGCCCAGGCCATTGACCCGTCCGTCCGGTGCCACTATCATGCGGCCTCGACGCGACCCGTACCGTGCGCCGGGTGCCACTGGCGGCTTGCCCGCCGGGGCGATAAGGCGCGGTGGGTCTGGAGTACCCACCGCGCACGGCACGCGCCGGGCAAGCCCGGCGGCTAAATGGGCCGCGCGGGACGCCACATTCAGCCGGCGACCTTGGTCGCCGCGCGCCGTTATCCGTGATTCGTGCACGCAGCCTTTCGACACGAGGAGTACGCATGGCCAGCGACACCGACCGCATGGAACGCCTCGTCGCCCTGGCGAAACGGCGGGGGTTCATCTTCCCCTCCAGCGAGATCTACGGCGGCCTGAACGGCTTCTGGGACTACGGTCCCCTGGGCGTGGAACTGAAGCGGAACATCAAGCAGGCGTGGTGGGACGACATCGTCCGCCGCCCGCCCGTCGGCCCCGACGGCGAGCCGATCGAGATGGTCGGCCTCGACTGCTCCATCATCATGAACCCGAAGGTGTGGGAGGCCAGCGGGCATCTGACGGGATTCACCGACCCCATGGTTGATTGCAGGGCGTGCAAAGCAAGGTTCAGAGCCGATCAGGTGACATGCCTTTTGTACGGCGTCAAGTGGACATCCGGACACATGCCTGAAGGGGACTTTTTTGTGTTCTCTGCGTTTGGCACGAAAGAGGATGTGGAGCGCAAGCATCGAAAGGCGATCAATAAGATACTGAGTGGGCATCGCAGTGACTGGCCACCATACGGCGACATTGCCACTCTAGCGGACCCCATACAGGACAAGGTATACGCAAGAATTCCGTGTCCAGAATGTGGGCAGGCTGGTCATTTGAGTCGTCCGCGGTCTTTCAATCTCATGTTCAAGAGCCACGCCGGCGCCATGGAGGACTCCGCCTCGGAAGTCTACCTCCGCCCCGAGACCGCCCAGGGCATCTTCGTCAACTTCAAGAACGTCCTCGACACGCAGCGCCTGAAACTCCCGTTCGGCATCGCCCAGATCGGCAAGGCGTTCCGCAACGAGATCAACCCGCGCAACTACACCTTCCGCAGCCGCGAGTTCGAGCAGATGGAGATCGAGTTCTTCTGCCATCC
>JAWODB010000328.1:0-8734 GCA_046483505.1 Phycisphaerae bacterium
ATGCTTACAAGGGTACAAGATTGGAATACTGCAAGCTTGGAAAAAATATTGCAGTATTTAGTATTTTTACTAAAAACTAAAAACAATAAACTAAAAGCGCTATAGCTATAGCTAATTAATTAAAGAAGCACTTTTAAGATGAATTTCGAGAAGTGCTTCTTTTTAATTTATTAACAGCGTGATAATTTAAACTTATTGCGTTAAGTAAGCACTTTGTCTATAATGAAAATAATATTTTATAAGTATCGGAATTTTAAAAACGACATTTTAAAATAAATATTTTTTGAAAGAGGTATATCAATGGAATATTTAAGTATGGTTTTCTGGTTTTTCGTCATCTTTTCTATGCTTTCCCCCTGGTTGAGACAAAAAGGTCTGGAGTCTTCCCGTATTTCCCTTATACATCGTATTGAAAAAATGAGAGGTTCCAGGATCATAGCAATGATTCATCGTCAGGAGACCATGAGTATCCTGGGCATACCACTAATCAGGTATATTAATATTGAAGATTCGGAGGCTATTCTAAGGTGTGGCCCGCATGACGGTGGACGTCGAGGCGGTGGGCCTGGCGGACCGCAGCGTCCAGGTGGAACTCCGGGAAAACGCGAAACCGCTGGCCCAGGCGCCGCTGCGGCTGGACGGCCGGCCGGGACCCCAGGCCGTCACCCTGAACTTCACGCCGGAGGACCTCGGCCGGCACACCTACACGGTCCGCGTCCGGCCGGACCCCGCCGAGCGGCGCGACGAGAACAACGAGCGGCAGGTGCACGTCCTCGTGACGGATCCGAAAATCCGCGTCCTCTACGTCGAGGGCGTCGTCCGGCCCGAGTACAAGCCCCTGAAGAGCGTCCTGGAGACCGACCCCAACGTGGACCTGCTGGCCCTGGTCCAGGTGAAACGGGGCGAGTTCCTCCAGGCCGGCAGCATGCAGGGCGTCGCGCTCTCCGGCCCCCCGCAGACCCTCCAGGACATGCGCCGCTTCGACGTCTACCTCGTCGGCGACCTGCACCGCAGTTACTTCTCCGGCGAGCAGATGGAGAACCTGCGGCAAGTCGTCGAGGAAGGCCGCGGGTTCCTCATGCTCGGCGGGTACAACAGTTTCGGCCCCGGCGGGTACGCCGGGACGCCCATCGAGCGGATGCTGCCCGTGGAGGTGGGCCCGCCCGGCATCGGCCAGGAGACCACCCCGTTCGTCCTGAAACTCACGCCCGAGGGCGCGGGCCACGACATCTTTCACGGCACGGCCGACTTCTTCCAGTACCAGAGCGACGCGCCTCGCCGGAACCTGCCGCTCCTGAAGGGGTGCAACATCCTCCAGCGGGCCAAGTCCGGCGCCTCCGTCCTGGCGGTCCATCCGGAACGGGCGAACCCCCACGGGCCGCTCGTCGTCCTGGCGGTCCAGCAGTACGGCGAGGGCCGGACCGCCGCCTTCGCCGCCGACACCACCTACCAGTGGTACCTGCCGCTGCGGGCGATGGGGGCCGAGTCGCCGTACATCAAGTTCTGGAGCCAGATGGTCCGCTGGCTGGCGAACAAGGAGGTCAAGGAACACGCCGACGAACCGGGCGTGGACCTCCTGGTCCGCAAACCGTTCTACGAGCCGGGCGAGGAGGTCGTCGTCCGGGCCAAGGTCCGGGCCGAGGAAGGGCGGGCCACCAACTTCGCCGAGACGCGCGGCGTGCTGGAGGGGCCCGGCAAGGACGACTCCCGTAGCCTCTCGCTCTCGCTCGTCGCCGGCGCGGTGGGCGTGTACCAGGCGGAACTCGGGGCCCTCGACCCCGGCGACTACACGGTCCGCGTCGAGGCGAAGAAGGACGGGGCCACGCTCGGCAAGGACGAGGTCCGGTTCAGCGTGGGCCGGCCGAACCAGGAGTTCGACCGGCTGAGCATCGACCGGGCCCTGCTGAAAGCGATCGCCCGGCAGACGGGCGGGGCGTATTACGAGCCGGCCGCCTTCGGTGACCTCGTCCAGACGCTCCGCGGCCGGACGGTGACCGAGGACATCCACCGCGAGTTCGGCATCCAGACGGTGCCGGGCCTCTTCGCCGTCCTGTTCGGCCTGTTCCTGGCCATCGTGACGGGCGAGTGGCTGCTCAGGAAATACTACCAACTCGTTTGATGAACGGCGGTGCCTGGGCAATGAGGAATGTTAAATGATAAATGAGAAATGCTAAAGCACGCTCCGCGTAGGCCGCAGGCCTCATTTGGCATTTATCATTTCACATTGAACATTAGTTGTTCTCTGCGTTCTCTGCGTTAGAATCTGTTCTGCCGACAGCCAGGCCGGCGAACCGGGCGTGCAGCCGGTTCAGCAGGTGGATCGACTTGCGGCACGGCGGGCACCACGTGGCCCAGAACGCCACCAGGACGTACTTGCCCGCCGTCTCGGGCGTCGGCCCGAGCCACTCCTCCACGACCAGGGCCGGCGCCTTCCGGTACAGGCACGACCGGGCCCACAGGCGCTTGCCGTCGCGGAAGGCGGGCGGCCGGTAGTCCGTGTCGAACGGGGAACCGGCGGCGAAGCGGGGGACGTCCTCGCCGGCGGCGTCCGGGCGGTGCGCGCTCGGCGCCGTGAGGCACGGCTCGGACGCCGCTTCCTTCGGCGGGCCCGCGTCACGACCGGCGCAGCCGGCCGGGAGCAGCGCCGCGAGCGCCACCGCGCAGACCGGCGCGCCGGGTCTCCGTACCCGCCGCGCCGTAACCTTATAACCTGGGACCGCCATATCAGTGCACCTCGATGTTGCCGGCGGCGGCGAAGAGGGCGAACAGCCCCACACCCAGCAGCATCAGCAGGATCAGGACGAGGCTCAGGCCCACGCCCGCGTAGCCCGTGACGAGGCCGGGAAGGGCGAGTTCACGGCCGGGGCCGCCCGTCTCGCTCACCTGGCGCAGGGCCAGGTGCCCGCAGATGGCGGCCGCCGCCCCGAGCACCAGAGCCAGGCCCACGAACGGGAAGCCCCCGCAGCAGACGAACGTCAGGAACACGGAGGCGACCGCCAGGACGACGCTGAGGGTGCCCATGACGAGGCTCGTGACGGCGAGGGCGTTGTTGCCCCCGGCGCCTTCGGGCGGCAGGACCTCGCCCTGGATCGGGCCTTGCGGTTGCTGCGCGGTCATGGGTTCTCTCCTGCTTCTTTTCTTAACGCAGAGAGCGCAGAGAACGCAGAGAACAACGGCGAACGGCAGACAACGACGTCAAACAGGGTTCGCCGGAGGCGCTGGTCCAAGCGCCTCCGGCGCACGCGCGCCGGACAAGTCCGGCGGCTAAATGTGGGCCATCACCAAGCACCCCCGCGTAAAACGTACCCTGCCGTTTCTATCCTTTCGCCTTTTCTCCATCTTTTCTCTGCGTTCTCTGCGATCTCTGCGTTGAAAACGGGACCGCGGGGTGCTCAACGCTACAGGCCGAGGCATTCGCCGCGGAGCCGGCCGGCCAGGTCGCGGGTCAGGCGGAACGCCGCCTCGGCCGTCTCGAGCGGCCGGGTGCCCAGGCCGCAGGCCGGCGTAATCAGGCTCTGCCGGAGCACCTGCTCGCGCCCGTAGCCGAGCGCTTCCACCTTCGCGAGGTGCCCGAGCATCTTCTCGTGGAGCGCCTCGACCGTGGCGGCGGCGACGGCGTCCGGGTCGGTCGGCACGATGCCCCAGGCAATCGTCCCGCCGCCGTCCAGGAACCCCCGCAGGTCGTCGCGGTAGACGAGGAAGTTGTCGGCGAACTCGTAGGCGTCGAACGAGACCGCCTGGACCGGCCCGCCGAGGAAGATGCTCCACTCCGTGTTCGAGCAGCAGTGCGAGCCGGTCGTCTCGGCCCCGGCCGTGACGCCCGCCAGCGTCTCCTGGCCCTTCGCCTTCTCCCACCCGAAGAACGGCGTGCCGAACGAGGCGAGGAACGGTTCGTCGACGAAGACGATGGGCCGGGCGCCCGTCTCGGCGATGCGTTCGGCCTGCCAGCGGACCCGCAGGCGGAGGAACTGCGTGAGGATGTCGCGCAGGTCGTCGTTGTAGAGGATGGGGTTGCCGTCCTCGCCCCGGATGTTCATGCCCACGGTGACGGGCCCGGCGATCTGGCCCTTGGCCTCGGGGCACCCGCGGCGGCGGACCTCGTCCAGGAACGGTTCGAAGGCGGCGGCGGCCTCGGCCGGCAGGGCCGCGAACGAGGCCTCGCCCGTCTCGGACGCCGTCAGCAGACGCTCGACGCCCTCGAAGAACGCCTCGTCCTGGACGAGGCGCAGCCGGCCGTCCTCCATGTGCAGACCCGGCAGGCCGACGGCCGCCTGCTCGTTCATCCCCTCGGCCCGCGAGACGTTCGGCAGTTGCGGCCAGTAGGGCAGGTCCGGACAGTCGCGGAACACCGACGCGACGGCGGCGGCCGGGTCGTCGTGCGGCAGGCTGCCGATGCCGGTGGCCCGGCAGTTGGCGGTCAGGGGCATGGTGGTCTCCGGGGCGTGGGGTTTCGATGCCACAGTCGTGCGACGCGCCAAGCGCATTCCGCGCGGTGGGTCTCCCGACCCACCGCGCTCGAAGCGGCCTTTTCAGGGCTGCGCGGCGGGTACGGAGACCCGCCGCGCACGAGTTAGCGTTGTCGTGCTAACGGAGCGCCCGGCTGTCGCCCTCATTGTACGGCTAGCGGCCCGGGCGGTCCAAGGACCATTCGATGGTGTTCGCGCCTTCGGTGAGGTCGGCGAGCGGTCCGGCGATGGGCCGGTCGCGCCGGCGGCCGAAAAGGTCCGTCTCGACGCGTATCGGTTTGCCGAAGCGGTCCTCGATGGTCTGCCCGACGGTCGGCATGACGCCGACGAGGTCCGCGTCGACCCACGGCCGGTCGCCCGCCATCGGCAGGCCGTTCATCCGGAACGTGACGACCACGCCGCGCGGGCGGTCCGTCATCTCGAACTCGACGGCGAACGGCGAGACGGCGCTGCGAGCGTCGCCGAACGTGCGCTTCTTCGCGCCGCCGAGGAACACGTTCCAGTCCGACGCGTACCCGGGCGCCGCCTTCACGCCCTCCAGCCCGCGGCCGACGAAGAGGTTGTTGAACCACTTGTCGTCGCGCGGCACGCCGGTCTTGCGGCCGACGGTCTGGCGCGTGTGCGGCGTGTAGATCTGCGACCGGCGGTTCGTGTCGGAGACCATCCGGAACGGGCACCCCACGAACAGGTTGTGGGCGAAGACGCACGCCTCGGAGTTGCTCTTCACCCCGCCGCCCACGAGCACGTTGTTATCGACCAGGATGGGGCCGTGGTTCATCTCCAGGAACACGGCCTCGGTGTCGGTCTCGTAGATGATGTTGCCGGTGATGCGGGTGCCCTGGTTGGCCCAGTCCATCCAGATGCCGAAGCCGGCGTGCGACTTGCGGCCGGTGCGGCGGATCAGGTTCCCGCGGATCACCGTGTCCACGGACTGGTGGAACTTGATGGCGGCGGTCTCCCATCCGCCGAACTCCTTGCGATAGTTCGTGTCTTCGATGAGATTGCCCTCGATGAGGCACCGCGTGGCGCCTTTCTGGCCGGCGATGCCCGCCTCGCCGCAGCGCCGGATGACGTTCCGCCGCACCACGTGGTCGCCGAAGGCGTCGACGTCGTCGAAGTCCACGCCCCGGGCGTGGCCGAGGACGATGCCCACGCACCGGGCGTTGGTGATGCGGCAGTCCTGGATGATCCAGCGCCGGCCCATGCGGGGGCCGATGGCGCCCCGCTGCACGTCGAGGCCGGGCGGCTGCCAGTTCTCCGCCGAGTGCATCAGGTCCAGGCCCTCGACGGTGATGTACGAGAGGCCGCTCGTCTCCGGGAAGAAGATGCATCGGCGGACGTTGATTTCCGCCAGCCGCTCGTTGGGATTCGTCCGCCCGAAGTGGGCCCGGATGACGGTCGTCTTCTCGCCCGCCGCCGCGTGCCAGGAGAGGGGCGTCGTCCGGACGGCCTCGGCCGTCTGCTGCTCCCGCAGGGCCTCGCCGTCGAGGTACACGTCGCCGCGATGGTGCCACTGGCCGTAGTGCAGCCATCCGCCGGAGAGGGTCAGGGCGTAGGGGTTGTAGTCGCCGAAGAAGTCGGCGGGGAGTTCGACCTTCCAGACGCCGCCGCCCTCGTCGGTCCAGGAGGCGATGCGCTCCGAGCCCTTGAGGAGGACCTCCTCGCCCTCGGCGGCGCGGTAGGTGATGCGGGCGTCCTCGCCCGTCCCGCCGCGGGCCGGCTTTACCCACTCGCGGTACGTGCCGCCGTGGACGACGACGACGTCGCCCGGCCGGGCCACCTGGGCCGCGTGGTTGACCGTGCGATACGGGGCGGACGCCGTGCCGGCGGCGGCATCGTCGCCGGTGGCGGCGACGTGAATCTCGCGCGCGGCAGTCGGCGCGGCGGGGATGAGGACGAGCAGGACGGTGGCGAGTGTGCCGACACGTGTCATAGAAGCCTCCAGACCTGAGTTCTTTGGGGGCTGTGACGCGCCCGGGCCTTTCGAGCCCGCTGCGGAAGCAGCGGGTCATCCTCTTCCGGCATGGCACGTGCCACGGCGGATGAGGATGTCCGGCCGCTTCCGCGGCCGGCTCGGAAAGCAGGCGCGCCAAGCCACGCAGCGGGCTCGAACAGCGATGGCACCGTCACCGCCGCAGCCGCAGCGGCCCGACGTACGCCCGCGCGATGACCACGTGGTCCACGTACACCGTGATCGGGTTCTCGCGGGTGTACCGCTCGGGCAGGCCGTGGTAGTAGGTCTCGAGCGAGAAGAAGGTGATCCGCAGGTCCTTCGTCCGGCGGAAGCGGACGTCCGTCTTGCGGATGGTCGGGATGCCGTCGATCCACAGGGCCTCGACGCCGTCGGCGGCGGCCGGGTCGTCGCGCGACGGGTCCACGGCGTTGAGTTTCATCCGCCGCTCCACGCAGTGCCACGTGCCGACCTCGATCGGGTAATCACGGAGGCGCTCGTAGTTCTCGCCCCACGGGCCTTTCTTATCGAGATGATAACTGTAGAAGCCCATCTCGAGCGTCCGGCTGCCTCGCTCGGCGTACGGCTGGACGCCGGAGAAGAAGTACCCCTTGGTGGAGACGTCGCGGATGCCGGCCATGCCGACCCACCAGGGGTCGGGGCGGGTGAGGTCGCGTCCGCCGAGGTTCGCCCCGTGGTTACGGACCGCCCGGTACGCCTCGTCGAACTTCAGGTAGTAGCGGACGAAGAGTTCTTCATAGCCTTTGCCGAGCCCCTCGTTCGGATGGTTGTAGTTGCCGAGTTTGCGGCTGAGGCCGCCCGTCTGCGAGCCCTGGCCGGGGGTCCAGCAGGCGATCTCCAGGACCCGCCGGCCGGGGCCGCGCTGCCCGTCGCCCGCGACGGCGCCGGCGACGGCGCGCGTGCGGCTGACCTGGTTCCGCCGGACGTCCCAGGTCCTGGGCGGGGGCGTGGAGCCGTCGGCCGACCAGCGCTCGAAATCGTCGGCGAAGAGGACCGCCGGGTGCCGCGCGATCCCGGCGTCGCCGGGGAACCGGGCGGCCAGGCCCGTCTCGGGCGCGGGGGCGTCCGCCGCATCGCCCGCACCTGCGTGGGTTCCGGCCGCGACGGCGAACGCGCCGATCAGGGCGGCGACGCGCACCGCTGCGAAGCGTAAAGAGGTCATGGCGTCGCCCTCCCTCACTCGGCCGCCCGCGGCCTGCGGAACCGCAGGAAGACCTGGTGCGGCAGGTAGAGGAACTCGGCGTCGAGTTCAAGGCCCGCCCCCGTCATCATGGCGACGAGGTCGTCGCGGGGGATGCGCCGGTTCCGGTCGTGGTGGATCTCGGCGTCGACCCGCCAGTCGATCAGAAAGACGCACCCGCCCGGCTTCAGCGCCCGGACGATGTCGGCCGTCAGGCCCGCCCGGTGCTTCTCGGGCACGTGATGGTACACGTTGACGACGAGGGCGGCGTCGAGGGCGGCGTCGGGCAGGCCGGTGGACTCGGCCTCGCCCTTGACGACCTTCACGTTCGCAAGATTCGCGTCCTTCTCGACGCGCTGCTTCAGGCCCCGGAGGGACTTCTCGGAGATGTCCTCGGCCCAGACCGTGCCGGTCTTGCCGACGGCCTTCGCCAGGCGCGAGATGAAGTAGCCTCCGCCGCAGCCGACGTCGGCCACGACCGAGCCGTCGCGCAGGTTCAGGTCCGCCACGACGCGGTCGGGCTGCTGCCACTCGTCGCGTCCGGCGGCCAGGGCGGCCGTCGCCGCCAGGACCAGCAGCACCAGCGACGCCGTGCGGAAGCCTCTCGGGACGGTGCGCATGGGTTCCTCCTTCCTGGGGTGTGCTGCCCCTTTAAATGCGTCCCGGCCGACGCGGAGACGCCAAAAGCCGGGTCGATTCCGAGGCATTTGCGTTGTCGGTAAGACGTTGTCCTGAGGCAGGTTGGCGGCGGCGGTCATGTGGTTTGCCCCCATCGGATCGGGCCTCAGGGCGCAGGGAGGGGGATGGGGGCCGGCGGGCCGGGGAATTGACCCCACGAAAAAAGTGGCGATCCCGGGCCTGGGTGATAAGATGTTTGCGGCAAAAAATATCCATCACCAGGAGGATCGCCGATGGCCATCCTACCACAGAAGCCGCTGTTTTCCTGGGAAAACCGGTAGCGTCCCAAAGGTGTAGGAGAGTTCCCGTGAAATGAACGTATCGTCGCCGCAGCGGCGGGCAGCGGCACAAGGCCCGATCCGCGTGCTCAGGCGAGGCACACCCTGGGGGAGATTCCATCTCCCCCAGACCCCCTCGGCCCAAGCCCAACGCAAGCGG
>JAWODB010000010.1:0-14249 GCA_046483505.1 Phycisphaerae bacterium
CGTCGTCCGTCTCGACGAGGAGGCTGTAGTACGGCACCTCGTCCCAGGTGGGGCAGAGGCAGTAGCCGGCCAGCGACAGCCCCCGCTCGGCCACCGCCTGGTTCACCGCCGCGATGACGTGGTGCTCGGTGACCTTCTCGCCGGTCAGGTTGGCCACGTGCTCGCCCTTGTTGAGGAACTCGATGCAGGGCGTCTCGCCCACGCGGCCGGTCACCTGGACGACGTCGCCCATGTTGTAGCGGAACAGGCCGCCCGGGGTCGTGACGATCAGGACGTACCGCCGGCCCACCTCCACCTCGTGGGCGAGCAGCGCGGTGGGGTGCTCGTTGTGGATTTCGGCCTCCGGCACGAACTCGTAGAACGTGCCGGTCGTTTCCAGGATGCCCGCGCTGCCGTCGGACTCGACGGGCACGGAGAAGCGTCCCTCGGAGGCGACGAGGCCGATGTCGCGGATGGCCGTCTCGCCCCAGTAGTGCGGCATGTCGCGCAGGTACAGGCTCAGCGTGCCGCCCTTCCAGGTGCCGATGAGGGGGACCTCCCAGACGTCGCGGGGGTACAGGCGGCCGTTGGCCTCGGCCAGCCGCTCGAACCGCCGGGCCCGGTCGGGGCGGGCGCGAAGGCACCGTTCGATGCAGCCGCGGGCGTCGCCTTCGAGGCCGGCGTCGTCGGACAGGGTGCCGTCGGCCAGGTCGCGCAGCAGGTCCTCCTTCCGGCGGTCCAGCGTCCGGGCCAGGCCGAGCAGCGTGCTCGGGTTGGCCGTGATCGGCATGACGCGGTCGCACTGGAGACCGAGGCGGCAGGCGACGTAGTACTTCGAGGTGGTGTCGCAGGCGTAGGCGCAGGCGGGCGGCGAGACGTACATCCGCCGGATAATGCCCCGCTGGCTTTGGGCGGCCAGGGCGGAGATGGCGCCGGCCGGCAGGCCGCTGGCCGTCCGTTCCTCGTCCACGCGGCTGGAGACCTGGAGGATCTTCGCCCCGAAGGCGTCGAGGTGATCGCTCAGGGCCTGGGCGCCCCAGATGTGCCACCCCGCCCGGTAGTTCTTCAGGACGGTGTCGGTGACGGGGATGTACTTGGACCGGCCCGTCGTGCCGCTCGTCATCGTGAACATGTGGAGCCGCGTGCCGGCCGGGAAGAGGGCCTCCACCTCGCCGCGGGCCACCCGGTCGATGTAGGGTGCGGCCCGCTCGTAGCCGGCGATGGGCAGGCAGGCTCGCAGGTCGTCCACGGTGCGGGCGCCGTCGAGGCCGGCGTCGCGGCCGAACCCGGTGCCGGCCGCCTGGGCCAGGATGCGGGCGAGCAGCGCCGGCTGGACGCGGCGGGTATCGCGGACGTCCCGGCGCCACCGGCGGACCTGCCGGTTTGCCTCCCACCGGACGGACGTGGTGGCGAGGCGGCGGAGCCGGATGGACAGGGGCGTCCTCATGAGGCCGGCCCTCCGGCGGCATCGCCCGACGAGACGTCGGGGGCGCCCGAGTGCTTCGTCGCGCCGCGGTGTCCCTCGGCGGGGTAGGCCCGCGTGCGGCCGTCGGGCGGTTCGGGTTCGCCCGCGCCGGCCATGTGGCGGTCGAAGAACGCGAGGAGCGTGCGGTGGTACCGGTCGGGGTCGGTGGCGACGGCCTGGTTGTGCTTGGCCTCGGGGCACATCCAGATGGCCTTGGGGCCCGGCTTGTCGTCGTGCAGGGCCCGGGTCTGCTCGGGCGGGACGTACGTGTCGCGCTCGCCGTGGACGAACAGGATGGGTACGGACTCCAGTTTCACCAGCGCCCGCCGCGTACTGGGGAAGCGGCAGCGGCACTTGAGTTCCACGTAGAACATGAGGAGGGCCCGGAAGAAGCGGTAGGCGGTCATCGACCGCATGGCGCGGGCCAGGTCGACGCGGGCGAAGATCTGGACCCACCGCTTCAGCAGGTCGTCGATGCTGCGGTCGGTCGAGAAGGCGCCGTCGGCCGCCAGGCACCCGATGTCGGTCGTCAGGGCGGCCGCCACGATGGCGGCGCTGGCGCCGCGGCTGATGCCGAGGAGGCCCACGCCGGCCCCCCCGTTCGGCCGCTGGCTCTTGACGTAGGCGACGGCGGCCAGGATGTCGTGCACCTCGTAGTTGGACGGCCAGTGGCGGGGCTCGTAGTACTTCGGCGCGAAACTCCCCCCGTGGCCGCGGAAGTCGAACGTGAAGACCGTGTACCCGGCCTCGACGAGGGCGCAGGCGTACCGGCCGGCGCTCAGCATGTCGCTGCCGTACTCGTGGCAGAAGATGATCGTGCCGCGGTCGGGCGTTCCCCGGGGGCGCTCGATGAACATGCCGCGCAACTGCCGCCCTTCCATGCTGCGGAACCAGACGACCTCGCCCTCGGGCGGCGTGTAGTCGTGGAGCGTGGCCGTCATGGGCAGCGGCGTCTCCAGGAACAGGTTCACCGCCAGCCGCAGGTACTTCACGACGTACAGGATGAAGAGGGTGAGGACGACGGCCACGCCGACGAGGACGGCGATGAGCGGCCAGTGACGGGCCAGCGTGCCGGGGGCGGCGCCGGTCCCCCCGGGATCGGCGTCGGCGGCGAGGAGCAGAAATGCGAGTGCACGGCCCATGTCGGCGATATCCGCGCGGAGTGAATCCGTTTCGAGCCTTGCGCGGCGGGTCTCCGTACCCGCCGCGCTTCGTTGCCGTAACGGCGCGCGGCCCGCAAGCAGGCCGGCGAACGCCCACCGCTTTGCGCGTTGCGGGCCGACCGACAGTCGACACGCCGGCCCACCGACGAACATGCGCGGATTCTCGGCTGCGCGGGGGGTGCCCTTCGGCTTCGCTCAGGACAGGCTCCGACCCACCGCGCGTCGCGTCATGCTGAACGGCGCGCCACTATTCTAGGAAACGAAGCGGCGAATGACCAGGGAATCGTTCTGCCCGCCGAACCCGAACGAGTTCGACAGGCACACCTCGCAAGCCACCTCGCGGGCCTCGTGCGGCACATAGTCGAGGTCGCATTCCGGGTCCGGCGTGTCGAGATTGATGGTGGGCGGGACGACGCCGTCGCGGATCGCCAGGATGCACGTCATCAGTTCCGTGGCGCCGGCGGCCGCGATCAGGTGCCCCAGTTCGCTCTTCACGCTCGAGACGGGCACCCGCCGGGCGTGGTCGCCGAAGATGCGTTTGACGGCCATCGTCTCGACGCGGTCGTTCTCCTGCGTGCCCGTGCCGTGGGCGCTGATGTAATCGATCTCCTGCGGCGTCACGCCGGCGTCGTCGAGAGCCATCTGCATGGAGGCGGCGGGTCCGCGGCCTTCGGGGTGGATGTCCGTCATGCGGTAGGCGTCGGCGCTGGTGCCGAAGCCGACGAGTTCGGCCCGGATGCGTGCCCCGCGGCGGCGGGCGTGCTCGAGGTCCTCCAGGACCATCATGGTCGAGCCTTCGCCGAGGACGAACCCGCCGCGGTCGCGGTCGAACGGGCGGCTGGCCCGCCACGGCTCGTCCTTCGGCTCGGTCGCGATGGCCGTCAGCAGGTTGAACCCCGCCACGCCGAGGGGATGGATCATCGAGTGCGTGCCGCCGGTCAGCATGAGGTCCACCCGGCCGGTGCGCACCAGGTCGAACGCCTCGCCGATGGCCTGCGTGCTGGCGGCGCAGGCCGTCAGGTTCGAGTAGGCCGGTCCCCGGAGGCCGTACTCGCGGGCCAGGTGATTGGCCGGCATGTTCGGTTCCTGCTCCAGTTCCGCCATGGCGTTGTACCGCTGAAGGGCGGCCCTGGCGAAGCGGACGGTATCGACCTCGCCGTCGGGCCCCAGGGCGTCGGCGATGGAATGGGTCAGGCTCGCGAAGTCGAGCCGCCCCTCCCCGCTGCCCGTGTAAATGCCGAACCGGTCGCGGTCGACCGCCTCGCCGTCGGCGAAGCCGGCGTCTTCCATGGCGGTGCGAGCGGCGGCCATGGCGAAGCGGACGTTGCGGCCGGCCTGCTCGAAGGTGCGCGGCTCGCGGACGTACGGCGCCAGGTCGAAATCCGCCACCTGGGACGCGAACGTCGTCGGGAACGTGGAGGCCTCGAAGATGAAGATGTCGCGGATGCCGCTCCGGCCGGCCAGCAGCGCCTGCCAGGTGGCCTCGACCTCCCGGCCGAGGGGGTTACAGGTACCCATGCCCGTAATGACGACGCGTCGTGTCATGGTTCTACCGTGTTCACCTGTTCTTCGACCCCGCTTACCACTCCAACGCTAAGTCGGCCATTTGCGCGGTGGGTCTGGGCACCCACCGCGCTCGAAACGGCCTTTCCAGGGCTGCGCGGCGCCTGCGGAGACCCGCCGCGCCCGAGTTAGCGTTGTAGTGTTACGCGCTGCCTTTCGAGCCCGCCGCGGAAGCGGCGGGTCATCTCCATCCTGCATGGCACGTGCCACGGCCGATGCAGATATCCGGCCGCTCCCGCGGCCGGCTCGACCAGCGGGCGCGCCACACCGCGCCGCCGCTCGAACGGCGACGGCGCACGACGCCGCCGGTTCCACCTAGCGAGTCAACTTCACGACGACGGCGGCGGTCTGGCCGCCCACCGCGTTCGTGGTCACGAGGACCAGGTCGCCCGCCAGTTCGACCGGCTCGCCCGTGACGACGTTCAGGCGGACCTCGGGGTCCGGCTCGTCGCAGCCCAGGATGGGCGGCACGATGCCGTCCTGGGCGAGGACGAACGCGGCCGCCAGGTCCGCCAGGCCGCTGGCCGCCCCGATATGGCCGGTCACACCCTTCGTGGCCGTCACGGGCACGCGGTCGGCGGCGCCGCCGAGTGCGTCGGCCAGGCCGGCCGCCTCGCTCCGGTCCTGCTCCGGAAGGCCCGTGCCGTGGGCCCAGACGGCCGCCAGGTCCCCCGGCTCGACGCCGGCGTCCTCCAGGGCCCGCCGGACGGCGGCGGCGACGGCGGCGCCGTCCGCGTCGCATGCGTTGATGCCGGCGGTGGTCGTGCCGACGCCCGTGCCGAGCACCTCGCCCAGGATGCGGGCGCCGCGGGCCTCGGCCGCCTCGAGGTCCTCCAGGACGGCGGCGACGGCGGCCTCGGCGGCGACCCAGCCGAGCGCGTCGCGGTCGAACGGCCGGGAGGCCGTCGCCGGCTCCACGTCCCCGGTCACCAGGCGGCCGAGGAGCGAGTACCGGATGAGCAGCAGGGGGCAGACGCGGCTCTCGGCGCCGCCGACGATCATCAGGTCGGCCGCCCCGCGCCGCAGGATGCGGACGGCCTCGTCCAGGGCCACCAGGGCCCCGGCGTCGGAACACGTGAGCGAGTTGCTGGGCCCCTGGGCGTCCCACAGGATGCCGGCATGGCAGGCGTGCATGTTGGGCAGGTGCTTCAGCAGCCAGAGCGGGAACATCTGCGGGATGCCCTTGTCGCCCCAGTCCTTCAGGTCGACGCCGCCGTCGGAGAGGGCCGCCTGCACGGGCAGGGCCAGGTCCTCGAGCGTCGTCGGGATGAACGACGTGCCGTAGATCATCCCGAACCGCGCGTGGTCGATGGTGGGCAGGGGCTGCTCGTTCTGGCCGACCTCGAGGCCGGAGTCGACGACGGCCCGGCAGGTGGCGCCCATGGCGAGTTGGATGTCGCGGGCCATGACCTTGCGGTTCTTCTTGATGTAGCGTCGCTGGTCCTTGCGGGTGCCCTCGGTGGGGTCGAAGTCGGGGGGCACCTCGCCGCCCAGGTGGCTGGGGAAGCCGGAGGCATCGAAGCGCGCGATGGGGGCGACGGCGCTGCGGCCCTGGCGCAAGGCGGCGGCGAACCCCTGGGGGTCGCCGGCGGGGCCGGCCAGACCTGTCCCGGTGATCGCGATGCGGCGGTGCACGTGGGTCTCTCCGGCTCAGGCGTCGGGTCTCTCCGGCTCAGGCGTCGGGGGCGGGGTCGGAGGCGCCCAGGTTCCGCAGGGTCCGCATCCGCAGGAGGCCGACGAAGGCGTCGTTGAACACGAAATTCCCTTCGCCGGGCTCCACGGGCGCCCGCGACTGGTCGAGGTGGGCGAACATCAGTTCGATCTCGCCCACCAGGTCGCCGTTACGGGTGATGCGGCCGGAGACGGCGGCGCCTTCGGGCCGGACCTCGCCCTGGATCTCGGCGTCGAACTGGATGCGGTCCCCCGGCCGCACGTGCGCGTGGAACGTGGCCCGCGTGACCTTGGCCAGGATGACCTTTTCCTCGAAATCGAAGGCGTCGCCCACCAGGACGCCCGCCGTCTGCGCCATGCCCTCGATCATGAGCGTGGGCGGATGGACGGGGTACCCCGGCACGTGGTCGTGGAGGTGCTCTTCGGCCAGGGTGACGCACTTGACGGCGACGGCGCGTCGGCCGGTCTCGAAGGCGGTGAATCGGTCGATCCAGATCCAGCGCATCGCGCATCTCCCGGCGGGGCGGTGGCGTCCGGTCGGACCGGCCGGGTCAGCCGGCCTCCTCGTTCACCTTGGATTCGATGTAGCGGACGATCATGTCCACGGTGAACAGGTCGGCGATGTCGTCGACGTTCGGGTTCTTCTCGAATTCCGAGAGGTCGGCGTATGGCATCCGGGTCTTGAGTTCCTCCAGCCCCTTTTCGGTCAGTTTGCCGTCCTGCACGAACTCGTCGCTCTGGAGAATGTTGTCGGGGAACAGGTCGCCCCGGGGAATCTTGATGTTGAACGCCTTCTCGAGGCGAAAGACGATGTCGAGGTAGTCGATGCTCTCGGCCCCCAGGTCGCCGCCGATGCGGGCCTCCGGCGTGACCTCGTCCTCGTCGACGCCGAGGGCGTCGACCAGGGCCTCGCGGACCTTCTCCATGATCTCGTCGCGACTCAAAGCCATCGTGCGTGACCTCCCCAATACAGGTGCAGGCTCAGGACGCCTCGGCCGCCGCTTCCAAGGCCTGGGGTCCTCCGATCAGTGTGAACCGCTCGCGCCAGAACGTGCGGAGCGCGTCGTCGACCTCTTCGGCGGCCGGCTCCTCGGCCGCCACCGTCCCGTGCTCCAGGACGAGGCGGGCCTGGACGGCGGTGGTGTCGAGGCACCGGCCGACGGCCTTGAAGGTGCTCGTCTCGGGGCCGATCTCCCGGGCCGTCACCTCCATCACGAGTTGCCCGCCCGGCCGCACGAACGCGCCGTAGCGGACGTTCCGGGCCTCCTTCAGCAGAATCAGCGTGGGCTCGAAGTCGCTGGCCACCCGGACGAGCCAGGCGGCCGACTGGACCAGCGCCTCCAGCATCAGCACGCCGGGCAGCACCGGGTACAACGGAAAGTGGTCCGCCAGGTACTCCTCGGCGAGCGTCAGGTTCTTGACGGCGACGATGCGGTCGGGCGGCTCCAGTTCCTGAATGTGGTCGACGAGGTAGAATTTCATCGCAAGTTACCGGGGCGGCATTCTATCGCCGCGCCAAGCCCCCGTGCAACGCCTTTCTGGGGCCGGCATCCCGCGCCGGAGCCGCCGGCTCGCCCACCATATCGCACGCCGCCGAAGCGCCGCCCCTCTCGGGCGGGCGTCGGCGGCCGTTGAAGAGCGGAAACCCTAGCAGACCCCGCCCGTGCTTGCAAGCAAAAACGCGCAACGAGCCGTTCGCGCCGGCTGGGGGTCGATCGCGCGTTTTTCGAGCCCGCCGCGGAAGCGGTGGGTCATGCTCGAATGGCGGCGCGATGCGGCCACGCCGGATGAAGATGACCGGCTGCTCCCGCAGCCGGCTCGAACGGCAGGCGCCCAACGCCCCCCCCTCGAACGCCCCCGGCGCCCTACGCCTCCTCCGCCAGGCGGTTCAGGACCTCCAGGCCCCGCTCGATCTCGTCGGCCGCGGCCGTGTAGGCGATGCGGAAATGCGTGTCGCGCTCGCTGAACACCCCGCCCGGAATGACGAGCAGCCCGGCCTCGATCGCCCGTTCGACGAAGGCCGTGCCGGACCCGCCCGGCGCCGCCGGGAAGATGTAGAACGCCCCGCCCGGCCGCTCGACGGTGAACCGGTCCTTCAGCCCTTCGTAGATGAGGTCGCGGCGCCGGCGGAACGTCTCGATCTGCGGCGAGGGGTCCGTCTCCAGCGCCGCCACCGCCGCCTGCTGAAACGGCGCCGGGGCGCACACGAACGTGTACTGCTGGAGCGTCGTCATCGCCGAGATAATCGGCTCCGGCCCGACGGCGTACCCCAGCCGCCACCCCGTCATGGCGAACGTCTTCGAGAACCCGCGGAGCAGGAGGACGCGGTCGTACATCGGCCACGGGCTCGGCGCGGGGCCGTCGTAGGTGTATGCATTGTAGATTTCGTCCGAGACGACGAGCAGGTCGTGTCGGCGGGCGAGGTCGACGGCCGCCTCGAGTTCCGCCTGCGACGTGACGACGCCCGTCGGGTTGGCCGGGCTGTTCAGGACGAGCAGGCGGGTCCGGTCGGTGACGGCCGCCTCCAGCGCCTCGGGCCGCAGGCGGAAGTCCGGGTACGTGTCGACGAAGACCGGCACGCCGCCCAGCAGGCCCACCAGGTGCTTGTACATGACGAAGTACGGGTCCGGGACGAGGACCTCGTCGCCGGGGTTGATCGTCGCCAGGAACGCCAGCAGCAGACCGCCCGAGACGCCGCTGGTGACCAGGACGGGCCCGTCGAAGGTGCCGAACTCGCGGCGGAGGCGCTCGGCCAGGGCCGCGCGCAGCGCCGCCTCGCCCTGGGTCACCGTGTACCGGTTCGTGCCGTCGCGGATGGCCCGGACGGCCCGTTCCTTGCAGGCGGGGGGCACGTCGAAATCGGGCTGGCCGATGCTGAGGTTGACGGGGTCCCGGAGCCGGGCCGCCAGGTCGAAGACCTTGCGGATGCCGGAGGCGTCGATCTTCTGCATGCGGTCGGCGAGCGGGACGTCGGCCACGGGAGAGGCTCCTCGGGTCAGTGCAGCACGAATTGGCGCGGCGTGCCTCCGCACCCGCCGCGCCCTGACCGGCCCCGGCGCCATCGCCGTTGAGACGCCGACGGCACGTCGGCGGCCGTTCGGGGCCTCGGCAGGTTCCCGGCAGGGGCGGCGACCTGCGGTGGCCGGCTCAACGGGCGGGTCGAGGTGCATCGTGCGCAAGCGCCGTCGACGCCCGTCTCAGGCGGTGCCTTCCCGGGTGCCTTCGGCGCCCTCGGGGACCTCGCCCTCGGCGGGGGCGGCCTCGCCCTCGAGGCCCTCGCCTTCGGCCGCCTCGGCCTTCTCCGGCTTGTGCCGCTTCGTCGACACCTTGCGGTGGGCGACCTTCGGCAGGCCGAAGACCTCGTCGCCCTCTTCCCACTCCTCGTCTTCGCGAAGGACGTCGACGCGTTCGGCACGGGTCAGGACGTTGCGATGGCGCTCCAGGGCGCCGTGGCTTCGCAGGCTCTTGTCCAGCGACATCGGTTACTCCCTCTTGACTTGCACCGTGTAGGCGTCCTTGGAGGTCGGCCGGCCCGTCTCGGCCTCGAACGCGGCGAGGCTCCTGTTGACCTGGTTGGCCAGGGCGTCGGCCTCCGTCTTGTCGGTGAACCGGCGGCGGCTGTAGAGTATGTGGTAGCCGCCGCGGGTCGTCAGGTCCGTCTCGATGCCGCTCCGGGCCAGGTACGCCCGCAGGGCGTCGATGGCGTCCGGACGCGACACGTCCAGCCGCGCGATCCGGACCCGGTACTGCGGCCCCGCCGGTTCGGGCGGCTGGGGTTCGGGCTCCGGTTCGGGCTCCGGTTCGGGCTCCGGTTCCGGCGGAGGCTCGGGCGGCGGTTCGGGTTCCGGTTCCGGCTGCGGTTCGACCCCCCGGCCGAGGGGCCCCGGCTTCGGCCCCGGTCCCACGAGCCCCTTCTCGGGCTCCCCGCCCTGAATCGTCTCCATCGACGGGTCGGCGGGCACGTCCGGCAGGCCGTCGGCCGGACCGCCGTACTCGGTCCCCAGCAGGTAAAACAGGTAGCACAGGCAGACGACCACGACGCCGACGATCACCAGGTGATACGCCGACAACCGCAGCCCGCCCACCGCGATGACCGCCTTCCGGGTGACCACGGTCGGCGCGGAACGCCGCGGCGGCTCGGTCCGTGCCGGACGGGGCTGGGCGCCCTCCGGCCGGGGCTCGGCGTGCGGCGGGGGCGGTGCGGGCGGCGTCTCGGCGCCGGCCGGTGCGGCCCCCCGGCCTTCGGCGTCCGGCGGGGTCTTCTGACGGCCCCGCTCCTGCGAGAGGAGTTCAAACAGGGCCCGTTCCTGCTTCCGCTTGGCCATGTGCCATACCCCCGGACGACCTCACGCTGCCGGGCAACCGGTAAACTGTAATGATTTCAGTACGTGGCGTCAAGCGCGTTCCGGATCGAACGGCGGCCGGGGACCGCCTGCGCGTCGCGGCCCGTGTTCGCCGGCCCGCTTGCGGGCCGCGCGCCGTTTGTCAAAGACGACAAGAAGACGGCCGGCTTCCCCTTTCGCCTTGCCCCGCTGGCCCCGGCGCGGTTGAATGGACGCCCGCGACGCGGCGTCGACACGGAGGCATGATGGCACGCGATGGCATGACAGCGGCAGTCGGCGCCCTGGCGGCGCTCCTCCTGGCGATGGCGGTGTGCGGCCCGGCGCCGGCGGCCGGCCCGTTCGACCCGCCCACGCCGAAGCCGGACCCGTCCGCCGAGGCCGCCGACGGCTCCGCGGAGGGCGGGCAGGGCGGTCCCGCCGGCGAGACCGTCGCGGAACACACCTTCGAGGAACCGCCCGCCGGGGTCCGGGCCGTGCGCGGCCGGTTCACCCCGCCGGACCGCGTGAAGGAGGCGTACCTGGTGGAGCGGAGGCTGAACCTCCGCGTGCCCGTGCCGGTGGACCCCGAGACCGGCCGGTTCGAGGTGACGGGCCTGGCGATGGGGACGTACTGCTTCGTCGTCCGGACGCCGTGGGGCCGCCTGGAGGGGGTGGACCTGACGCCGCGGCTCTCGCCCTACGACGCCCTCATCCCGCCGCGGTACCGGACGGAGGCGATCGGCCTGCCGGCCCGCGGCGCGTTCACCGAGGAGGACCGCGAGGCCGTCCGCCGCATTATCCACAAGGTGAAGCGGTACGAGAACAAGGTGACGGACCTGGTCATCCGGGCGGACGCCGGGACGGCGGTCGCCCTCGTCGAACTCCTCATGGACGCCCCGTTCCACGGGCGGAAGGGCGACGAGGTCACCTGGCGCATCGAGAAATGGTATTACGATAAACTCTACGACGCGTGGAACACCTTCCGCACCCGGTGCCTGTACCGGGTGCGGGCGTCCAGGGCCGAGTGGCGGTCGTGGGGCTGGCAGTTCGAGCCGCAACTCGGCGGCCTGGACATCACCTACGGCATGAAGGGGCCGGTGGAGGTGGAGTACGCCATCCCCGCTGAACCGACCCGCGCCAAGGGCCTCGCCGGCTCCACCTACCCTCCCGCCGAGAAGGCCCGGACGTGGTGAGACGAAATCGGAAACCGGAAATCGGAAAGCGGAACGCGGAAGTTGTCGTGTCGTTGCCTTTGGAGCCGTCTGCCTTTGTTTGCCTTCTCTCTGTCTTCCCGCCGTTGTCTTTCTCTGCGTCCTCCGCGCTCTCTGCGTGCTCTGCGTTAAAACCGAACCGCCATTACGCTTGAACAAGCCGACGGAGCGTCCGGAGGTTGACCGGGTCCATCGGCCGGCCGCGCGCGTCCTCTTTGGGCGTCTCGAGGATGAACGGCAAGTGCCGCAGCGACGGGTGGTTGACGATCCGGCGGAACCCCGCCCGCCCGATGGTGCCCCGGCCGATGGCGGCATGCCGGTCCAGGCGCGAGCCCCGCTCGCCCTTCGCGTCGTTGGCGTGGACGAGGGCCAGGCGGTCGAGCCCCACCGCCTCGTCGAGGTCCGCGAGGGTCGCGTCCAGCCCCTCGGCCGAGGCCACGTCGTACCCGGCCGCCCAGAGGTGACACGTGTCGATGGCCAGGCCGAGCGGGGGCCCGTCGGCGCACGCTTTGAACACTTGTGCCAGGTGCTCGAACGTCGCGCCGAGCGTGCTGCCGGCGCCGGCGGTCGTCTCGAGGAGCACCGGCACGGTCCGGTCCGGCCGCGCGCGGGCGAGGCGCGCCAGCGCCTGCGCCACGCGCGCCAGGCCCGCCGCCTCGCCGCTCTCGACGTGCGAGCCGGGATGCAAAACGATGCCCGCCAGGCCGAGCGCCTCCGCGCGGTCCCACTCGGCCAGGAGGCACGCGACGGACTGCTCGTAGAGCGCATCGTCCGGGCTCGCGAGGTTCAGCAGGTACGAGGCGTGGGCGACGACGGGCTCAAGGTCCGCCTCCTCGACGCCGGCCCGGAACCGCGCGATCTCCGCCGCGTCCAGGTCCTGGAACCGCCATTGCTGCGGCGGCTTGACGAAAATCTGGAGGCAGTCGCAGCCCAGGTCGCGGGCGCGGTCGACGGCCCGCGACACGCCGCCGGCAACCGAGAGGTGGGCGCCGAAGCGAGGCATGACGGCAAAGATAAATCGGAAACCGGAAATCGGAAAGCGGAAATAACGGCATCAGCCGGAGACGGTGAACGGCAACAACCACGCCAACAGCACGGAATCGGCCCTTTTAGCCGCGACGCGCAGCGGAGCGGGCCCACATCGAGAATCGGAAAAGCGCGTCAGGTGCCCGCCGACGCCTCCGGCACGACGACCACGGCCGCCCGTCGGTCGGGGGCGAAGACGGTTGCGGCGGCGCGCCTTACGTCCTCGGCCGTCACGGCGTCCAGGCGTGCCCGCAAGGCGGCCGGGTCGATGCCCATCTGGAGGCGCCGGCCGGCCGCAAACCCCGCCCCGTACGGGTTGCGGGCGAACAGGGCGTCCGGCACGTCGGCGACGCCCAGCATCCAACCGAAGGTGTTCCGCGTGGCCGCCAGGTCCGCCTGTGAAAACGGCTGCCCGACGGCCGCCGCGAGCACCTGTTCCAGCGCCGCGATCGCCTCATCGCCCGTCTTCCCGCCGGTCGGCCCGACGATGGCCACCACGTGCGGATCGTCCAGCGGCGCGAAGCGGACCACGGGCACGCCCGCCCCCGTCCCCATCGTCCCCAACTGCCGCCACAGCCGGGCCACCAGGACGAGGAACGGGGCGTACAGGTCGTCGTCCGGCGAGGGGGCGGCCCACGCCAGGCACGCCGCCGCCGGCGCGTTCGGCTGGACGGCCCGGACCTCGACCGTCTCGGTCACGGGCAGGTCGGGCTCGGGCGGGTCGGCGGGGTCGGGGGCCGTCTCGCCCGGCGGCAGGGTGTGGCAGTAGTAGTGGACGCGGTCGCGAATCGTCTCCGAGTCGATCGCCCCGGCGAGGACGAGCACCGTGTCGCGGGCCCGGTAGAAGCGTTCCCACCGTTTCTGGAGGACCTCGGCCGTCAGGCGCTTCACATCCTCGGGCCGGCCGCCGCGGCGTCCGCCGCGCGGCGTGGGACGGACGTGCTCGCGGGCCAGGTTGAACGCCGCCAGCAGCGGCATGCCGCCGTGCATGTTCTTCACTTCGGCGACGAGTCGCGGCACCTCGCGGGCGACGTCGGCCGGGGTGATGCGCAGGTCGCCGAGGCGGGCGGCGGCGTCGCGGAGTTCGTCCTCCAGCCGGTCCGGCGGAAACACGCACGCCACCACCGTGAACCGGTCGCCCGTCTGGGCGTTCCAGCCGCCGGGGTACCGGGCCAGGTACTGCTGCATCGTCCGCGGCGGCGTGGGGCCGCCCTGGGCCGTCACGTAACAGTGCTCGATGAGGTGCCCGAGGCCGCTCTGCCCCTCGGGGTCGTGGTGGTTGCCGAGCGGGTGCAGGACGACCAGGGCGACCTGCTCGGCCCCCGCCACGGGACGGAGGACGACCGTCAGGCCGTTCTCCAGTGCATATGGCTCCACCGCGTTGCCGGCATCGCCGCCGCAGCCGGCGAGAAGAAGGACGAGGGCGCCGGCGAGGAGCAGGGTTCGCCTGGGCATGGGAGGCTCCTTGAACGTACGGGTTTCCGATACTCACGTCGGCCGTCAGGCCCGCCCGTCTTCACAAATCGGGAACCCGAAACCGGAAATCGGAAATGGGAAGTCGGAAATCGGAAACGCGGGCGGGGACGCTTCGAGTTCTCGTCCGCCGCCCCCGCGCCCCGTTACGTTCCTGTTCGTCGGCCTGCTTGCGGGCCGCGCGCCGTTCATACGGGTGCCGGCCCGCGTTCGAATTCACCGACCGAAAATCAAAACTGGCTCTCCTCCCGAAACGGTGGGAGGACACGCCGTTTTCTCGTGCGTAACCCCAATCCTCGCAAGAGGTGAGGGACGCTGTCCGCCTGAGCGGATGGCGGCGTGGGCCTGAGCAGGGCCGACACGGCCTCTGGGGGAG
>JAWODB010000048.1:0-14236 GCA_046483505.1 Phycisphaerae bacterium
GTGTCGCAACTGGACGGCCAGATCGCCCGGCACCTCGAGGACCTGGAGGAGGCCGGCCTCGCCGACGACACCATCGTCTTCTTCTGGGGCGACCACGGATGGGGCCTGACGCGCGGCAAGCGGTGGGTGTACGATTCCGGCATCCGCGTGCCGCTCATGGTCCGCGTGCCCGAGAAGTGGCGGACGTGGGCCGGCGCGGGCGACGCCGGTTCCGTGGCCCCGGGAACCGTGGAGACGGCGTTTGCGCGGTTCCTGGACTTCGCCCCCACCTGCCTCAGCCTGGCGGGCGTTGAGATTCCCGACCACATGCAGGGCCGGGCCTTCCTCGGGCCGCAGAAGGGCAAAGAGCCCGATTACGTCTACGCCGCCCGCGACCGCATGGACGAGACCATCGACTGCATCCGGGCCCTGCGGGATAAGCAGTACAAGTATATCCGGAACTACATGCCGTACCTCTCGCGCGGCCAGATCATCAACTACATGGACCGCACGCCCATCCTCCAGGAGATGCGGCGGCTGCACGCCGCGGGCGGCCTGAAGCCCGGCCCGCAGATGCAGTTCTTCGAACCGCGAAAGCCCGCCTGCGAACTTTACGACATCACCCGCGATCCCCACGAGGTCCACAACCTTGCCGGCGACCCGAAGTACCGCCCGGTCGTCGAGCGGATGGAGGCGGCCCTCTTTGCGAAGATGAAGGAGATCGTCGACGTCGGCCTCATCCCCGAATGCGAGTTCGACGAGATGAAGGGCGGCGGCCGGACCGACCCGCCCGTGTTCACGGTCACCGGCGGCGGGGACGGCGAGCCGCAGACCGTCCGCCTGACGTGCGCGACGCCGGGGGCGTCCATCACCTACCAGGTCACCGAGCCGCCCAAGGCCGCCGGCGCCGCCGTCCTCCTCCCCGCCGCCAGGGCCCGCATCCACGGCAAAGGGGCCAGAAAGAGCGGCGACCACATCAGCCACTTCACCGGCGCGGACACCTACCTGACGTGGAAGGCGAAGGTGCCGGCCGCCGGCCGCATGCCCGTCTGGCTCGCCCAGGCCACCGCCGGCAAGAGCGGGGCCGAATACGAACTCGCCGTCGGCGACACGAAACTCACCGGCCGCATCCAGCACACCAAGGATTGGGAAACCTGGAAATGGGTCCGCGTGGGCGAGGTCACGATCGAGAAACCCGGCACGGTCGAGGTCCGCCTCATGCCCGTGAAGCAGGTCGAGGGGCGCCTCGCGAACATCCGGGCGGTGGCCATCGGCGGCGAGGAGCCGCCCGCCCCGAGCGCGGGCGCCCGCTGGCTCATCTACCACGAGCCGATTCGCGTGGCGCCCGGTCAGCGGGTCCGCGCCAAGGCCGCCCGCGTCGGCTACGCCGCGAGCGGCACCGCCACGTTCGCCTATGGCGACGCGGGCTCGCCGCCCGCCAAAGAGAAACCCGACGAAACGCCGTGGCGAAAGGAACTCATCGCGAGTGGCCTGATCGACCGCATCCTCGCCCTCAAGGCCTACGACGGCCGGTGGAAGGAGGGCGAGAGGGCGTACGTGGCGGCCCTGGCCGACCCCGCCGGGCCCATCCGCTACTGGGCCGTCGTGGGGCTGCACCGGGCGTATCCGGACGGCCCGGCGCCGCGGGAGGTGCTGGCGAAGGTCCGGGCCCTCTTGAAGGACGAGGCGCCGTCGGTGCCCATCGCGGCCGCCCACGCGATGGTGGACTGGGGCGCGACGGAGCCGGGCCTGGCGCGCCTGGTCGAGGCCCTGAAGGCACCGGGCGACAAGACGCGGCTGCTGGCGGCCCACGTGCTGGAAGTGCTCGGCCCGAAGGCGAAACCCGCCGCCGACGCCATCGAACAGGCCGCCAGGGGCCAGGGCGGCTACCCCGGCCGCCTCCTGCCGCGGGTGGTCAAGGCGCTGAAGGAGGCGTAACAGAAGCGGATAGCGCGGCGGGGCCATGCGAGGAGCGCGGCGGGTCTCCGCACCCGCCGCGCACCGATTGTCATTCCGACCGAGCCGTCGCGCCGCGACGGCGAGCGGAGGAATCTCGCCGGGATGCTGTCCGAAACGGCATAACGGCCACGACCACGGCGAGATTCCTCGACTCGGCCCTTACGGGCCTCGCTCGGAATGACAACGTGTGCCCCGGCAACTCCTACTTCGCCTCGCCGCCCTCGCGCACCTGCCCCGCCGCCCACTTGACGAGCGGCCGGGCGCGGGTGCGCCACGCCTCGGCCTCGCCCTCGGCCGTGTGGCCGAACGCCGCATACGCCTCGTCCGGCGGGCCGGGACGGGCGAGGTCCGCCAGGCCCGGGTCCTTCCCGTACACGCCGCCCGTCTCCTTCGCCGGCAGGCGGGGCCGGCTGCGCCCGGCCGAGCCGTCCACCTCGTACCAGAGGTTCTCGGCAAAGGTGAACGTCTCGGGATGCGTATCGGGCCCGACGTTGACGTGACTCCGCACGTCCCCCTCGCGCCAGACGGCCAGGTTGTGGGCGAAGGTGTTATCGCGGCACCGGAGGTACCCTTCGGCCCGCTGTTCCTGGAGGATCCGCAGGACCCATCGCCGCGGCCGGACCACCGTGTTGTAGAGGAACGCCGAGTCCTCCGTCCCGACGAACGAGACGGCGGCGCTGGCGCCGATAATCACGTTGCCGAGAGCGACGGACCGGCGGTTCTCGTACTTCGCGTCCGGCGGGCGGAAGTACGGGATGCCCGTCGACCCGCCGAACTGGATCGCCCGCCCCCCGGCGTCGATGAGCCGGCACCGGCGGACGACGACCTCGCTCGACCCGCCCTTCGCCTGGATGCCGTTCGACGGCGTGCCGCTGCGTCCCTGGAGCCGGCAGTCGTAAAACAGGGCCCGGTGGCATCCGACCATGTCGATACCGGAGCCCCCGCCGCCGCCCCATCCGCGGACGGTGCATCGCTCGACGAGCAGGTCGTCCACGCCGGAGAGTTTGATGCCGTCCTTGTTGCCGTCGGGCCCCGTGCCCTCGACGACCACGCCCCGCAGGACGACGTGATGGGCGGGCGTTTCGCGCGAGCCGCCGTCGTCGATGTTCAGCCCGTTATGCGGCGCGTTGCGGACGACGACGTTCTCGATCACGAGGTGCGCCGGGTCGGAGAACTGGACGCCGACGCCCTCGAAGACGGCGGGGCGATCGGCCTCGGCGCTGCGGACGACGACGGGCCGGCCCGGCGCCCCGCGGACGTCCGACGTGTGCAGCGCCCGGCGGTACGTGCCGGGGGCGAGTTCGATGACGGTGCCGGGTCCGGCGTCGCGGAGGGCCTCAGAAAGGCCGCGGACGTCGCTTACGCGGACGGGGCCGTCGGCCGCCTCCGCCATTTCTTCCGTCGCGTCCGCCGCTGCGCCGACCGCCGGCGGCGCGAGCCATGCGGCGGCCGCCAGGACCGTGGCCGCCAGAACCGCCGTCACCCGCCGCGCTGCCGTGCAATGAATCATCAGACGGTCTCCTTCGCCTCTGCCACCGTGTCCCGTGCGCGGCGGGTGCGGAGACCCGCCGCGCGAAACGCCGGTTTGTCATCCTAACACGGCCGGGCCCGGCGGGTCACGGCGGAATGTGGTTGGCGGGGCCGCACCGGGCGGGTATCGTGGCGGGGGGCGCCGGTCGGGCCGGCTGCGGGAGCAGCCAGTCATCCTCATCGGCGGTGGTGTGTACCACGGCAGGTGCAGATGACCCGCCGCTTCCGCGGCGGGCTCGAATGGTGAGTCGCCGGGTGCCATGCTTTCGCGCCTTTGCGAAAGCATGCGGCGCCGGCGCGGCGAAACACACGCTTTCGCGACAGCGCGAAAGCGTGCCACCCGACCTGACGCAACCTGAAAGGATCGCCATGAACCGCCGCAGGTTTCTGCAAGCGACCGGCCTCGCCGCCGCCGGGGCCACGCTCGGGCCGCTCGCCCGCCCGTCCCGCGCCGCCAAAACGAAGAAGGCGGGCGGCGACGCCAGACCCAACATCCTCCTCATCATGGCCGACGACATGGGCTTCTCGGACATCGGCTGTTACGGCGGCGAGGTCCGGACGCCCCATATCGACGGCCTGGCCCGGCGCGGCATCCGGTTCACCCAGTGCTACAACAACGCCAAGTGCGGACCCACGCGGGCCAGCCTCCTCACCGGCCTGTACGACCAGCAGGTGGGCACCCGGCCGCTGAAGCACTGCGTGACCCTGGCCGAGGTCCTCCGCTCCGCCGGCTACCGGACCCTGATGACCGGCAAGTGGCACCAGAGCGAGATTCCCGTCCGGCGCGGCTTCGACCGCTACTACGGCCTCGCCGACGGCTGCTGCAACTTCTGGAACCCGGGGAAGCAGCGCCCCGGCGAACCGCCCCCCGGCCGCAAGTGGAAACGCTGGCGACGCTGGGCCATCGACGACAAAGTCTACCGGCCGTACACCCCCGAGGACCGCGACTTCTACACCACCGACGCCTTCACGGACCACGCACTCCAATATCTCGACCAATACGGAAAGGAAGATCGGCCGATCTTCCTGTACCTGGCGTACACGGCCCCGCACTATCCGCTGCACGCCTGGCCGGAGGACATCGCCCGCTACCGCGACACGTACACCGTGGGCTGGGACGACATCCGCCGACGCCGCTGGAGGCGGCAGGTGGAGATGGGCATCGCCGCCGAGGGCTGGGACCCCTCGCCGCGCGACCCGTCCGTCACCCCCTGGGACGAGGCGAAGGGCAAGGACGAGTGGGCCCTGAAGATGGCCGTCTACGCCGCCATGATCGACCGGATGGATCAGAACATCGGCCGCGTGCTCGCGAAGTTCCGTGACCTCGGGCGGCTGGAGAACACGCTGGTCCTCTTCCTCTCGGACAACGGCGGGTGCGCCGAGAACGTGAACAAGACGCCGGACATCCCGCCCGGCCCGCTGCCCTCGTACCGGACGGTCGACAAGCCGTGGGCGAACTGCTCGAACACGCCACTGCGCAAGTACAAGGCGTGGGACCACGAGGGCGGCATCTGCACGCCGTTCATCGTCTCCTGGCCGCGCGTCGTCAAGAACGGCGGCCGCATCGACCGCCACGTCGGGCACATCATCGACGTCATGGCCACCGTCTGCGACGTGGGCGAGGTCGAGTACCCATCGGAATACGACGGCCGCAAGGTGCTGCCGCTGGAGGGCAAGTCGCTCCGGCCGCTCATCGAGGGCAAGGGCCGCCAGGGCCACGAGGCCCTCTACTGGCAGTTCGGCGGCTCGAAGGCCGTCCGCGCCGGCAAGTGGAAACTCGTCAAGCGCGGCAACGATCCGTGGGAACTGTACGACATGGCGGCCGACCGGTGTGAACTGAAGGACCTCGCGAAGCAGGACCCCGACCGCGTCGCCCGGATGTCCAGGATGTGGGACGAGTGGCGCGAACGCTGCGCCCGCGATTACAAGGGCTGAGGCGCCGCGCCGTTCGAGCCGGCTGCGGCAGCAGCCGGATATCACCATCCGGCATGGCACGTGCCACGACAGATGGCGATGACCCGCCGCTTCCGCGGCGGGCTCGTACGACGGCACGCCGGCACTCGCTCGAGATGACAGTGCTGTTGCCGTTGCTCAGGTACTCAGGCACTCAGGTACTGTCTTTGGAGATTCCCTATGCCCCCCACCCCCACCCGCCGCGAGTTCCTGGCGGCCGCGGCCCTCGCGGCCGGCGCCGGATGCCTGCCGACCACGCAGGCCGACCGCACCCCCGCCCCCGCCGGCGGCGTCTACGACATGGTCGTCTACGGCGGGACGGCGGCGGGCGTCGCCGCCGCCGTCCAGGCCGCCCAGATGGGCATCCGGGCCGACGAGGACGACGGACTTGCCCATGCGTGCGGCCTGTCGAGCGGGGGTCTCGGCTGGACCGACACCGGCGACAAGACGGTCATCGGCGGCCTCAGCCGCGAGTTCTACCGCCGCGTCAAGGCCCATTACGACGAACCCGACGCGTGGCGGTGGCAGAAGCCCGGCGACTACGCCCGGTACCGCCCCGCCGAGGACGCCCAGTGGACCTTCGAACCCCACGTGGCCGAGCAGGTCTTCGAGGACCTCGTCCGCGAGGCCGGCGTGCCCGTCGTCCGCGGCCGTTGGCTCGACCGCGACGGCGGCGTCGCGATGCAGGACGGCCGCATCGTCGCCATCACGATGCGCTCCGGCGAGACCTACCGCGGCCGCATGTTCATCGACGCCACCTACGAGGGCGACCTGATGGCCACCGCCGGCGTCTCCTGCACCGTCGGCCGCGAGTCGCAGAAGACCTACGGCGAGAAGTGGAACGGCGTCCAGACGGGCGTCCTGCACCACCGGCACCACTTCGGGGTGCTCGAGAAGCCCATCGACCCGTACGTCGTGCCGGGCGATGCCTCGAGCGGCCTCCTGCCGCGCATCAGCCCCGAGCCGCCGGGCGCGTTCGGCTCGGGCGATGCGAAGGTCCAGGCCTACTGCTTCCGCATGTGCCTGACGGACGTGCCGGCGAACCGCGTGGCGTTCCCCAAGCCCGACGGCTACGACCCCGGCCAGTACGCCCTGCTGCTTCGCATCTTCGACGCCGGGTGGCGCGAGACGTTCCACAAGTTCGACGCCATCCCCAACCGCAAGACCGACACGAACAACCACGGACCGTTCTCGACGGATAACATCGGCTACAACTACGATTACCCGGAGGCGTCGTACGCGCGGCGGGAGGAGAGCGTCGCCGAGCACGAGACGTATCAGAAAGGCCTGATGTACTTCATCGCCAACGACCCGCGGGTGCCGAAGGACGTCCGGCGCGAGATGCGGCGGTGGGGCCTGGCGAAGGACGAGTTCGTGGACAACGGCCACTGGCCGCACCAGATCTACGTCCGCGAGGCCCGGCGGATGGTCGGCCGGTTCGTCATGACCGAACACGAGTGCCTGGGCCGCCGCGAGGTGCCCGAGCCCGTCGGCATGGGTTCGTACACGATGGACAGCCACAACGTACAGCGGTACGTGACGCCCGACGGGCACGTGCAGAACGAGGGCGACATCGGCGTGCCGCCGCCACGGCCGTACCGGATCGCCTACGGGGCGCTCGTGCCGAAGAAGAACGAATGCACGAACCTGCTCGTGCCGGTGTGCGTGTCGTCCTCGCACATCGCGTACGGATCGATCCGGATGGAGCCGGTGTTCATGATCCTGGGCCAGTCGTCGGCGACGGCGGCGGCGCTGGCCATCGACGGCGGCCTGGCCGTCCAGGACGTGCCGCATGCGCGCCTGCGCCAGCGCCTGCTCGCCGACGGCCAGATCGTCAAACTCGACCAGGCGCGGAAATAACGCCATAACCACATGCGCCGGGTGACATGCTTTCGCGCCGTTGTGAAAGCATGCGCTCCAGCGCGGGGTGCCACGGCGGGTCTTGCCCCGCCGTGACCCGATCGCGTCGAATGCACGGCCGGACAAGACCGGCCGTGGCACGTTCCGGTGATGAAACGTCCACAAGACGGAAAGGCAACGCCATGCCCCACCCGACCACCCGCCGGCGTTTCCTGTCGGCCGGCGCCCTGGCCGGCGCCGCCGCCGCCGGCCTGCCGCAGCAGGCGAGCGCAAGTCCGGCATCCACAAGGACTTACCACGAGGCCGCCCGCGACGTACCGGTCGTCGAGGAGGCCGACGTCCTCGTCGCCGGCGCCGGCCCCGCGGGCATCGCCGCCGCCCTGGCCGCCGCCCGCGCCGGCGCACGGACCCGCCTCATCGAGACCGACGGGTGCCTCGGCGGCACGTGGACGGCCGGGCTCCTCTGCTGGGTCATCGACGCCGCCAACAAGGGCGGCATCATGGCCGAACTCATCGAGGACCTCCAACGCCGCGGCAGTTACGTGCCGCGGCGCGGACCGAACTTCGCCTTCGACGCCGAGATCATGAAGGTGCTCCTGGAGGAGAAGATGGCTGAGGCCGGCGCCCGCGTCCGCCTGCGGACCCGCGTCGTCGCCGCCGGCGCCCGCGACGGGCGCCTTACCACGGCCGTCACCGAATCGAAGTCCGGCCGCGAGGCCTGGCGCGCTCGCGTCTTCGTCGACTGCACCGGCGACGGCGACCTCGCCGCCCGCGCCGGCTGCGGCTTCGACCTCGGTCACCCCGAGACCGGCAAGTGCCAGCCGATGACCCTCTTCGCCCTGATGACCGGCGTCCGGTTCCGGGAAATCGAGCCGTTCGTCGGCGGCGGGATGGGGGAACCGAAACGCCGCCTCCTCGCCGCCATCCGCAAGGGCGGGTTCGAGCCGTCCTACCACGGGCCCACCCTCTTCCGCATTCGCGACGACCTCTTCACCATCTCGGCGAACCACCAGTACGGCAAACTCGCCACCAGCGCGGCCGACGTCACCGCCGCCACCCTCCAGGGGCGGCAGGAACTGCACGCCATCGTCAAGGCCCTGCGGTCCCTCGGCGAGCCGTGGGCGGACCTGGCGATCGTCGCCACCGCCGAGCACATCGGCGTCCGCGAGGGGCGGCGCGTCCACGGCCGGTATACCGTGACGGTCGACGACATGGTCCGCGGGGCCCGCTTCGACGACGCCGTCTGCCGGGCCACGTTCTGCATCGACGTGCACTCGACCGACCCCGGCAAGACGAAGGGCATCGAGGGCCGTGCGGGCGTCAAGACCCGGCCGTACGACATCCCCCTGCGCTCGCTCGTCGCGAAAGATGTCAAAGGGCTGATGATGGCCGGCCGGTGCATCAGCGGCGACTTCCTGGCCCACTCCAGTTACCGCGTCACGGGCAACGCCGTGGCGATGGGCGAAGCCGCCGGCCGACACGCCGCCGAGTGCGCCCTGGCGGGGAAGGTACCGTAGCATCACCGCCACCTGAGCCGCCATCGTAAGATGGCGGGTATTCGGCGGCGCACACCGTCGCCGCCGGCGCAGATCGACGGCGCCGGGGAGTACCCGCGACTTCACGGTCGCGGCTCATTGTCATGTGAGGAGACATGCCATGCGTCGCTCGCTCGCCGTGCTGACCGTCACCGCCTTTATCCTTGCCGCGGGAACCGCCCAGGCCGCCTGGCCCCGCCACGTCATCGACGACTCCAGCCGCGGGGCGGACGGCGTCCGCCTGCTGGACCTCGACGGCGACGGCGACCAGGACATCGTCACCGGGTGGGAAGAGGGCGGCATCACCCGCGTGTACCTGAACCCCGGCCCCGATAAGGCCAAGGAGCGATGGCCGGCCGTCACGGTCGGCAAGACGCCCGACGTCGAGGACGCCGTCTTCGGCGATTTCGACGGCGACGGCGCCGTCGACGTGGTCTCCTGCTGCGAAGGCGGCACGCGGACCGTCTTCGTCCACCGGGCGCCGAAGGAGCCCGGCCGCTACCTCGACCCGTCGGCCTGGACGACCGAGCCCGTGCCCGCCTCCCAAGGGCGGATGATGTGGATGTTCGCCGAGAGGCCCGCAGGCGGCTTAGACCCGCGAGGCCAGCCGGCCTTCTTCGCCGCCGGCAAGGGGAAGGGGGCCGCCGTGGGCTGGTTTCGCATCCCCCGCGGCAAGGAGCGCGACCTCGCCGCCTGGACGTGGCATCCCATCGAGAAGGTCGGCTGGGTCATGTCCATCGTATCGGTGGACATGGACCGCAACGGGTCCCTGGATATCGTGCTCAGTGACCGCAGGGGCCCCGCGCGCGGCGTCTTCTGGCTCGAAAACCCCTGGGCGAACGGCGACCCCGCCGACCCCGACGCCTGGCGCCGGCACGACATCGGCGGCAAGGGACGCGAGGTCATGTTCCTCGATTACGCCGACCTCGACGGCGACGGCCTCCGCGACGTGGTCGTCGCGACGAAACCGCGCGACATCCTTTTCTGCCGCCGCCTCCCTCCTGCCGAGGCGAGGCGGAAAAGCGGGGGTGCCACGGTTTGCTTGTCAAACCGTGCGCCGCGAGCGGAGCACACGGATTGGCAAGCAATCCGTGGCACCCGGCGCGGAACGCCCATGCTTTCGCAAAAACGCGAAAGCATGCCACCCGCGAGATCCGTCGAGTGGGAGGAACGCACCATCCGCATGCCCGAGACCGCCGGCACCGCCAAGGCCGTGGCCGTGGGGGATATCGACGGCGACGGCCGGGCGGACCTCGTCTTCTCGTGCGAGGCCGCCACGCCGCCGCGCCCCGGCGTCATGTGGCTGAAGAACGAGCCCGCCACGTTCGCCTCGGCCGACTGGCCGGCCCGCGACATCAGCGGCCCGGAGGGCGTCAAGTTCGACCGGATGGAACTCGTGGACCTCGACGGCGACGGCGACCTCGACGTCCTCACGTGCGAGGAGCGGGCGGGCCTGGGCGTCATCTGGTACGAGAACCCGGCGCGGTGACGGCGTCGCGGGGGGAGGCGTTCGGCGGATCGGTCTTATTGAGCCAAGGAAAAGTGATGTCCTCATCGCGCCAAGCCGTCATTCTGAGGCTCCGCTTGCGGGGGCGAAGAATCTCGCCGTGCGACCGGCCTCAAGGCGAGATTCTTCGTCGCGGCTTCGCCACCCCTCAGAATGACAACCCCGGACATCACTTTTACCGGGATCAGTAAGCGGAGGACGCAGGGGAGCGCGCGGCGGCGGCTCAGGACTCGTCCTCGTCGCCGGTCACCTCCAGGGCAACCAGGGTGACGTCGTCGGCGAGGCGGCGGCCGTCGGTGGCGCCGCGGACGGCGTCGAGGACGGCGTCGAGGAAGGCCTCCACGGGGAGGAGGGCGGCCGTCTGGATGACCTCCCGCAGCCGCTCCGGGCTGGACCGCCGGCCGGGCGCCACCCGCTCGGCCCCGTCGCTGTAGAGGAGCAGCCGCTGGCCCGGCTCCAGCCGGCGCCGGCAGGCCTCGAAATCGGCGTCCGGAAAGATGCCGAGCAGGGGCCCCTCGCCCTCGAGCGGCTCCAGGGTGGCCCGGGGCCCCAGCAGCAGCGGCCGCGGATGCCCGGCCCGCGCGTAGACGACCTCGCGGGTGACCTCGTTGTAGTGCCCGTAGACGAGCGTGATGAACGGCGTCTCCTGGAGTTCGGCCGAGAGGAGGTCGCGGTTCAGCAGCCGCAGGGCCTCGTCCGGCGGGATGAGGTCGTAATGCTTCCCCTCGATGTGCTTGGTCTGGAGCGATTTCTTGACGAACACCGTCAGCAGCGCCGCCGGGATGCCGTGGCCCACGGCGTCGGCCACGTAGAACCCGACGTGCTGTTCGTCCAAGCGGAAGATGTCGTAGAAGTCGCCGGCGACCCAGGCGGCGGGTTCGAGACGGGCGGCGAAGCGGCCGGTCGTCGTGCCGGGCAGGCGGCGGGGCAGGAAATCCCGCTGGAGCCGCTGCGCCAGCCGCAACTGCTCGTCCAGGCGCCGCGAGTGGTCGCGGAGGCGTTTGACGGCCCGTGCGGCCCGGCGCTTCGCCCCCGCCAGGCTCGCCAGGCGGGCCGCGAGTTCTTCCGGGTCGGCTTCGGCATCGGCAAACCCCAGCACGCCCGCCTCGTACAGGGCCAGGCGGCCGTCGCGCGACGGCCGGCCGAGCACCAGGACCGGGACGGGCGTCTCGGCCAGGTCCCGCGCCTGGGCGACGGCCCGCTCGACGGCGGCCGGGTCGCCGGCGTCCGGCAGATCGAGGAGGACGGCGTCGGCCTCGGCCACGAGGCCGGCCAGGACGGCGTCGGCCGCGCTGAGGTCGACCGCCTCGCCGGCCAGGCGCCGGCGGAGGCGCTCCGTCAGGGCGGGGCGGGACGTGACGAGCAGGAGACGCAGCGGCTCGGGGGGCGGGGGACTAGCCGCGGTCGCGGACCCAGAGGACCTCTCCATCGTAGAAGCAGACGCTTCGCTCATATTGGCTGCCACCGATGCCTTGCGAGCGGATCTCGTATTCCCAGACGATGCGGGTGTGGCCTGCGGCCCGCTCGGCCGGCAGGGTCGCGTCGCGCCGCTCGGCCGGGTGCCCCCAGGCCATCTGCACCTGGACGGGCGTCATGCCCTCGCGGACCTCCCGGCGCAGGATGGCGTCCTGAATATCTTTCGGCTGTTCGGCCCACGTTTGATAAACCTCAATTCCCTGGAGATACGCCAGCCGCAGGCTGAGCGGCTTGTTCAGGGCCTCCATGTGGCGGTATTCGGCCTGCTGGAGCGGCGTCATGAGGTTCATGTAGACGTCGCGGCGGGACTGCGTCCCCCCCAGCCGCCAGGCGCTTCGGCAGCCGGGCGCGACGAGCACCGCCCCGACCAGGGCGAGGACCGCGATGGGCTTCAGCGTCTTCACGTCACGTCGCTCCTCGCCAGCCGCTGGAGGTCCTCGAAGAACCCCGGATACGTCTTCCCGACGCACGCCGGGTCCGCGATCCGCACGCCGGGCACGGCCAGGCCGACGACGGCCATCCCCATGGCGATGCGGTGATCGTTGTAGGTGGCGATCTCGGCCGGCCGGACCGTCTCCGGCGGCGTGATGGCCAGGCCGTCCGGATGCTCCTCGACCTCGGCCCCCAGCCGCCCGAGTTCCGTCGCCAGGGCCGCCAGCCGGTCGGATTCCTTCACCCGCAGGTTGGCCACGTTCTCGATGGCCGTCCGCCCGCGGGCCAGCACCGCCAGCGGCGCCAGCGTCAGGACCATGTCGGGCATCGCGTTCATGTCGATCCGCAGGCCCGACAGGTGCTCCGGGCCCGACACGGTCACCCCCGCGTCCGTCCAGGTGACCTCGCACCCCATCTCGCGGAGGACGTCGGCGAAGCCGGCCGCCCCCTGCACGCTCTGGCGCGTCAGGCCCTCGACGGTGACCTCGCCGCCGGTGGCGGCGGCGGCGGCCAGGAAATAACTCGCGCTCGCCGCGTCCGGTTCCACCGGGTACGTCCGGCCGGCGTACCGCAACGGGGCCGGGACGCGGAACCGGGCGTACGTCTCGCGCTCGACCTCGGCCCCGAACGCCGCCATCACCGCCAGCGTCATGTCGACGAACGGCTTGGAGACGAGTTCGCCCGCCACCTCGATGGTGACCGGCCCGTCGGCGGCGGCGGCGGCCATCAGGAGGGCCGAGAGGTACTGGCTCGAGACCGCCCCGCGGACCGTCACGGCGCCGCCCGCCAGGCCGGAGGTCTCCACGACGACCGGCGGGCACCCCGTGCCGCCTTCGCTCTCGGCCGCCACGCCCAGGGCCGCCAGGCCGTCCAGGAGGTCCTGGATCGGCCGCTCGCGCATCCGCGGGGCGCCGTCGATGCGGTACCGGCCCCGCCCCGCGGCCGCCAGCGCCGTGACGAACCGCGTGGCCGTCCCCGACTCGCCCGTGTACAGGTCCGCCGGCCCCGGTGGCACGCGGCCGCCGCAGCCGGCGACGGCCATGCGGCGGGCGGGCTCGTCCGTCGCCACGGGGATGCCGAGGGCCTCCAGCGCCGCGGCGCAGATGCGCGTGTCGGCGGAGAAGCCCACGCCCGCCAGGACGGACTCGCCCTCCCCGAGCGCCGCCACCACCAGGGCCCGATTCGTCACGCTCCGGGACCCCGGCGGCCGGATACGGCCGCATACCGGCCCGGCGGCGGGAGTGATCGCACGAACGGTCATGGCCAAGACTGTACCGGCCCGCCCCGGCCCTTGCAAGCGTGCGCCCTCACGCCCCCCCATGAGCGAAGCGAATGGCCGGGAAGCACTGGCGGACAAGCCCCCAGCCGGCCACGGCACGAGCCGTACCCGTGCCAGGGTGGCACGTGGCGCGCCTAGGCCTCGGCGCAGCCCGTGAGCGCCTCGCCGTCCACCGCCTCCAGCCGCACGGGCACGAGGTCGCGGCGGGCGGCGCCGTCGGGCACCGGGCCGCGAATGCGGACGCGGACGTAGCGGGCGGCCACGCCCTCGGCCGGGCCGGCGCCGGGGACCGTTTCCAGGACGACCTGCTCGCGCCGGCCGACGAGACGTCGGCGGTAGCCGGCCGCGAGGTCCTCGCCGACCTCGGCGGCCCTTCGGCGGCGGTCGCGCGCGACCTGTCGCGGCACCCGGCCGGGCATCGCCGCCGCCCGCGTCCCCGGCCGCGCCGAGAACGGGAAGACGTGCATCCGCGCACAGCCGGCCTCGCGGCAGACGGCCAGCGTCCGCTCGAAGGCGGCGTCCGTCTCGCCGGGAAAACCCACCAGGACGTCGGTCGTTATCGCCGGCTCGTCCAGGGCGTCGCGGACCCGTTCGACGGTCCGCAGAAACCCGCCCGCCGTGTACGGCCGGCCCATGCGGGCCAGGACCGCGTCCTCGCCCGACTGGAGCGACAGGTGCAGGTGCGGGCAGAGGCGGTCGGGCTCGGCCGCCATCCGCGCCAGCAGC
>JAWODB010000076.1:0-3375 GCA_046483505.1 Phycisphaerae bacterium
CCTCGACGCCCTCGAACACGCCGGCGTCTACGCCGACGACAGCCAGGTCGACCTGCTCCTGGTCCGCCGGGGCGAGGTGGACCGGCCCCACGGCCGCGTCGAGGTCCGCCTGGACCGCCTGCCGCTTGCGCGCTGCCCCCTGTGTGGCGCCGCCACGAATCCGGAGACCAACTGACCCATGACCGACACGAAGCGAATCTACATCTCGGGGCCGATGACCGGCCGCGAGGACCTGAACTTCCCCGCGTTCCACGCCGCCGCCGAACGGTTCGCCGAGGCCGGGTGGCGGGTGTCCAACCCGGCCCTGAACTTCGGCGGCCGGACGGACCTGCCGCGCCAGGCTTACCTGCGGGCCGACGTGGCCATGCTCGCCAAGTGCGACGCCATCGCGCTCCTGCCCGGATGGCAGACGTCGCGCGGGGCCACGCTGGAGGCGGTCCTCGCCGCCGAACTCGGCCTGCGGTTCTTCGATGCCGACACCGGCGCGGAGATGGACGTGCCGCCGCGCGTGTCCTGGACCGTCGAGGAGGGCGGCGAGTCCGTCCTCGACGTCGCCCGGCGCATCACCGCCGGCGCCCGGCACAGCGATTACGGGCCGCCGAGCGAGGACTTTGCCCGGACGGCCGCGCTCTGGACGGCGATCCTTGCGCGCCGCCTCCGCGACGGCGAGGCCGTCACGGCGATGGACGTGCCGCTCTGCATGATCGCCCTCAAACTCGCCCGCCAGGTTCACCGCCACAAGCGGGACAACCTCGTCGATATCGCCGGCTACGCCCGCACCGCGGCCATGGTCGCGGGGGAGGAGTAATGGCCAAGGCCCACTCCAAGACCGTCCTGGCGTTCGGCGACGTGCACATCCCGTACCAGCAGACGGGCGCGGTGGAGGTGTTCTGCCGGGCGGCCGAGCGCCTCCGGCCGGACCTGGTCGTCTGCCTCGGCGACCTCCTGGACTGCAGCCAGTTCTCCCGGCACCCGCCGACTCACGGTTTACTGGAGACCGAGTACGCCGAGGACCTCGACGCCGCAAACGCCCTGCTCGACCGTCTCCAGGCGACCTGCGACCGGCTCGCCATCATCGAGGGCAACCACGAGTACCGCATCGACCGGTGGGCCGCCGCGACGGCCGAGGGGCGGGGCGCCTACAGCATGCTCGCCCCGCGGGTGCGCCTGACGGACGGCCGGTCGGACACCACCTACGTCCGGTACGGGTCGGCGAGCGGGCGCTATCCCGCGTACCGCCTGAACAACCGCATCGTGGCGGTGCACGGCTGGTCCTATGCGAAGAACGCGACGAAGCAGCACCTGGCGATCAGCCAGGGACGGAGCGTCCTGCACGGCCACACGCACCGCGCCGACGCGAGCATCGTCCAGAACGTCTGGTCGCCCGGCCGCGTGGTCCAGGCCCGAAGCGCGGGGTGCCTGTGCAAGACCATTCCCCTCTACGGCACGGGCCGGCCCGTCGAGTGGGTGAACGCCTTCATCCTCGGCTACCTCGGTCGCCGCAGCGACACGCTCTACACCATCCCGATCATGGGCAACCGCTGCATCCTGCCCGACGGTACGGAGGTGCGGGCGTGATGCAATTGCGGCCCTACCAGGAGGAGGCCGTGGCGGCGGTGTACCGACACCTCAGGGAGCGCGACGACCACCCGTGCGTCGTGCTGCCGACGGCGTCGGGCAAGACCTTGGTACTGGGCCAGATCTGCCGCGACGCGGTCAGCCGCTGGGGCGGACGGGTGCTCATCCTCGCCCACGTGAAGGAACTCCTGGAGCAGGCCGTCGAAAAACTCCACTCGATGGCCCCCGACCTCTGGATGCACATCGGCGTTTACTCGGCGGGCCTCAGGAGCCGAGACACCGAGCACCCGATCATCGTCGCGGGCATCCAGTCGGTCTATCGCCGGGCGGCCGAACTCGACCGGTTCGACCTCATTCTCATTGACGAGTGTCATCTCATCCCGCCCGACGGCGAGGGGATGTACCGGACATTCCTGGCCGACGCCCGGGTCGTCAATCCCAACGTCCGCCTCGTCGGCCTCACGGCGACGCCGTACCGCATGACGACCGGCATGATCTGCGACCCCGAGCACCTCCTGAACGAGATCTGTTACGAGGTGGGTGTCCGCGAACTCATCGTCCAGGGCTACCTCTGCCCCCTGAAGACCAAGGCCGGTCGGCGGAAGGTCGACACGGGAGGCCTGCACATACGGGGCGGTGAGTTCATCGCCGGTGAGGTCGAGGCCCTGATGGACGACGACGCCCTGGTGCGCGAGGCGTGCGCCGAGATCGTCCGCGAGACCCGCGACCGGCACTCGGTCCTCATCTTCGCGGCCGGCGTCGCCCATGCCCGGCACGTCCGGCGCGCGCTCGGCGACCTCGGCGAAGAGTGCGGCCTCGTGACGGGCGAGACGCCGGCCCTCGAGCGGGCCGGCACGCTCGAGCGGTTCCGCGAGGGTGCCCTGAAATACCTCGTGAACGTCAACGTGCTGACGACGGGCTTCGACGCCCCGAACATCGACTGCGTGGCGATGCTCCGCCCGACGAACTCGCCGGGGCTCTATTACCAGATGGTCGGTCGCGGGTTCAGGCTCCACCCGACGAAGGAGAACTGCCTCGTCCTCGACTTCGGCGGCAACATCCTGCGGCACGGGCCGGTCGACGCCCTGGAGATCGAGGACCGCACGGGCGCAGGCGGCGAGGCACCGGCCAAGGAATGCCCCGAGTGCCACGCCGTCATTCACGCCGCCTATGCCGTGTGCCCGGAGTGCGGGCACGAGTTCCCCCCGCCCGAGCGCGAGCGGCATGACCGCCGGGCCTCGGGCGCCCCCATTCTCTCCGGCCAGGTGACCGAAACCGAGTACGAGGTCCAGGAGATCACTTACCGCGTCCACACGAAGTACGACGCGCCCGAGGACCACCCCAAGACCATGCGGGTCGATTACCGCATCGGCCTCGGCGACTGGCAGCCGGAGTTCATCTGTGTCGAGCACACCGGCTACGCCCGGTCGAAAGCCGAGGCGTGGTGGCGCGAGCGGTCGCGCGAGCCCGTGCCCGAGACGGCCGCCCAGGCCGTGGCCATTGCCCAGGCCGGCGGCCTCGCCGAGCCGTCGGCCATCACCGTCCGCTCGGTCGCCGGCGAGAAGTACGACCGCATCGTGGACTATCGTCTCGACCCCCTCCCGCCGCGGCTCGACGGCAGCGACGAACGCGACGGCCCCGACCTCGTGATGCCCGATTGGCCGCCCCCGGACGATGAACTGCCTTTCTGAGGAGACCGAACGGATGGTTGCTGCTGCACCGGAATGCGACGTCATCGTGGACGAGGAGTTTCGACGCCTCGTCCCGCCGCTGACTGAGGAGGAACGTCTCGGCTTG